>JAUSII010000131.1 GCA_030648035.1 Deltaproteobacteria bacterium | reverse complement strand
CCCCCCATCACCAGAATTTGTGTCTGGATTCCCGAGGTGCGAAGCTCGACCCCCTCTTCGATCGTCGCCACTCCGAGAGCAGAAACGCCGGAGGCTTCCAAAAATTTGGAGACGGGAACAGCGCCATGGCCATAGGCATCCGCCTTCACCATCGCCAAAATGCCGCACGATTTGGGAATGCGCTTTTGGGCCTCGTGATAATTATTTTTCAACGCGGCAAGATCTACGATCGCATGGGTTGGTCTGAAATTCATCGACGCCGCTTCATACCCCACCCAAAAATTTTGGCAACGATATTCGATTTATCCCACACGTTCCACCTGAAAACGGATCAGGGGGAGAAGCATTTTTTCAATAATCCTTGATCCCTTTACGCTGTCTCCTTTTTCAAAGGCGGAAAATGCAGCGCGGGCATAAAGAATGCAAAGTATTCTCAATGCCTCCGACGATTTTGGATCGGCGCCCGGATTTTTGAGTTTGTGAAGACGCGCAATCACTGCGGCGTTTCTATTCATGAGAATCGGCAGGGCATCTTCCTCCCATTTCGAAAACTCGATTGTCTCCACCACCAGACGAGAACCTTCCAATCTCAACATGGGAAGATCGCTTTTCCGATACCGGTCCATTTCCGATATCGCCTGAAAAAACTTCTCTGCCTCCTGTCTCCGGATAAATTGCTGAAGCGCCGCTTCATAAGCCATATCCATTCTGTCTACAGAGAGCATCGCCCGAGCCGCAATGAAAGAGAGGTTGTGCCGTTTTTTGTCCAAAAGATCGCCATAGAGACGCACCACTTCCACAGGCCATTTTTTTTTGAGTTCTTCTTTTCTGCGAATCTCCTCTTTGCGAAAGGCGGTCTCGACATTGGCGGCCGTTTTGGCGGCGGCATCGATCCCGGTCTGGCCGATCAGTGTAAGCCACTGCTGAATTTCGGCATCGACAACCTGCGCCATGTTGTATTCTGTCTGACTGTTTGCAAGCCCGCGCAAAATGGCGCCGACCACAACTGAGGTCACCGGAAGATGCAAATAGTTTGGATTTTTTTCATGATTATAAATATCTTCCAGTGGCGGCAGATTGGAAAAAGTCAGAAGATTATTTGGGTGGTCATAGGTGACCCGGGCCTGATTATCCACTTCATCTATTTTGACAATCACGCGCAGAGTGCCGTCACGCAAGTGTTTTGCAGGATTCAACGCCCGCCACTCCTCGGGAATGAGAGAGCCGTCTTCTCCCAAACTATTCAAGGAATGTTCATATTCGCTCACTGCAAGGGTGGCCAGAATCAGGGCATGAGTATCGCCAGCACCGCGATCATGGAAATTGAGAACGCCGGCCCCATTCGGATAAATGGTGGGAGCGGCATTTCTAACCGCTTCCTCCACGACCTCTTTCAATCCATTGCGCCTGACCACAATCATCAGCCCGGCATAATATGATAGGCCTCTGTGGACGACATTTGCAGGTCCTCCTGTAACAGGGCTGACGGCCGCACTTCGGATCGATCTTTGGACCTGTTTGCCAGCCAATATCGGAGGAGCAAAAATTCCTCCCAAGGCGACCAGACTTTCTTGAACCTTGGGCCAATGTCGCGGTTTTATATTTTTAAGGTTGGTTGCGAATCCCACCTTGATATCAGCCGCCTTCACAACATCACTCGCCACAGCTTTCACGAAAGCAATGGTGGACCCCTTTAACAGAGTCGCCAGAGATTGGTTCACCCCTCCGACCGCCCCTTCAATCCCGCGAAACACATCATACAGTTCACCGCTTGCGGGGACAGACATCAATACAGCCGCCGCCTCTCCCGCCGTTGCCGAGTTGGCCACAGCAAGAGCCACAGCATTCACACCATTCAAATACGTCATAAAAAAATCCTTTCTAATATCCTTATCGTCAGATCTCAAAATAAGTTGCTAAGATGCGGCTTGCAGCAAGGTAACCGCTCCCTTTTGTCATGCAAGCAACAATATTTGCGGTTTGCCGATACAGAAGTATGAGCCCTCCCCTTTTTCTTCCGGCCGTTCAACCGTTGCAACCGATCACACAGGTGATGGACCAAACCTGGGCGGAAAACATAAACCCACCCCTGCCGATTGACACCATGGAGAGGGCCCGTTTCATGGCCGAGGCAACACCGGAAACATTTGTACGATTGGACGCCACCGTGGAGAGAGTCGTCGGTCTCAAAACGGGGGTGGTCAGGCGGGAGCGTTTTGACGCGCCCCCTGACTTTAGCGAGCGCGGATTTACTCCGCGCGAGCGAATAGACCCAGTGGCACTCGTGGCGGCACACGGCACGCAGGATATTTTTACTCTGCAACACCTTGTAAAACGGGGTGTGAGGGTGGTGTCGCGGGAAATGCCGGCCGTGCATGATTTCTTGAGAGAGCGCTTTGCATTTGTGAGTGAGGCTCTCACACAGGGACAACTTGTTTTTTCAGCGGTCGGAGAAGCGCACCCTGACACACGCTACGATCTGGCCTTCTGGCCGCATCCGCCACCGCGCGATGGTGGCTGGCGTTCCAAAGGGGGCTATGATGCCGTGACACCGGAGATGCTCACCGAAAATCTGGCCCAGGGGGCGCTGATTTTTCTGCAGACCGACGACCCGTGGCGCTATTTTCGCGGATTAAAAAAACTCCATTTTTCTTTAAGATGGTGCCGCAGCAATCTGCATGAGAGAGATTATCTTTTTCCGAGCTTGGAATTAAGACGCCGTCCGGTTCAGGTGGGTGTTTTCAGCTCAAGCAACAAATTCTGAAGATTGCCGATAATAAGTAAGGAGACCTTTATGACTATTTTGAACCCATCTTCATTTGGCCTATTTGCCCCGACGATCCTGTTTGGAGGCTTGGAAGCTACCCAAACGGCTATTTTTAGCGATCCTACGACCGCGGGAGCCAAACTTTATAAAGAACCGATCACTTCAGAATTGAGTGCGGCCCTCCTTTCGTTGCATGAGGCCGCCAAAGAGACTGGCGCCACAACATCGATACAATTCCGGAAAGAAATCGACCAATTTCATGCGGCTCTTGAAAAAGGTTCGGTAGAAGGGGCCATGGAATATCGCCTCTATGCCGGAGTCGCTCTGCAGGCGGTCTCTGCCACCGATTGGGCAAAAATGATTGCGCACGTTCAAAGACGCTGGGGGAATCAGGCCCCTGCCAGCACCGGTTTCGAATCTCTCCAGAGAACACAGCGGATGTTATCCAGCATTAACGAAACCAGCGAAACAATCCCTCCACAAAAAAGTGCCGAAGAAAAAATGGCACTAGCGGAAAAATTTCTGGGTGAAATGGAAAGCCTGACACGCCGCTACCAACAGCAGATTACCGCTTTGGACAATGGCGGTCTTGCAGAAGCCCGACATCTTCTTGCAAAATATCAACAGGAAGCCGATGCGCTGTTGCAACAGAGGCCTACTTTTCCCGAGGGGAGTCTCGAAGCCGGCTGGGTCAGTTCTGTTTTTACCTCGGGCAAAATGCTTTTAGTCGCCTTTGGCGCCGCCACCACCCATCATTTGAACAGTGTCGAACAAAAAGAAAAAACACTTATCCAGGCTTTGAACGATCTGGCCAGTTACCGTATGAACATGCCCCACCCCGTTTTGGGATCTTACGGATTCAGAACTTCCGTTGCCCGTTCCGAACTGGCCAACGCTGTCATGGTCTGGGTGGAGGCCCAATTTCTGGAGCGATTCTGGAGAGAAGGAAAATTGGTTTTGAAAAGCCGTGTCGATGGCCCCATCAGTGCCTCCGGCATTGGGCCAAAATCCAAACAAACTGTAACTTGGCCGTTGAAAACCGATCCGGTGCTGAACCGCTATCTGACAGCACTCGGCTGGAGACTCGATGCCGGAATTGAAAAGGGAACTTATATTCTCGATTTCGGACGCCACACTCTGGCGGTCCCCGCAAACACCTCTTCCTCGCGTCGTGTCGACGGAGGTTTCGAGTTGGCCAGCCTCACACCCGAAGAGGTTGCTTCTCTCTCCACCGGGGAGCAGGTACGCTTGGCCGAACAATTAATGGGAAAACTTCCCCTATTTGTTGAAAGGTTTCGGCTCCGCTCCGACAATATCCCGGCCGGTGACGAAGAAGCCCGCCGACGTTTCGACCGGGCCTATTCCATGGAATTTACACGTCTCATCGATCTTTTTCCCCGTTCGGAAGACCCGCAACTGTTGGCACTGTGGAACCAATTTCAATCCTTCCTTAGAAAATGGGACGGAAAACGCCTGTGATATGATCCCCATAACACAAACCACAAATTTATTTTTGGGCGTCACCCCGGATGTATACCGTAATGCCATGGATGCCGGACTAGCCTTGGCTTTGGCCCCGACCACCGCCTTGGGCGCCGAACTTGGACCTCTTGCCAATGCCTATGGGTCGCAGGCTTCCACAGAGAATGAACGATTTGACGCCAGAAATTTCAGAGAATTGCTCGATACCTACAAAGAAGAACTGGTCAACCCCGACCCCAATGCCTTGGAATTTGCCCGTATGTCACAAATGACCATGGCCAGGATTCTGCATGGAACCTCCAAAAAATTATGGAAGCAGATTGTCCGTTGTTTGGAAAAATATTCCTGGGCCACCCAAGGGGGATTTTTGGCCACCCCCCCTCTTTTAAAAATTGAGCCGAGACTCCAGCGCGAAGCACGTCTGCTTTTGGAAAGCGATTGCGAAGAAAACGGTTTTCACTCCCGATGGACTTTGCATGCACCCTTGGGCACCTGGCTTCGCCTTCCCAAAGAACAGGGAACTGTTTCGGTCCCGACCGAGCCCATGGTCAACAACATGAAAGAGGCCTATTTTTCATCGCTTCATCTTCTAACCGATATTCAGGAGGATCTAAAATCAGAGGAACCGAGTTTAGGAAAACGGTTCGAAGGCCTGATGATGGACTTCGGTTTCACACGCGACGAAGAACGTTTAAAAAAACCGACCGACATCCTCTCCCTTTCTGATGCCTCCATCCAAGCCATGACCGATTTTTTGGAAGGCTTGGTGAAAAAAAATCTTCTCGGGGCCGATTACGCCGAATACTATATTTGGCATATCCGCAATGCCGCCGAAATGGCGGTTCAATATCAGGAGATGAAAGGTCTGACAAATATCGATGTGACTCTCTCTCTATGGGACAGAAACGCCGACATATCCAAAGTTTTTAACCTTCCCGCTTCTGCCGTGGATGACTTGAGTCTGCAAGTCTGGGTGGGTACTTTCCCCAATGGCACTCCGGTGTCTGCTTATGCCGCCCGACTTGTGCAAGAGGCCAACGAAGATCCCTTCAACCCCGAATTTTACATGTCTGTTTCAGTTATTCCATTACGCCGTGCAAATCCATTTTGGACATTCAGGGAAAATACGCAAGTTCTTTGTGATCTCCATTACATTTGGCAAAATATCGCCGCACAAATCGGGATTCCATCAGAGCACCTCCTCATTCTCCCCGGATCAGAGATGCAAAGCTGGACCACCGGCCTGGTGCCGCTGACCATGCCTCTTGATGGCCAAAGTGTAGTGGCTCAAGTCAGACAACTTTGGTTTCATCCGCATAGCCATCTCTTTCATCCCTACGACGCCTCTTATGAAGCCATGCGGCACACAGGAAAATCGCGCATGGCCCTTCAGACCCCTTTGGTGAAAACAGAAGGATTGAATCTGACAGTGCTCCAAGATCTATTTTTGCGCACCATAGATCCCGCACCCGATTGGTATCGTTTTAACGAATATGCCTTCGGTTTTTCCGGCGGCACGGGTCGCTCGGTCGATTTCATGATTGAAGAGCAGGGACGCTGGAATCATTTAAACGGCATCGGAGTGGGGCGCACATTTCGTGCGCGTCTGGGGCGAGCAGAAGTGCGTGACGGCCTCTCCGGATATGACGAAGCCCTCAACCGTTTTTATTTAAGCAATTTGTTGCATGACATAGCCGGCCCCTTGGGCTTTAGAACATCGTTGGTCCTTGGCATCGTCGATCATCAACAGATTCGAGAAGGACACACACGCCTTTCGGGTGCACCACAACATCAGGCCACGATATGGGAATTGAGACGTGAACAGTTGCGCATGGATGATCTTAGAACGGCCCCCCATCCGGAGAAGCTCATTGAGCATGCAAAAGAAAAACTAATGCGCGAATTGGGTCTGGACACCATGACCGTTCAAAATTATGTGGAATGGGCCGCCAAAACACTGGCGGAACAGTTTGCGATCATGACTTTTCTTAGATTTGATCACGGCATGGGAGATGGATCGACTCAACTGCATGACGGCAACGGTTCATTGGCCATGGAAATCTGCGATCTGGAAACAGGACGTTTTATTAAAGACAGGGGCATTGTGCACAACCGTTACTGGCAAGACAACGATCTCTCCATCGAGACCACGCGTGCCAGAGAAAAAGCTTTCAGAAGGGGAAAAAAAGATCGCAACTGGGTTTCCGTTCTTTTGGAAATGGTTCCAGAAGTGCAATTTGCAAATATCATGACCGAAATGTATTGGGCCAAACGAAGAGAACTTGAAAAAAGCGGGATCGATCCCCAAGAAATGATCCGCAAATTCAACGAAAATAAATGGAAACCTTTTATTCGCGAAAGTCGTCAACCCAATGGGGCTAAAAAATGATCTCCACTTTTGCCTCTTCGACCCAGACTCTTTTCGGCGTTACGAACGCCATCTACAGCGACGCCCTGCTGGCGGGTTATGCGGCGGCACAACTCTCCGACACAGCCGCGGTTATCGACTTGCCCATCGTCGTAGCCGCCTTTCATTCCGTCGACCCCGATCGCGCCGCCGTTTTCATGGCTCATCTGAATCAGAGCGGCGGGCAGAGAAGAATCGGCCATCTCATCAGCGCCACACCGCAAATGGTTTGGAGTGAGGTGTTGGCAAAAGTGCCAGCGGCAACGCAAAACTGGAAATACCGTACCCAAACTGAAGCGATGCTCCAAGCCCACCGCGACGGCGATGATTTGAAATGCGGGCGGATTGCCATGCGGATGTTTAATGAGTTCCGTCTCGGTTTGGCGTTGGAGGCACTGCAAAAAAAGCTGACACTCAATGAAATTTCACAACGGGCGAAGGATTTTATGGAGGGGCCGGGGACGATATGGGGGAAATTATATCAGTCCCATCCTCCCCTAAAAGATACTGGCTTGGACACGCTATTCAGAGAGGCAGTAGATAAACAATGGTTGGCTCTTCGAGTCCTGTCCCATGAGCCTTTCAAAAAAATGGACTGGCTAGTTGGTGTACTTCTCGAACCCGCCAATGAATTTGCCCAAAAATGTTTTGCCGCCGACCCCGACGCCCACGACATTGAAGCCCAGCGGGCCATATTAAAAATAATTTTTCCCCCTCTCTACACGGGCGAACCCGCCGATCAAGTGGAGGCGGCAAAGGTGGTGCTGGAACACTGGCCGCAGATTAAAAAGATGACAGAGGCCAAAGACCGGATGGCGTTTGCCATCCTTGCAACTGAAATCGCCGAAAATGAATTCAAAAATGTTACGGAAGGAATTATCTCTGGCCGCATCGCGCTGAATACCGAACTCGGAGAACGCCTGCTCGCTTTCAGAAACGGGATAGGCGAAATGGTCATCAAATCGATATACTCACTTCATCATGAAAACACTCCCGGGTGGGATGACAACGCACAAGCCGGAAGATTATTGCATGACGGGGCCGACAGAATTTTTGTCGCAATGAATATCGCCATAGATGGATTACTCTCCGACACAGGGAAAATCGATATAGAGGCTCTCAAATATCTGGCCGAAACAAATCTTCACTTCAACAGCTTGCTGCGCATTTTTAAAAATGCGAGCTTGAATAATATCCTGGCGGCACAAGCCAAAGGGATTCGGGTTGAGATAGATTGTCCCGAAGAGATTGCCATCGAAGACGAGAAAAAGAGGGAGAAGATAGAAACAACCCTCACCGAGCTGGTTCACAACGCCGTCAAATATTGCGATCCGACCAAGACGGAGAAGTCGATCCGAATCCGATGGGATGCCCAAAACTCCGCGCTGGTAGTGGAGGATAACGGACTGGGCATTGAAAATATCGCCGGGGTTTTTGAAGGAGATCGCGAACATCCAGAGATCGAGGGGACAGGCCGGGGCTTGGGCTTCATCCGCCAACGCCTCACAGACATCGGCTGGACGATGACGGTCGAATCCACCGTCGGCGTCGGGACAACGATCACTCTTTCGCCTCCAGAGACTTCTCTAAGTTGACTTCGGTGCATCACAGCGCATCGACCCTGACTTGACATTCCAATCCAATTCCTCTAGAAGCCACACATCTTTGAAATTCGATGCGGGGTAGAGCAGCCCGGTAGCTCGCTAGGCTCATAACCTAGAGGTCCCTGGTTCAAATCCAGGCCCCGCTACCAAAAAACCCTCAGCTGAAAAGCTGGGGGTTTCTTATTTTGCGTTAGTATTTTGCGTTGTCACAACAAGAAAAAATGGGTATGGCAAACGCATGAAAAATGCATTTCCTTGGCCGCTGTTAGATTCAATCAACCCACGCACCCTCTACGATTTCCTCGGTTTTGAAAAGCATGTGCGCCAGATTCGCGAGAAGCGCGGCGCAAAAGTTCCGGAAGGCTGGTATAAACGTCCCGGCTATTATGTCGGCATCTGCCCGCCGGACAAGCTCTTCGGGCCGGGGACTGTCACCATCCCCCGCTTTATTGAAAAGCCCGATTATGAATTTGAGATCGCATTGATTGTCGGCAAAGAGGGCCGCTTCACCGACGAAAAAACGGCCGCCGCTTTCATCCAGGAGCACTGCTACTTCACGCTGATGAACGACTGGTCGGCCCGCGATTATCAGAAACTCGACATGGATATGGGCCTCTCGGTGGCCCACAGCAAATCGATCATCGGGACCAGCATCGGCCCCAAGCTAGTGCCGGCTTCGCAATTTAAATTTGATGACAATGGCGTTCCCGATATTCCGATGAAACTCACCATCAACGGCGCAGTCCGCTCCGAATCCAACTACAACACCGTCTATTGGAGCTTCCCGAAAATTCTGGCCTTTCTGGGACGTGAAAACATCGGCGTCTGGGCAGGCGACATCATCGGCTCGGGCACTGTCGGCAGCGGTTGCATCGCCGAATTTTCTGCAAAGGTGGTGGATGGCAAAGAGGTGGAGCCGGCAAAATATCCGTGGCTAAAAGACGGCGACGAAATAATTCTGGAAGCCGAGGGGATCGGTGCATTGAAAAATAATATTGTCATTGCGAGGGCGTAGCCCAAAGCAATCCCGGGATCGCCACGCCCTTCGGGCTCGCGATGACAGAATGGGGGTTTTATAGTAATGATCATCAAAAAAGGAAAACTGCCAGCAACACCGCACACCGAATTTTATGCCATTCCCGGAGTACTGGCCCTTGAGATGATTCACGGCAGTTATGGTTTTAGCGGACCGTGGTCGCGCAAAATGCACGTCCGCTCCTATCCGACCGAGCAGGTCAAGGCCCCCGTCAAAGCCGATTTTAATTTTGCATTGCAGGCCCCAAAAGAATCCGAAGTGCTTCAGCCCTATCACATCCTGACGGGAGAGATGCCCTATGGCGGAGATGCCCTGCGCGCGCGCAAACCGATTGTGTTTGGGCCGCGCACGGTGATGTCGATTATCAAACCGACAGCCGGTTTTTCCGAAAATGAATATTTCCGCAACGGCGAGATGCACGAAATTTATTATGTTCAAAACGGCACCGGAACACTTCATTCGGAATACGGCTCGCTCCCCTTTCAACCGGAAGATTATATTGTTGTGCCAAAGGGAACGACCTATAGCATCGATCTTGCTTCCAAACAGGCGTGGTTCATGCTGACCGAATCGGTCCACCCGATCACTTTTCCCCAGCACTATTTCAACAAAGGCGGGCAAGCCACATTGATGTCACCGGTCGTTGAAACTGAAATCATCACACCCGAACTTTTTGCTCCAAGAGATGAGCGCGGCGACTTCACCATTTTTGTGAAACACAATGGCGGCAAGGTGACAAAAACAACATTGGGCCATCATCCGTTTGATGTTTGCGGTTGGGAAGGGGCACTCTATCCGTTTGTGTTTCCAATCAAAAATCATCACGGCATCGCGCGCGAGATTCACACCGCCCCGCCGGTCCACCAGACTTTTCAGGCGGGCAATGTTCCCAACAACGGTTTTTCACTCTGCTCGTTTGTGCCGCAAATGGAAGGCTGGCATCCGAAAGATATTCCGGCACCGTATGGACACTTCAACGTCGACAGCGACGAGTGCATGTTTTTCTGCAACGTCAGTTACGGTGCGCGCAAGGGAGTGATTCAAGAGGGCTCCTTCACCTTTCACCCCGGTTCCACACCCCACAGCCCGCAAGGCCACGCGGCGCTTAAGTCAACCGCCTCACGCGGAAAAATTTCGGCACGATTGGCCGTCATGCTCGACACCTATTTCGAAAGTCTCACCATCACCACCGAGGGCTTCAAATATTGCGACAAAGAATATCCCTTGAGCTGGGACGACGCCAAATGGGAATCCCCCACCAACGAAACCTGGGAAGCCGAATCTCCGACGGAGTAGCACTGTCTGCATTGTCATTGCGAGGAGCGTAGCGACGAA
>JAUSII010000128.1 GCA_030648035.1 Deltaproteobacteria bacterium | reverse complement strand
TGCAGGCTTAGAAGAGATTTTTTGCAAGCTCTTCAGTCCGGCCGATATGCCAAACCGTAAAAGGCGCAGTGGAATTTAAATAAAAACTTAAGGAGAAGAACATGGGAACAACGCCTTTGGATGTTAATCATGATGGTTGTAAAGACAAAGTGAGCTGGGATTGGGAGTATGACCAATCAGCCGTGGCCTATTGGAAACCCACGGATCTTAAGGTTGAAATTGCAACAAAAGTTTCTGCACCAGATGGCACTTTTGTCTGTGAAGATGTTTTTGTCGATGTTGGAGAGTTGAAAACCCTTGAGTATTGGAACAAGACTTTCAAGGTGGGAGATATTGTTCCCAAAAGGACAAAAAAGGTGGATGGCTCTTATATTACCGATGAGGTCGATGTGCCGCGAAAGATTGTCTCGTTTGGGGTAAAACCGGAGGAGGCCAGAGCTAACGCTTATAAAGTCGGTGATGAGGGCAAGTTTGAAACGACGGAGCTTCTCGGAAGATGGTGGGGGATCAAGGTCTATATGAAACTGGCACCCACAACCGATACACCCAATCATAATCGTTCGGAAAGGGAATTGCCCCCAAGGCAGTTGCTTGTGAGCAACGAGGTTTTTCAAGATTGGCCCAATAGTAACGTTGAACCAGCCCGCTAATTTGGGCAATCAGCGCGTGATTGGCACGGTAAACCGCAATCCGGCGTTGGCGGTGATGAGAAATCGCCACGCGTAACGGTCCCGGTCGAACATGTGGGCGTTGAGGGGAACGCCGGTATCGAGCACAACATTGAGCCCTGTGATAAAAATATCCCGTTCGTAATAAGGGTTGAATTGAAGACGGAGGCCACCTGCATTGTAGGTGGCCTCTTCATTTTTTGCGGTCAGCTTGAGTCGTTTGAGAACTTTCTCCTGGCCTTCATCCGTTTCGAGTTCCGTGGGTGTGATATCGGTCAGCTCTCGGAGTGGCGGAATCTTGATGCCGTAACGGCTATAAAAGATGGTTCCAGATTCATAGAATACCCCCAGGCCAAAGGTGGCCTGAATATTTCCCCACGAATCAAAATGGGTCCAGTGGGTCAGCGCATTCACCGAAAAATTGTGCAGTTCCACCCGAAGCGGAATATTCTGCTGAAAAGGAAGCTCGCTGACTGAATCGCCAGAGCTGACATCGCTTAAATCGACCGGCAAGAGATAAAGTTCTCCATAATAATATTCGAGCGAAAGGCCGAAGCGCTTGCGATCGTGCACCAGTGTGGCTCCGTGCATGAACATAAAGGCAATGGGACTGTCGACTTCGGCAATCTGATAGAGAATGGGGTTTCTTCCGGGATTAAATCGATACATGAGATTCCATTCTCCGGGAGAGAGTTTTTCGTTCAGGAGTCTCTGGATATCTTTGCCTCCGGTCAGATCATCTTGCTCATATTTTCCAAGAGTGGGGTCGGCAAAATCAGCCACGTCAATAACAGTGGTCGTTGTCGGCAATGGGATGGGATTGAATATTTTTTCCGTTACAACCAGTTTTAATTCCCATTCCGTTTCTCCATTGTTCCCTTTCACCGTTAATTCGGGAGAAACCTCTTTGTCATATTTTGCTGAAAATTCTTCGATATCTTTTTTGAATTTTTCCCAATCATTTTTAAACTGCGCCACCGATCTTCTGATAGTGGGTTGTGTCCAAAACTCCGGATAAAAAGGCGCCGCCTGCCAGGTATCCAGTTGATTGAGAAGGGCCGCAGAAGAAAATTGTTCGTCTTTGCCAACAGTGACTTTGTAGATATTGCCGTCATACACGCACAAACGGACGACTTTAGAGGACAAGTCGCCAAAATAATTCGGGTCCAGTATTGCTTCGGCTTCCTCTGCCAACAGATATTTTGAAAGTTCGGGCATGCCTTCACGGCCATCGACCAAAAATAATCGCAAAATGGAGGGGATGGAAGGAGGGCGATAGCCAAAAAGATAATCTTCAATGCCATCCCTGTTGAAATCGGCTTCGATAAATACGGTCGCCGCCGCTTCGTTTTTTTCATTGGCCAGCGGAAGAAAATCTTTTTGGGGGCACATTTTATCCAGAGCTTCCATTGTAATGGACTGCTCCATCCACTGGCCTGAATCCGGGTGGCGAAAAAGTCTGGGACTAGAGGGAAATGGGATTTTGACGGGGTCGGCCATTGACACCCGGTGTTTAACCTGAAATAGGCGGCTGTGGCAATTTAAATGAAAACATTTCCCATTGAACATGTGCAGAAAAAAGAGACCCTCTTTTATCCGGTCAGGCCGGAGGTCTTTGAAACTGATATTCTGGAGATAGGCCCTGGCAACGGCGACTTTCTGCTTTCCTTGTCCAAAGAGTTTTCGGGCAAAAAAATTGCGGCCATCGAGCTCCGTGAAAAACGGTTTCGCCAGATCGGCAGGCGTCTGGAAAGAAATCTTGCAAAAAATGTGACACTTCTCTGGGGCGATGCGCGCATTTTATTACCGCAATATTTTAAAAAGGAGTCCTTTGAAAAAATTTATATTTTATTCCCCGATCCGTGGCCAAAAACACGGCATGCCCTGTGGCGATTGTTGTCGGGAGATTTTTTGCAAGTGCTTCAGGGTTTTTTAAAACCGGAAGGCGAGTTGTTGTTTGCCACCGATGAAAAGCCCTACGCCGATGCGGTTTTGAAAGAAATTCGGAAAATTGCCGGTTGGAAACTTCTGCCGGAGACATCGAAGACAGAGATACGCGCCAAGCCCACCTACTTTGAACAAAAGTGGATGCGGGCCGGGCGCAATATCTGTCATCTGCAAATAAAAAAAGACCCTCTATCTTTGGGTGTCGAACATCCAGAGGGAGAGCCCGCCAGAGACAAAAAGGCCGATCCAGTTGACCCATAGTGGAACCAGATAACCGTCAACGACGAAGTCAAAATTCAAAACAATCCGGCTCAAATGAGCCAGTGCCACCAGCAGAAAAACAGACCCCGCCACTTTCAACGCCGTTTTTGTCATGTTGCCTCCTTGTTAAAACTTGGCGGAGGGGGTGAGATTCGAACTCACGGAACCCGTAAAGGTTCACCGGTTTTCAAGACCGGCTCTTTCAACCGCTCAGACACCCCTCCAACAGGGGGTATCTTAGCGATTTAACGCAACTTTGTCGCCGGTAATTTTTGAGGGGCGGGAAGGTTTTTTGTCGTTCGGAATGGCAACCGGGCTGGTGGGGTCTGCTTCCGGTTGGATGCTAAGATAGGCCATCGCACTTTCGGTGAAGGCGTTGACGCCGTTTTCGGCGCCAAGGGTGATTTTAAAAATCTCTCTACCGCCTTTCATGATCTGGACCGTCACGGCATCGCAGACATTGTTCCCGTCATTGAAACGATAGGTCACGATTGTTCCGGTGTAATCTTTTATTCGGAATTGGCGATAGATACGGTCTCCGCTGGTGCGGATTTCCTCGTTTTTGCCCAGTCGCGATCGCAACAAATTTCTATCAATGGCTTGCAGAGCTGTTTTGACGTTTTCTCCGTTTTCGAGATCGAGGACAAAGATGTCGTTCCAGAGGCTCTTAAGACCAGAATTTTCGGCGTTGAATTTCAGAGTGCCGAAATTACAGGGGACCGGGTCGACTTCCGCTATGATCGAAAAGCCGGTGACCTGGTCGTGCGCAATAGAATGGACGGTGACGCAGTTTCCCATAAGAATTCTCCGTAAGATTATTTTTTAAAGGCTAGAAAATAAGGGCACTAAACGGTCAGGTTCGGCCACTTCGCTAGCAACTTCAACTCCAAGTCGAGCGGCCTTCTAAGGGAAGTGGTAATGTTTGTCAATAGTTCTCAAAAAGATTTTTTGACAAGCTGTGTCAGTGCAGGTAGACACTTGGCATGTCTTTGCGGATTTTTCAGGAGATTTTAAAAAACAATTCCCGGCAGAAAAAAATTCTCTGTATCGGTCTGGATAGTGATATTTCCAAACTTCCAAGGGGTCAGACCCAACTCTCTTTTAATCAGGCTATTGTCGAGGCGACGTTCGACCAGGTCGCCGCTTTCAAACCCAACAGCGCTTTTTATGAAGCTGAAGGTCTTGCCGGGTTGGAGGCGTTGCAAAAAACGATCCGGTTTATTCATGAAAAAGCGCCGCAAGCCTTGGTGATTCTGGACGCCAAGCGCGGAGACATCGGTAACACTAGCAGGGCCTATGCCCAGGCGGCCTTTGAAGATATTGGTGCCGATGCAGTGACCTTGAACCCCTATCTGGGTGGGGAAGCGCTCCAGCCTTTTTTGGATTACAAAGACAAAGGCTGTTTTATTTTGTGTCGCACCTCCAACCTCGGTGGAAAAGAGTTTCAGGATCTCGATGTTGGTGGAGAGCCGCTTTATGTGCGGGTGGCAAGGCAAGTCTCAGGAAAGTGGAACAAAAATAAAAATTGCGGATTGGTGATGGGAGCCACCTATCCGGAAGAGTTGAAAAAAGTGCGTGAGGTGGTGGGTAATCTTCCCTTTCTGGTTCCCGGTGTGGGGGAGCAGGGCGGTGATCTGAATGCGACACTTCAAAATGGCTCCGATTCCAATGGTGCCGGCTTGTTGATCAACCTCTCCCGCAGTGTTCTCTTTGCCTCCAGCGGCCACGATTTTGCACAGGCCGCCCGTGAAAAAATCCTGTCGTTGCTTCGGCCACTTCAAAACGCTACATAGAATGCATGCTCAAAAAACTTTCCTTCGGTTTTGTGGCCGATCCCCTTGATAGTTTTGATCGTGAAGCAGAGACGACCCTCTTTTTGATGCGCGAGGTGGCAAGGCTTGGGGGTTCCATTTTTGTTTGCGAAGCGAAGGACCTTTTTTTGAAACAGAATGAGGTGTGGGGTCGCGTCAAAAAGATTGAGATGACAGAGAACAAACACTGTTTTTATCGCATTCTCAAAGAAACCCCTCTCAACCTGAAAACATTGGATTGCCTGTTTCTTCGCAAGGACCCTCCCTTTGACATGGCCTATCTGAAGCATCTCTGGCTACTCGAGAAACTGGAGAAAAAAGTTTTGATGGTCAACCGTCCCTCCGCAATCATACGTTTTAATGAGAAACTCTCTTCGCTCGATTTCCCTTTTGCTCCAAACACTCTTGTCAGCTCCTGTGCGGCGCAGATTCTAGAGTGGAGCCGAAAATTTTCGAAAGGGATTGTTTTGAAGCCGCTGAACTTGAGCGGAGGGTTGGGGATCTGTTGGTTTAAAAAAACGGACATCGGACATCGGACATCGGACATCGAAAAAAAAATCAAACAAATGACTGCCGATGAAACAGAGCCTGTCATCGCGCAGGAATATCTTTCGGCGGCGAAGATCGGTGACAAAAGAATACTTCTCTGGGATGGAAAAATTCTGGGGGGTTTTTTGAGAATCCCCCGTGCCGGGGAATTTCGCGCCAACCTGCATCAGGGGGGGCACTTTGTGAAAACGGTTTTGACATCGTATGACAAAAAAATTGCGACCTGGGTTGGAAAATGGGCCAAAAAAGAGGGACTTTACTTCGTGGGGCTCGATGTGATTGGTCGGCATCTGACTGAAATTAATGTGACCAGCCCCATGGGCATTCGCGAAGTGAACGTCCTCTATGGGTTGCAAGTGGAGCGGAATATAATAGGTGCGCTGGTGAAACGGATATAAATGCCAAGGAAACTTCAAAAAGAAGATCTTCGAAAAAGATTTCACCCCATCCACAAAAAGAGGCGTCGGATCGTGCGTCGGATCATGCGGTGGTTGCTTGTCTTTCTGGGGTTTTTTGGAGTCGTGGCCGTTGTTATGGGATGGCAGTTTTATAAGTTGGAAAAAACAGTCGAAGAAAAATTCACCCACAGCCGTCGTTGGAATATCCCATCCCGCGTTTTTTCTGACACCGAATATCTCTATCCCGGCATTGATACCGCCAGACGCGGGTTGGTTTCAAAATTGGAGCGCCTGGGCTATCGTCAGGTGTCGGGGGATGTGAAGGGCCCGGGCGATTTTTCTCTCAACCCCGCGCACATCGATATTTATCTGCATGATTTTGGGTATCCCCTGGAAAAATTTACCGGCTATCCGGTTCGCGTTGAATTAAAGCAAAATACCATTGCACGCCTCGTTGATCTTGAATCAAACGAAGAACTCCCTCTGGTAAAACTGGAACCCGAAGAGATTGCCACACTCTTTGATGCAAAGATGGAAGATAGAACTCTGGTGACTTTGAAGGAATGTCCCCAGCATCTTCTGGAGGCGATCATCGTTGTGGAGGATGAGCGTTTTTTCAGCCATCACGGGGTCGACCCGATCGCCATCTTGCGCGCGGGGCTGGCCGATTTGCTTCACTTGAGGCTGGTGCAAGGGGGTTCCACTCTGACGCAACAGTTGGTGAAGAATTTTTTTCTCACCTCCAAAAAATCGTTAAGCCGAAAAATAAACGAGGCGATGATGGCGATCATCCTTGAGCGAAAACACACCAAGGGTGAAATTCTCGAGGCCTATCTGAATGAGATTTATCTGGGACAGCGCGGGCCCTCCAGCGTCACTGGTGTGGCAGAGGCCTCCAAACATTATTTTGCAAAGGAGATCCGACAAATTAGTGTCGGCGAGGCGGCCCTGCTGGCTGGAATGATCAGAAACCCGAGTGAATATTCCCCGCTTCGCAACAAAGAAAAAGCAAAGGAGAGACGGGACCTGGTTTTGAAAAAAATGCTGGAGGGAAATGTCATCGATCAAAAAATGTATCAGGCAGCTCTGCACGAAGAGATCATTACTCCCAAATCCAAAATCAAGCCGGTCTTTGCCCCCTATTTTATCGATTTCGTGAAGCAACAGTTGGGCGATCTCTATCCGCAGGATGTTCTGGAAAGGGAGGGATTGAAAATTTTTACCACTCTCGACATGTCGATGCAGTTGACGGCCGAAGAGGGACTGACCCATGGACTTGAGGAACTCGAAAAGAAATATGCCTCTGTTCTTCCCAAGGATCATGCCGGTCTTCTGCAGGGTTGTCTGATCGCCGTCTCTCCGCAAAACGGTTATGTGCGCGCGATGGTCGGCGGAAGAAATTATGGCGTCAGCCAGTTCAACCGTTGCACACAGGGTCTGCGTCAGCCCGGTTCCACATTCAAACCGTTTGTCTATCTGACCGCCTTCGATCCGTCGCGCTCGAAAAAAGCTTTCACTCCGGCAACGCAGATAGAAGACAAAAGCTTCACGGTCAAGACGGTGCAGGGCCCGTGGTCGCCAGAAAATTATGATCACCAGGAGCATGGGTTGGTGACGCTGCGCACCGCCCTCGAAAACAGTTACAACATCGCCACGGCCAAGCTCGCGATGGCTGTGGGGTTGGAGGAGATTGTACAAACGGCGCGCGATGCTGGCATCACCAGTCCTTTGACGGCTGTTCCCTCTCTGGCTTTGGGCTCTTTTGAGGTGACACCGCTTGAAATGGCGATGGCCTATACTGTTTTTCCAAATCTGGGAATGCGGCCCGAGGCGTTGTCGATTATGAATGTGATGACGGCCGATGGACAGGTGCTGGAAAAAAAGAATCTTAAAATAAAGCGCGCGTTTGATCCGGCCCCGGTGGCGCTGACCACCAGTCTGATGAAAGGGGTTATGGAGAGGGGAACCGCGGCGGCCGCCCGTGCGTTGGGGTTCCGGTGGATCGCCGCCGGCAAAACCGGGACGACTTCCAATTATAAAGATGCCTGGTTTGTCGGTTTTACGCCCGAGCTTCTGGGGCTTGTCTGGACCGGATTTGACGATAATGCTTCGGTGCAGATGAGTGGGTCGAGGGCGGCGCTTCCGATCTGGGTCGACTTCATGAAAAAACAGACTCTTGAATTGGCACAAGATTTCACTTTCCCGAAAGAGATTGTTCAAGTAGATATAGATCCCAAGACGGGGGAGTTGGCCACCAAACAATGTCCGCGCACCTTCACAGAATATTTTATACAGGGGACCGAACCGACCCAGAAATGTGGTCACGGCGGAGGGAAAACTCTTCCCTCTTCGGTTCCCGCGCGAAGCGAAGACTTTTAATTCTGCTGATGCTTTTTCTGGTGGTCGGTGTCGGCTGCGCCAAACAACCCCCTTCAAAACAAAAATATCCTCCGAAAAAACCGCCAGTGGCAAAGCCGGTTCCCCCTCCAGTTCCCCCGATGCCCCCTTCTCTGAATCCTCGGAGGGATGCTTCGCAAAAAATGGTTCAAATGGGGGAGGCGTATCTCGAGAATAATGATCTCGACAAAGCGACGCAGACTTTTCAGGAGGCGATCAATATCGATTCTGAAAATGGCGTCGCCTATTATTTTTTCGCAAAGGCCTTGTATCAGAAGGGATCTTGTGATGAAGCCCTGGGTGTACTCGATCGTGCGGAAGTTTTATTGGGGAGCAATCCCGACTGGATGGGAGAGGTGTTGCGGTTGAAGGTGATGGTCGAGGAACTGAGAGCCAATCCTCCGGAAGAACAAAAACCTCCATCGGCTGATGTGGGTTATTATTAAATAAATTTATATGAGCGTTGTTACAAAAACAGGCGACAAAGGTGAAACGGGGCTTCTCTCGGGAGAGAGGGTTTCCAAAACAGACAGACGCGTGAAGGCCTATGGCGCGCTCGATGAACTCGTTTCGCAATTGGGTTGGGTGAGGAGTCTTGGGCCCACTGCCGAAATGGCACCGCATTTAAAAAAGATTCAGACTGATCTCTTCCGGCTGGGAGCAGAGCTGGCCTCCACGAATCTCGATCCGCGCTGGAAAGTGACGCCCATCAACATTCAGGATTTGGAGCAGCTGGAAATCTGGGTGAAAGAATTTGAACCGAAGCTGGATTTGCCCCGCTCATTTGTTCTGCCGGGGGGAACCCCGTGCTCTGCCGCACTCGACATTGCGCGCACGGGGGCGAGGCGTGTGGAGAGAAAAGTGGTGGGGCTGATCGAAGAAAAAATTTATGACAACCGGGACGCATTGAAATATATAAACCGTTTGTCCGATTTGCTTTTTATTTTTGCGCGATACGAACAGAAAAAAGGCAACGTTGATTACGAACCGGTATAATTATGACTGACGCCATTGTTGCCCTCTCCACCATCGATTCTGAAGAAGAGGGTTTAAAAATCGCCCGTGCCCTCATCGAAACGCATCTGGCCGCGTGTGTGAATATCGTTCCCAAAGTGACTTCTGTTTATGAATGGAAGGGCGAAGTGTGCGAAGAAGAAGAACTCCTTCTGGTTATCAAAACCCAGAAGGGTCGTTTGAACGAAATTAAAGAGACCCTCGAAGCCCTCCACCCCTACGATGTTCCCGAGCTGATCGTCCTCCCCATCACCGACGGCCTCCCCGATTATCTGGGATGGATTTTCAAAAATACGAAATAATGACTGTCATTGCGAGGCCGGAGGCCGTGGCAATCCCGGGATTGCTTCGCTACGCTCGCAATGACACCACGCCTACACCTTCGAAAAATATTCCTGCGAGCCTTTGGGGTCGGGTTTCATGCCTGCTTTGCCCGGCTTCCAATCCATGGGACAGACCTCGCCATTTTTGGCGACGAACTGGAATGCCTGCAGAACGCGGAGTGTCTCTTCGATACTGCGGCCCACTCCCAGATCGTGAACCACCTGGTAAACCACTTTCCCTTCGGGATTGATGATGAAGAGACCTCTCAAGGCGATGCCGGAGTCGAGCAATACGCCATATTCTGCGCAGATGGTTTTTTTGATATCGGCCAGAATCGGGTATTGAATATTTCCCAAACCCCCACGGTTTCGCGGGGTGTTGACCCAGGCCAGGTGGCTGAACTTGCTATCGACGGAACAACCCAAAACTTCTGCCCCCAATTTTTTGAAGGCCTCGATCTGATCTGAAAAAGCGGTGATCTCTGTCGGACAGACAAAAGTAAAATCGAGCGGATAGAAAAACAGAACAACCCACTTGCCGCGATAGTCCGAAAGTTTGATGGTTTTAAAATCGCCGCCCACAACGGCATCGGCTGTGAAGTCGGGCGCATTTTTTTGAACGAGTGTCATGAAAGCCTCCTTGGTTAGAGGCGTGACATATAGTGGCGGGCACTGGGTGTCAACCCTGTCCAATCAATTTTTTGGGATGGAGTAGAATTTTTTTGGCGGTTTCGAAGGCCCTCTCCTGCGCTTCAAAGGAAGCCTCAAGAATGGCCACGCGCGTGGCGGTGTTGTGATATTTGTGCGAGGGGAGTTTGGGATTGCGCTTGCGATTCAATTTTTTCAAAAATTCCATCATCGGTTGCGGTTTGTATCCCATCAGATAGAGGGCTCTGCCGGCGTAGCCGTCGGCATAGGCCTCTTCGTCCCGGCGAATGGCGTGCAACTCGTCCCAAGTCAGATGTGACCAGTCTTTGTCTCTGGGAAGTGTGGAGATCATGTGGCCCCACTCGTGTGCGAAGATGCCGGCCAACAGGTCGTGGTCTTCGCCATACTGCTCGAGAAATTCAACGCCGACATAGAGGATGTTTTCGTCATCCACGCAGGCAATCGTGTTGTGGGCCGCGACAATTTTTTTGTGTTTTCGTTTGCTCAAATGGCCCAGTTTTTTGGCCAATCTTTCCAGAACACCGTTTGCCGCAAACATCGCCGCGATTTCAGCTTTTATTTTGGTCAGGTTGGCCAGTTTGGGCAAAGGCTCGCCCAGAAGTTTCCGAATCTCCTCGGAATTGCCAATATTACCAGACCCTTGCGTGATCCGGCTCATCCACAACGGTGGCAGGGTGGTCATTTTGGAGTCGATGCGATCAACCATAGGAATAGAACCTCTATATTATTATCGGCGGGGAAAGGGGCAAAGTTGCTTACAATTTTTTGAGCGCCTGCACCAGTTTGTTGACGACATCTTGCGCGTCGCCGTAGAGCATGCGGGTGTTGTCGGCGAAGAAGAGTTCGTTTTCGACACCGGCAAAACCTTTGCCGGCGCCGCGTTTGATCACCAGCACGTTGGCCGATTTGTCGACATCGAGGATGGGCATGCCGTAGATGGGGCTGGTGGTGTTGGTGCGGGCCGCCGGGTTGACAACATCGTTGGCGCCGATCACCAGACTGACATTGGTGTTTGAAAATTCGGGATTGATATCTTCCAGATCGCAGAGCTTTTCATAAGGAACGCCAGCCTCCGCCAACAGCACATTCATATGGCCCGGCATGCGGCCCGCCACCGGATGAACGGCGAACTTGACGGTGATGCTCCGTTTTTCCAGCGCATCCATCAACTCCCGCACTTTGTGCTGGGCCTGCGCCACCGCCATGCCATAGCCGGTCACGATCACCACCTTGTCAGAATAGGCGAGCAGTATGGCCGCGTCGTCGATATCCATCGGCTTCAAACTTCCCACCACGCAACTTTGCGGATTGGTATCTTCCTGACCGAAGGCGCTGAACAAAACATTGGTGATGGAGCGGTTCATTGCGGTCGCCATCAAAATGGTCAGCAGTGTTCCCGCCGCGCCGACAACGGTTCCGGCGATGATCATCGCGGCGTTCCCCATCGCAAAACCTTCAAAGCCGACCGCCAATCCGGTCAGCGCATTAAAAAGAGAAATCACCACCGGCATGTCTCCGCCACCGATCGGCAGAGTCATCATCACGCCAAACCCCAAGGCCAGAAAAAAGAAGAGAGCCAGAATCCAGTGGGCCGGATTTAGAATGAGAAAAATTCCGGCAAGGAACGCCAGGGCAAAAGTTCCCAGATTAATATATTGCTGAAAGGGAAAGGTGATGGGGCGATCTCCCATGAGCCGTTGCAATTTGGCAAAGGCGACGAGACTTCCGCTGAAAGCGATGGAGCCGATGAGTCCGCCCAAAACAGCGAGGGTCATCAATCCTGCATTTGGAATTTGTCCCTGAAGCAATTCGACTGCGGCAATCGCCGCCGCCGCACCGCCACCCATGCCGTTATAAATGGCGATCATCTGCGGCATGTCGGTCATGGCCACTTTTTTGGCGAGAATCCACGCGATACTGCTTCCCACAACCACCGCGATGATGATGAGGGCATAATTCTCAAGGCCGGGCCAGAAAAGGGTGACGATCACCGCGAGCAACATGGCACCACCCGCCCAGACGATTCCGTTGCGGGCGGTTAAGGGGGAGCTCATCCTCTTTAATCCGACGATGAATAAAAATGCGGCGGCAAAATAAGCAATTTGAATTATTGTTTCCATTTATCTTTTTTTCTTTTCAAACATCACGAGCATTCTCTCCGTGACGGCATAACCACCGGCGGCATTCATCGCGCCGAGCAACACACCCAGAAAACCGATGATTTTTTCGGTCGGCGTGTGTGCGTGACCGAGCGCCACCATCGCGCCGACCACCACAATGCCGTGAATAAAGTTGGAGCCCGACATCAATGGGGTGTGCAGAATAACCGGCACGCGTGCGATCACTTCATAACCGGTGAAGGCCGCGAGTAATAAAATATAGAGTGCCGCCCAGATACCTTCTGTCATGCCGGACCTCCTGTCAAAACAGACTTGGCAATAATTTCATCCTTCCAGTCTGGTTCGAGCGATTTCCCCTCTTTCGTTAGAAGGTTCAAAAAATTAAAAATATTTTTGGAATACATTTCACTCGCATGAAAGGGGAGCAGGCTCGGAAGATTAATCGGCCCAAAAATAGTCACGCCGTTTTTGTCGATGGTTTCGCCCGGCTTGGTCAGTGAGCAATTGCCACCGCTCTCCGCCGCCATGTCGATGATGACGGAACCCGGTTTCATCTGGGCCACCATCTCTTCGGTAATCAGGCGCGGTGCGGGACGGCCCGGAATTTGTGCGGTGGTGATGACGACATCGGCCTGGCCCACATGTTGTGAGACCATCTCCTGTTCCAATTTTTTTTCTTCGGGAGTCAGCTCGCGCGCATAGCCCCCTTGCGATTCGGCATCGACGGCGATTTCCAGAAAGCGGGCACCCAGAGATTGCACCTGTTCTTTCACCGCGCGCCGCACATCATAGGCTTCGACAACCGCGCCCAGACGTTTGGCGGTGGCAATGGCCTGAAGGCCCGCCACGCCCGCGCCGAAGATCAGCGCCTTTACCGGGCGGATGGTGCCAGCGGCGGTGGTGAGCATCGGAAAAAAACGCCCGCTTAAATTGGCGGCAATGAGTGCGGCTTTATATCCGGCGACGGTCGATTGCGAAGAGAGGGCATCCATCGATTGTGCGCGCGTGACTCTGGGAATCAACTCCATGGCGAACGAAACAATTTTTTTCTCGCGCATTTTGGCGACGCGTTTGGGATGGCGATGTTCGGAAATAAAACCGATGACGATTTGCCCTGTGGAGAATGCGGCGATCTCTTCTTCACCAGGTGTTTGAACCGTTAAAATAACCTGGGCATTTTTAAAAAGGGCCCCGCGATCTTTTTCAATTTTGACGCCGGCTTTTTCATAGAGGGCATCGGGAAAACCGGCATTCAAACCCGCGTTTGATTCCAAACAGATTTCAAAACCCTTTTGAATCAAACGCAAAGCGACATCGGGCACGAGAGCGACCCGTTTTTCATTTTGTTCATGTTCTTTCGGAACTGCGAGGCGAATTGCCATGGTTTTTCTCCAAAGCCGCGAGGGGTATATAGCACACTTGACTTTATTGCAACCTTTGTTAGGACCGCCGCAATCTTTTAAAGAGGAAAAATGACAACGCTTCTTGCAGACAAATATTATAACGCCACACTGACGGAACTTTTCGAGGTGGAAAAGGGCCTGTGGATTTTTCGCGTCAAACCCGACAAGGGGATGTCGGATTACAAGCCGGGACAATATACCACTCTGGGACTGGGAATTTGGGAGCCTTGCGTGGAAGGCAATGGACCGGAGGTTTTGAAACCAGGGCAGGAAAAACAGTTGTTGCGCCGGGCCTATTCTGTTTCCCATCCGATGGTGAATGCCAAAACCGGAAATTTATATACCAACGCCGAGCTCGATTTTTACGAATTTTATGTCGCTCTCGTTTTGCACAGCGCTCCTGTCACTACACCGCCACGTTTGACGCCGCGCCTGTTCGCTCTCAAAGCAGGAAGCCGTCTGGCTTATGGTCCCAAAATGACGGGCCACTATAATCTCGATGGTTTGAAGCCGGAGAGCGATGTGGTTTTCTTTGCAACGGGAACCGGCGAGGCGCCGCATAACGCGATGGTTTGGCAACTGCTGTCGGAAGGTCATAAGGGAAAAATTGTCTCCTCGGTCTGCACACGCCATCGCGCCGATCAGGCCTATCGCGCGGTGCATGAAAAACTGGAGAAACGTTATCCCAATTATCACGTCATCTATATGGCCACGCGCGAAGAGGACGAACCCAAACTCTATTGTCAGGATCTGATTCGCCAAAATCTTCTGGAGAAAAAGGCCGGCATTCAACTCGACCCTTCCAATACCCACGTCTATCTCTGCGGCAATCCCTCGATGATCGGCCGCCCCGAAGAAAAAGAGGGCGTGAAAATATATCCGAAGCCCGAAGGAATCATCGAAATTCTGGAGAAAAAAGGATTCTCGATGTCGCTCCCGACAAAACCGGGCAACATCCACTTTGAAGCGTATTGGTAGTTAGTTATAACGCGAAACGAGAAAGTTTTCTAGGTGGCGAAAGCCTTTGGAAGCATCCGGGACAAATTGTATCGCCACTTTTTGGGCGATTCCTTTTTTAAACCGCAAAATATTTCCACGTATGGAAATATCTTTTAGTTCATTCGAGAGATCCATAACAATCTCCACATCCCCTTCTGCAATCTCTTCGTTGAAGTCGGTCAGAACAGAAATGCCACCCAGACTCAAATCGAGTGTGGCTGCAGGGATAAGTTTGCCGTTTGTGCGGAGAGTGACGGGAACTTCGATTTCGTATCGGGGGTATTCTCTTCTTTCTTTCATCGGACCCTTTCTACCTGTGGATATCTATCTCAAATAGGGTATCGGCTACCAGCAAAAAAAGTTGCTTATAAAATAAAACTTTCCTAACATGGGCAAATGAAAATCGGGGTTATCGGAGCAGGGAGTTGGGGGACGGCACTGGCCGCACTCCTTTCGGAAGGGACGGGGGAGACAACCCTGTGGGCCTATGAGCCCGAGATTGCCGAAAGCATCACCCAAAAACATAGAAATATCGTTTATTTTCCCGAAGACTTGCTTCCGGCCCGATTGAAGTGTTCCTCCGATTTGGGGAAGGTTGTCGATGGGGCCGATGTGCTGGTCAACGCTGTTCCCTCCCATCTGGTTCGGAGTGTCTGGGAAAATGCGGAGGCTTTTGTCAAGCCGACCGCCACTCTGGTGAATGCCTCCAAGGGCTTTGAACTCTCGACAGGCCTGCGTCTCTCGCAGGTTTTGCTGGAAACCTTGCCCGATTTGCCGAAGGAACATCTTGTCACTTTATCCGGCCCCAGTTTTGCCAGAGAGGTTTTGCATCATCAGCCAAGCACAGTGGTGATTGCGGGCACCGACAAGACGATCATGGAAAAAATTCAGCATCTGTTCCGACGCGACTGGTTTTTGACCTATCTTAACGATGACGTGATCGGTGTGGAGGTGGGCGGGGCGGTCAAAAATGTCATCGCGGTGGCTTGTGGCATTTGCGAAGGGATGGGTTTGGGGTTCAATACCCGTGCGGCGCTTATCACGCGCGGACTCTACGAAATGACAAAATTGGGAAAAGCGATGGGGGCCAATCCTCTCACGTTTGCGGGTCTTTCCGGAATGGGAGATCTCATTTTGACCTGCACCGGCGATCTCTCCAGAAATCGGACGCTCGGTTTGAGATTGGGCCGCGGAGAAAAACTGGAAGATATTTTAAAGGATATGAAAATGGTGGCCGAAGGTGTAAAAACATCCAAAGTTGTTTATGACCTGATCCTTAAATACAAAATCAACAATCCGGTCTGTGTGGAAATTTATCGGATGCTGTATGAAAATAAACCACCCCGGCAGGCACTCAAAGATCTGCTGGCAATCGATTTGAAAGAAGAACTTGGGGGATTGTTATGAAAAAGTTTTTTTTGCTGGTGCTTCTGGTTTGCAGTCCGGTTTTTGCGGAGTCTCCATCTATTGCCCTCCCGGATGTGCCGACTTTGCCGTTGACGGTTGTTTTTAAAAATATCACTCGGCAGGATCAGTTTCAATTGGTGGTGCAGACGCTGAAGCAGAGCAAGCGGGTCGATCCGTTTGTGATGAAGCGTGCCCAGAGAGGATTGATTGAATATGAGGGGCGTTTCTTTGGTGAGAGCTCTACCTTGATGGATGCGCTTCAGCAGGCGGTGCAGGAAAAATTCAAGGTGGAATCCAAGCCGAAAGGCGATGGGTTAGAGATCCTGGTAACACCCCAGACTTCTTGAAATGACGATGCGCTGAACCTCGCTTGTTCCCTCTCCAATCTCCAACAATTTTTGATCACGATAGAATCTCGCGACAGGAAATTCTTCCATCAATCCGTAACCGCCATGAATTTGAACGGCGTGATTGACCACGCGGTGCATCACTTCGGAGCAGAAGAGTTTGGCTTGCGAGGCGATGGTTTTAAAATCTTTTCCGTTGTCCTTCATCCAGCAGGCTTTGTAGAGAAGCGCTCTGGCCGCCTCGATCTCTGTGGCGCAATCGGCCAGCTTGAAGGCGTTGACCTGAAAAGAGGCAATCGGTTTTCCAAAGGCCTTGCGCTCTTTCGCATATTTCAGCGCCGCTTCAAACGCCCCCTGTGCGCCGCCCAAACCCATCGCGGCAATTCCCAATCTGCCGGAGTCGAGCGTGGTCAGCATCTGGCGAAAACCGTCGCCCCGTTTTCCCAAAAGATTTTCTTCGGGGACTTTCACATTATCGAAATAAAGTTCTGCGGTGTTGGAGGCACGCCAGACCATTTTGTGATGCATCTCTTTGGCCGTGAAGCCGGGCGTATTCTGATCAACCAGGATGCACGATATCTCTTTTTTTCCTGTGATCGCCTGCACCGTGCATCCACCTGTCATGTCTGTCGCACCATTGGTGATGAAAATTTTGGAGCCGTTGATAATCCACTGGCCATTTTTAAGTTCCGCCGTTGTTTTGGAACCGCCTGCATCGGAGCCGGCTTCGGGTTCTGTCAGACCAAACGACCAGAGTTTTTTGCCACTGCAAAGATCGGGGAGATATTTTTGTTTCTGTGCTTCAGTTCCAAAATTATAAATCGGGTTCACCCCCAGCCCGTTATGGGCGGCAACGGTGGCGGCCTGTGAGGCATCGACGCGCGAAATCTCTTCCACCGCGATCACATAAGAGAGAGTGCACATCCCCTGTCCGCCGTATTTGGGATCGACCGTCATTCCCAAAAGGCCCATCTCCCCCATCTTTTTTGTGAGGTCGGATGAGAACATCTCTTTTTGATCGAGTTCAAAAACCTTCGGCTTGATTTCGCCCTCGGCAAATTCGCGAATTGTTTTGCGCAGAAGATTTTGTTCTTCGGAGAGTTCGTACATGGGCACCTTTATATAAAGGTTGGCATTGTGAGTGCAAGACAAGAATCGGTGTCAAAGCAGGGCGGGCAATCGCCGCAGAACCAGATCTTCCAGCGTCTTTTTTAAATAGGGGGTGTAGTAGAGGGCCTCGCAACGGATTATTTTTTCGATGCCGGCTTTTTTTGCAACCGGGATGATTTCGTGGTCGATCTCAAAAAGTGTTTCAATGTGATCGGTGATAAAGCTGATCGGCACCACCACCAGATTTTTTATTCCGCGCTCTCCCAGCTCTTTCACAAAATTGATGGTGGCCGGTTTCAGCCACTCCTGCACGCCGACCCGGCTCTGATAAGAAATGTAGGCCGGATGCTCGCCGCCCAGATAGGTGGTGATTGTTTCACAACAGGTTTTGATCTGTTTGGGGTATGGGTCTTTGCGCTCGGTGATGAAAGAAAGGGGCAGACCGTGCGCTGTAAAAAGAATGGGGATTTGTTTGCGGATGGTTTCATCAAAAGAATCGAGCGCGCGTGTGATGCTGTAACACCACGCCGCAATAAATTGTGGATGGTCGTGCCACCATTCCACCAGTTGAAATGGAATTTTTAATTTCTGACGGTCATAGGCCTTGTTAAATTCTTCAAAGACCGAAAGGGTCGTTGCAGTCGAATAGTGCGGGAACATCGGGATAACCACCATCCCCTTTGGATTTGTGGCGGCTATTTGTGCAAGCGTTGCATCGATGGTCGGCGTGAAGTAGCGCATGCCGACAAAAACTTTTATATCGAGATTGGCGGTGGTGAAAGCGGTTTGGAGTTGGGCGGCAATGTCGCGCGATTGTTTGGGGAGAGGAGAACCGCCACCGATCAACGCATATTGTCTGGCCAGTTTGGGTGCTCGCAATTTGGAAATAACCTTGGCAAAAATTTCCTGGCCGAACGGAAACGGAAAAATGGAGCGGTCAGAAAAAAGATTTTCCAGAAACGGCTGAACATCGTCCAACGTTTCCGGCCCGCCAAAATCAAGAAGAAAGACAGCGATCATTTTGTTTTTACCGTTTCCACAAACGCCGCAATATTTTCCACCGGCGTTTTGGGTAACACCCCATGGCCCAGATTGGCAATGTAGCCCGGGTAGTCTTGCATCTCTTCCAGCATTTTTTTTGTGGCACTGCGAATCTCTTCGGGTGTGGCCTTCAGTAAAATGTCCGGGTCCAAGTTTCCCTGAATTACTTTTTTAAATTTTTTTACCTCAGCCAACGGCGTTTCCCACCCCACCGACAAAACATCACAACCAGTTGAAACCATTTGCTCCAGCAGGGGCCCGCTCTCTTTGACATAAAGAATGACGGGAACGCCCGTAGGTTTGAGCGCAGAAATAATCTCCTTTATATAAGGAGCAGACCAGAGGGCGTAATCCTGCGGCGACAAATTCCCCCCCCAACTGTCAAAAATCTGCAGGGCATCGACACCCGCTTCGACCTGGGCGTTAAGATAGACAATGGTTTCCTCTGTCAGTCGCTCGAGCACCTGTTTTACAACGCTGTCATCGCGGGCATCGCTCATAATATACGAAGCCACCGTCCACGGACTCCCCGCAAAACCGAGAAGCGCCGGATTTCCATCTTCTCTCCCTCTCCCCTTGTGGGAGAGGGTTGGGGTGAGGGGTTTCTCCGTTTCTTGTCGAATCATCCGCAGTGCATTCAATAAAAAAGGGAGATCTTTTTCGGGTTCAATATTTTTAAGTTTATTCAGATCTTCTTCTGATTCTATAAGATGAGAAAATTTTGGCCCCACGCCATCTATAAATTGCAAATCCATCCCCATCTTCCACGGCAGAAGCAGAATGTCGGCAAAAACAATCACCGCATCCATATGAAAGCGCCGCCACGGCTGAAGCGAAATTTCGGTGATAAGTTTTTCGGTGGTGAGCATCTCCAGAAAATCGTGCTGTTCCCGTAGTGCGCGATATTCGGGAAGCGACCGGCCCGCCTGGCGCATGAGCCAGACAGGAGGACGATCATTATTCTGGCAACGCGCGGCTTTTAAAAATCGATCCCTGGATTGCATGCGGCAGACTTAAACCAAAGTGCTCCAGAAGAAGCAAGGACACATGCGAATCGCCCCTCCCGCCTGGTGACGAACCAAGCGGGAGAGTGATTCAGATTTTCACTGGGTTAACTTATTTATTCCAGCCGGGCCATTTCGTTTTAAGATCCTCAACACAACGACCTCCACTACCCTGGTGAGGAACCCAATGTTCACCTGCGACACACTCGGGACGCTCACGATAATTTTTTTCAGCTACTTCCTGTTCTGCTTTTGTTTTTTGTTCATCGGCTCTTTCTTTCACAATGGCATTATAGCTGGCCGTGCCCACTATGCTCTTTTTCATCTCTTTTGCTTTATCGGCTCTCCCCTTCAAGGTTTCTTCTAGCGAGCCTCCTTCATAGGGGTTGGCGCGATACCTATCCAGAATGGTCTGAATTTCATCCGGCTTCACATCGCTAAACCATCCTCCAGCTCTTTCTTTGGCTTCTTTCATCAGGGACTCGGTCCATTTCCAAGTTTGATCAACAGATTCGCGATAGCCTTCCAGCTTTTCTTTTTGCTCCTGTTTTTCTTTTGCCGCTGTTTTTGTAGCATACTCTTTTTCCTGTTTGGCAATGCGATCTTTTATAGTGGTCAGTGTTTTTTCAACTCCTGTTGTTTTAGCACAACTATCACTTCCCTTTGTTTGTGTATAGCAGGCATAGAGCTTTTGAACGCCTTCAATCAGCATGGCTGTTTCTGGATTTGGTTTTTCTTCTGTTTTGGGCATTCCCGGAAGTGCATTCATAACAACCCTTGCTTCACTAGCACCGGTAGATCCGGTTCGAGCAATTTGTGAACAAAAGTTGTCTTTCACCGCAAATCGTCCATTGCTGGTGATAGAGACACATGTTGTTTCTTTGGGAACATTTTTTAAAATAAAGGTGACAGTCTCTCTTTGCCATCCCCCATCAATTTCTTCCTGATACGTGTATCCCGCTTCCGCCAGCACTTTTTGATCCTGCGGAAACTCCTTTTGTAGTGCTTCCCCTATTTTGAACTGCTGTAGTGCTTTGAGATAATATCCCAAATTCACTTTTGTCGCTTCTCCCATAAATCCTCCTTGTTTGTTTTTCCAAAAGTATCGGAACAATTACCGACAATTTTAGTTAAATAACCTTCTTATTTTCATTGTCGGCACTTCTCTAAAAAAGTTGCTAATTATTTTTTTAGATTTTTTTTCAAATTTTTAATCTCAACTTGCATCCTTAAGTATAGGGCAATTCAAACTCATCAAAATTAAGCGTGTCTTTAAAAAACCCCGTTTGTCATCCTGAACCCTTCGACTTCGCTCAGGACAAGCTCCGTGAAGGATCCCGCTGATCCACTGGATTCTTCGCCTGTGGCTCAGAATGACACTTAAGAAAACGCTTTATTTTCATACGTTTACGGCGTGATATGAAAAATATGAAAAAAAGTGAAAAAAGTAAGCAACTTTTTTTGAGCAGGGCCGATACCACTATTGAAGGGAATGAATTTTAAATTTGAGGAGGCATCATGGTTGCAGGTGGAGATTCTCTGAAAGTTGCGGCAAGGCTGGTAACGGATTCGGCAGAAGCCTTCGATGGGGCCGGTCAACCGGATGTATGTAGCGGTTTGGAAGGAACCGAAAAAAGAATCTGCGATGATTTTAAAACTTTGGATAGTTGGTGGTGGCCTTCCGAAAAAGAATGGAGCAAGGCCGCCTTTGATTTGGTTAAGCCAGAAACCTTCAAACATATTTCTTCAAATTATACTCGTTTCGCGCACAATGTTGAACAACTTCGTATTGCCACGTTTAACGCCTGGGATGGGGATTTCACCATCGCTGGCAACACCGTCCTTCAGATTATGCACATGAAATATGATGGTTGCATGCGGGCTGGAGATTGCGAAGATCCTACGGCAGTAAAAGAGAAAACCCTGGCAGTCCCTGCCGCTCCGGGTAATTTGGAGGCAAAATCTGTGGATGACAAGAGCATCGAACTCACCTGGGATGGCGCCGCTGCGGGTGACAATGTCTTAAGCTACAAGATATTCAGAGACAATAAAGAAATTGCATCAATTGGCGCCACCACCGACCTGTATACGGTGTATACGGATAGTGATCTGAAGCCCGGAACCATCTACTTTTACACCGTCTCTGCCGTGAATGCGGCGGGAACAGAATCGGCCAAGTCCAATAGCGTTCAGGTAACAACGCCTTCAGCACCCGTTGCAAAAGTCGCGGCCAAACCGAGAGCGGCCGCAAAACCGTTGCCGAGACTTGCAGCACCAGCCCCTGCTCCTGCAGCAGCCGCTGCAGTAGAAGCGGCACCGGCACCGGCAGAACCTTCAGCACCACCAAAAAAGAAACGTGAGTTGCCAATAATATTTGAATAGAAATGAGTAGAAAAACGAATTTAAGACAAGGAGTGAACAAATGAAGATACTAGGCAAAGAGGTAGATACAGCAAAAATTCTTGAGACGGCGCAGGAACTCTTTTTTGACGGAAAAGATGTTCCAGAAGACGATCAACAGCGTGCTGTTGAAGAATATGCCAAAAAGATGCTCATCATCTGCGACACCTATTATGGAGATGAAGATCATCCCCTTCCGGGAAATGTAGACAGTGAGGGTGGCTCACTTGCCGGTATAGTTGTTTCGGATCCCGCCAAGCAGGAAGCCTGCGAAGATCTTTTTCTGGATGGAGAGATCAGAACCTCTGATGAAATGAATTCTTTTAAAGCCTCCGAAGATATCAGTAAATTGGTAGATGATTTTCGGGACGGTAAACGTTTTCAAAGAACCCTGTTCAAAGGTTTGACCACCAACGGTCCCTTCGGTTATTTTGATCTCATCCGCGGAAAGGGAATGCCCGATCCGGATGCGGCTGACTCGTCAGATTCAGAGTCTGGTGAAGCCATCACTACCACCGGCATGCCGGAATATGACAACGATGGAAAAAGAGTTGTAACAGCGTTTGTTCCAAAGAAGAAAGAAGATGAAGTTGAAACTCCGCACGGTTCGGTGCTTGCTGAAGGGAACTGGAGCAATGTCCCCAAGCAGAATCCCGAAACAAAAAAAGATGAAAAAGTTTATGAAGCCAATGGCCAAATCAAAGCCTCGTTGAGTCAGAAGGTCTATGCCGATGACAGAGTGACAGTGATTGCAGAGGGATCTTGGAGACGTTTGGGCGCCCCTGCTTTGGATTTGCATAGCAATGATGCTGTTAGCAGAGGTGAATACCCTCGCGTGCCATCAAGCAACAAACTAATGCTCGATGTAAAAACAACCATCGCTTTGGATGGTTCTACTGAAGCTCCGAAGACTATAGCCGATTTCATTTCCCATAATGATCTGGCCAGAAAAGTTGAAAAAACTTTCAAAGCCAGGTGGGGTGCAGATGCGGCCGAGATTTATCTTTCCTCTGTTTTGCGACCCCAGTTTGCCAATGCACAGCCGGAAGATTTTAGGAAAGTATGGAATCTTGTTATTAAAGAAGGAAGTGCCCTGGTGGAGAATTATCTTTCAGACGGCACATTAGATGGACATGACGCCTCTCAATGGGCCAATCTTTTCGCCTATGATCCGGCGGGTATGGTTCAACTGATTGCCTTGGTGACCGGACAGAAAGACGAAGCTGTTCAGAAAGCTCTGCAAGACGAAGGAGTCAAGTTTGAAGAGTTTATAGGGGATGTTTCCGAGGAAAATTTCGAAGTTCTGATTACTGCCGTTAATGAGGCCGAGGTTGAAAAGACATTTGAGTTGCCCGAGGAGTATGATTCTAAAGAAGATCCCTCCACTTTGGCCCTATTCGCGAGGGTATTAAAATTCATTAACACCGACGCGTTGGAATCCCAAATGGCTACAGTGGATGAGGATTCTTCAAAGGAGCTTAAAGAGACTGTAAAAGATTCGAGCAATCCCTGGATGGCGCAAAGTCGTCTGAATAATTTCATGCAAGAGTATAGCAAATTACACGTCTCTGCAAAATGGTTTAACGAAATAAAAGTCGGTAACCAGATGTATGGAGCTCCGCGTCCGGGTCTGGGAGTTTCGGATGAAATTTACAGAAAATTTTTTGAGAATGGAAAAGAGATTGGAAAACTCGGTTTGAGTCTCTATCTCGGCACACCGGCTTGCAACCCTGGCGGCGATTTGAAAGTGGACGCGTGTACGGATGGCGGAATGGCTTGGGGCCTTGGTTCCAATGGTAGCTATCCTGTCTACGAATCAGGTTTGGGTGTGTTCCGCGGGCTTGGCGTTAGTGGCGGTGCCACCTATGCCTCCGGCAAAAAGAATATCATCGGTGAATCCGGTGGTTCTGTGTTGACGCTGGACGCGACCGTCGAAGGAGCTTTGAGCACAGAAATTAAAGAGGTTTCTGTAAATATCACACCGAAACTGAACTACACCCCTCTTTGGAATTTCCCAGACGGCAGTGCAACAACTTCCAGACATTTTTTGACTCCTTCTCTCAACTTTCTGGTGGGAGGACATTACTATCTCGACAACAGCCTGACCCGCAGTTGGGGGATCGATGATGGGGAGCTTGGGGATGTAATCGGAGCACCCGGAACATTGAGCAGACCTGTTGGTTCGACCGCCCCTTCGGGAAACCGCGCCATTACCTTGCAAGATATCGGTATTCTGCAATGGGAAGCGGCTATTGTGGGTGGCTATCAGTGGAAAGACGGAGTCAGATTAGGCGCTGGATATAACAGAATCAGCGCCAGCAATTCTTTAACGGACGACGGGCATGTATTTAATTCTTTTGTCGTGAAAGGTGAGTTCAAATTTTAAAGATCTGAAAAATCAGATCAAAGGAAGGGATGAGAAATATGAAAACGAAAATAGCTTTAATGGGATTGCTGTTGTTCACCTGGGGTTGCAGTGACGGTGTGATGCCGGAAAGCGGCCCATCGCTCTCGACCACGCCTCCACCGCCGGCAGAGATCGTCGATTTTTCGGCCGATCCGCTGACCATTGATAATGGTGGCTCCGTGACTCTCTCTTGGGACGTTTCCAATGCGAGTAAGGTGGAGATTGTCTCCAGCGACACCGGCAATCGTTTCAGCTATTCCACTGACAAAGAGTTCAAGGGGACGACCACGATTGAAAATCTTAAAGAGACAACTACTTTTATTTTGTCCGCTTATCCCAAAGAAAAAGTTGCAGAAGTTGCGGTTGAAGAGACTCCGGCCGCGATGGTGGTTGGCAAGGCGGTAACGCCGACACCCAGTCCCGAACCGACTCCGACGCCTGCACCTGTGCCTACTCCAGAACCGACACCTGCACCCGCTCCGGCACCAACAGGTGAAGATGGCGAGACTACAACTCCGACAACGCCCGAAACTCTCCCCGCTGTGCTACCGGTCCAAAAATCGGTGACGGTGACAGTGAGAGGCGCCAAGCAGGCTTTGAGTATTGAACGTTTTTATGCCGATGCGGATGTCGGTATTGAAACGGGGAATTATAGTGCCGAAGCAGGTGACACCGTTGTCTTGCAATGGTCTGTCGTTCCGGCCGAAGCCAAAATTACATTGACGGCTTCCACAGGCGAACAGCCGGTGGTGGTCGATTGCACCGCTTCCACCAGCGAAGCGATGGAAGACGAAGGAGAAGTGACGAGTGAATATCCTGCCGCAGGTTGTGCCACTGTGGTGCCGTCTGAAAATACAACTTATACTCTCGAAGCAAAATTGGGCGATGAAACGGTTACCGAGACCCTCTCTGTCTCTGTTGACAAAGAGGCCTCCGCCGAATTGACAGTCAATGGCGTGAAAGATTTGAGTGTCTCTTCCTATCCGCAACAGATTCAGTTGAATTGGAAAGTCTCTCCCAAAAATGCCAAGGTCACCATCGTTGCCAATCCCGCTTTGAGCGGCGCGCAATTGCCGCAAGATGCCGATGGTTATGAAGGAATGATCTCGGTGACGGTGACACAAGATACCACCTTTTCTATCGCCGCCACCGTCGGTGGTGAAGCTTCTGCTGTGGCACAGGCTACTGTGAAAAGTCAAATGGGGGGTCTCGACTGCTCGCAGTTTGGGGCTTATGCCGCGATTTCAACTCCGGCCTTTACCGGTGAAGCGGTGAAGATCGCTTGGAGTGTTCCGCAGGCGGCCGCTTCCATGTTTGACACTGTTCGCGTTGTGAACAGTGCGAGTGAAGTGACAGAATCGGCTGTGGCGACAGGCTTTGTCGAAGTTCCGGCCAAGTCGGGTGGTTACACCGTGTCATTCCTTTCTCAAAATAAAGATTATTGTTCCAAAGTTGTGAATGTGCCGGTGGCCAACATTACTTCCGTCAGCAAAGACAAAGCGGTGCGTGTTGTCTCTGCCGGTGGAAAAGGGGTTTATGTTGGAACCGTTCAGGATGGTTTTGCCGATGGCGTGGTCAAGGTTGTGAAATATGATCCCAGCGCCAGCGATATGAGCATTCCTTTCTTCGAGACGTTGCAGTCTTTTGACAAGGTGACTGCCCTGCTTACAGAGCGTTTCATGGAGAATGTCATTCAAACTTATCCCGTGAATGCTATTACAATGGAACCTTCCAACAATAAGCGCCTGTTTGTAGCAACAACAGGAGGCGTTTTTTATCAGGAAGGAGAGGGTTGGAAAACTTTGACTCCTATTTTGTTGACCGAGGACGAAGAAGAATATTCCGGTTCACACCCGACCTGTTTTGGCCAGACACAATCTGGAAACACAAAGGGCAAGATCGTCGGCATGAGCCAAGTCTGCGACATGGTTGCCACTGAAGATGGCAAGCTGATTGTCGCCAATGATGGTGGGGTTTACACCGTGGATGATGTTGAAAAGCATATTGTTAATTATAAAGATTCTCCATGGAAGGGATTCGAAGCCGACAATCCTCTCTACGGCAGTGTCGTCAACGACATCGAAGTGTTGAAGACTGGCGGCAAGACGTTGATCTTTGCCGCAGGTTCCAAGGGAGTCTACAAGAGTGAAAACGGTGGATCGACCTGGACTGCCGTCAGTGGTGGTGCCTTGAACGGCACTGTCTATGGTGTGAGTGCCATTGATTCTCAAGTGCCATGTGCGAGCGATTCCATTGTTCTGTTTGCCGCCACCGATACCGGTGTTTCGGTTTATCAAAATGGAACGTGGGTTTCCAAACCGTTGCCTCTTCCCGCTTCGGCAACCGACAAGAGAGTCTATAATATTACAACCGATACTTTCGGCACGGTGTATGTCGCCGCCGCAAGCGGCCTCTATGTGAGCCGAGATTTTGGACAGAGCTTTGTCGATGCCACTCCGGCAGGCGACAGTCGTCCCGTGGTTCGCTCTGTCAGTGTCAGTTATGATGGTGATCCGCGCAAGGCGACGGCAGATTATTCAATCTATCTGGCCACCGAATCGGGCGTGATGAGCGCCGCCATTCCCGGCTTTAAATTTCAGGGAGGGATGTCGGCTATGGAAGCAACGCCGATGGGTTGTCAGCCGCCGGCCGCAAACGCTTCTGCCACGGCGTCGGTAACGCAGTAAGAATATTGTCGCCCGAACACCACGTTCAGGATGACAAATAGAACTGAATTGAATACAATTGCCGCATGTCTCTAAAAAGATATGCGGCAATTTTCTTTTTGTTTTTGGTCCTCGGTGCGTTCAATCCTATTTACGCCCAAGTCACCAAAATCGATCCGCTGGTCCATATTTTTACACAACAGATCAACGCCTCCGCTTCCAGCATCGCCTCCAAAGCAATCTCCATCAATGCGGAGGGTGAAGAGGTTATCGATTGCTTCGTCTCTGTCTATGATTCCGCCAAGGCCGAGCTTATTGCCGAACGTATTAAATCTCTGGGGGGAGAAGTTCATTCCATCAACGGAAATGTCATGACCGCTTTTATTCCGGTCGTTGCCATTGAAGATGTGGCCGGTTGGACCGAGGTCAAATATATTGAGAGCGGCAAGCCCATGCTTCGCAAAAATGATGTCTCCCGCGTCACCGTGGGCACCGACAGCGTGCAGGCGGGAACGGGGCTGGACAAACGCTACGATGGCTCCGGAGTGATTGTCGGTATTGTGGATGACACGCGGCCCGACTGGGGGCATGTCGATTTTCAGGATGACAATGGCAAATCGAGAGTCCTTTTTTTGTGGGACAAGGCGGCCTCCGGAAACGGCGTGAGTGAAATTTCGGGTTCCACCGGTTTGGAGTGCACGAAGGCGCAGATCGACGCCTCCACCTGCACTGCCCCTGCGGGTGGAGATACAACCAGCCATTCCACCCACGTTGGGGGAACTGCGGCGGGAGACGATGCGACTTACACAGGTTCCGCCCCCGGTGCCGACATTATTTTTGTCTACAATGTCGAAACCGATGCCGATAGCGATGGCAATCTGGCCACCACCATTGTTGATGATGTGAAATATGTTTTTGCCAAGGCCTCTGTTTTAAAACAACCCGCGGTGGTAAATCTTTCTTTGGGAACCTCCATCGGTGCACACGACAATACGTCGCTGATGGAAACCTCTCTCAATAATCTGGTGGTCGATACTCCCGGGCGCGCGATTGCAAACGCGGCGGGCAACGAAAATTTTAATCCCAACGATTCCGGTTCTGCAACGTATGCAGGTATCCATGGAAGTGTTTCTGTGGAGAGTTCTGTAGACAGGGCTTTTGATATGGTGGTTCGGAGCGGAAGTTCGCTCAAGAGTCTCGGGTCGCAGGTGATTTTGGATACATGGCTCTCCTCCACTTCCACCTGCACAGTCGAGCTGGATGCGTTTGATTTTGCAAAGACGACCCTGTTGCTCAATATGTCTCCGGTTTCTGCCGGTGCCACAGGGAGTGCCAGCGGTGCGGCGACCACCGCTGGAACGGTGACTCTCAATGTCGATTTCACCGATTCGGTCAACGCCAACAATGGCAAGAAACATGCGGTCGCAACCATGACCATCAACAGTGCGGTGACCAACGCCGAAGTCCAAAATCTTTCTTTCGATCTGATTTTCAGGGGAGACTGCAGTGGCAACGTCTGGCTCTGGCCTGACAGAAATTCGACCAACAGTTTCAGTAAACGCTTTGGCGGAACCGATCGTGGCTTTGGATATACATATGTGAATGGTGACAGCGCAAAGACAATCACCATTCCCGCCACCGCATCAGGTCTGATTGCGGTCGCCTCTTTTATGGATCGCGCAACATGGGTCGATTCGACCGGCGTCACCCATTTTCAAACAGCCACATCGGGAACAGATTTCACATCGCTCGGCGCCACCGGCGGAACGCTCAATGCCATTTCCCTTTTTTCCAGTTTGGGGCCCACGGCAGATGCACGGAACAAGCCAGATATCGCGGCACCCGGTGAAGCGGTGGTCTCTTCTCTCTCTCTTAATAATAACAAGGCCGCGGGGATCATTGTCAATGCCACGCATTTTAAAAACGAGGGGACTTCAATGGCTTCCCCGAATGTGGCGGGGATCGCGGCGCTTATGTTTCAGAGAAACAAGTGCCTCACCTCCAATCAGATCAAGACACTCATCACCGGCAGTGCCAATACAGACAGTGATACTGGCACGTCTCTCCCCGACAATACCTGGGGTTATGGAAAAGTGAATGCACTTGCCGCTATGAAAGCGGTGACGGCGTATGATGGTCCCTGCACCACGATGGGGTCCAGTGGTGCGCCGGTCATTCCGCAAACCACTACGACCGGGGATGCCGCATCGGATGGATGTTCTTTGATAAAAAATCGTGAAATAAAATTTGAGAATGTGGCGGCCTCTTTTTTAATTCTTTTTTGCGTATTCTGGATTCTTGACAGAAGAAGTCGCATTCGCTAGCTTCCCCCGGGTTATGCAACCCAATCGGCTCGAAAAGGTCTGGAAATTTGTAAAACCCGAAATTCTGAAACGCTGGGACAGGCTCACTGGCGATGATTTGCAGGCCTGTGATTATCAATATGACCTGATTGTGGAAGCCATTCGCAGAACCTATTTTTCAGGCCGGTCCCATTTGTCTCTGGAAGGCGACATTCGAGACTGGCTCAACGAACGGATCTCTTTCTATGAAGAACAAAAAAATATCCACTAAACTCGAAGAAAAAGGGGCGTTGGAAAGTGCTGAATATCAACGCTCCCAAGGTTACTTCGCTTTTGATGAACTCAACAGTGAACAACAGGCCCAGAAAGAACGCATTTTGGGAAGACCGACGCAGGCCATTGATTTGGAAAAAATTTCCGGAGTGGAAGATTTGGTGGAGGCGTTTGGTGAGGCCTCCATTCAGGCCAGAAATATCGGAACCTGTGCCAAGGTCTGGGCACAGATGCTCTCCGACCCGGATCGCCCCACTATTTTGTTGGGTATTGCCGGTCCGCTGATTGCCGCCGGTTTGCGCAAGGTGATTCGCGACATGATCCATTATGGTCTGGTCGATGTGGTGGTCTCCACCGGCGCGATTATGTATCAGGATGTTTATCAGGCAAAAGGCTTCAAACATTTTCGCGGTGATGCCGAGATGGACGACAAGTTATTGCGCGATCTTTATATCGACCGCATCTACGACACCTATGTTGATGAAGAAAAATTCTGGAGACTCGATTGCACCATCGGCCAGTTTTCAAATTCCTTGAAGCCCGGAAAATATTCAAGTCGGCAATTTTTGTGGGAGTTGGGCGGCGCGCTGGATGATGATCAATCGATTCTGGCGACAGCACATAAAAGAGGCGTCCCCATTTTTGCTCCCGCCATCAACGATTCTTCCATCGGCATCGGCTTGACTGAACATTATCACCGTTGCATCAAAGAGGGTCGGGAGGGCATCACCATCGATTCGATCCAGGACAACTACGAGCTGACACAGATTGTCGTCAAGTCTCCGGCCACCGCCGCCATTTATATTGCCGGCGGGGTTCCCAAAAATTTCATCAACGACTCTGTTGTGATGAGCTACATTTTCGGCGGCGACACCGGCGGCCATCGTTATGCCTTTCAGCTGACGACCGATGTTCCACACTGGGGCGGGTTGTCGGGTTCCACTTTGAGCGAGGCGACCTCGTGGGGCAAAGTCTCCAAACAGGCGAGTCACGCCATGGCGTTTGTCGAACCCTCTGTCTCTCTTCCTCTCGTGGCCGCTTATGTCATGAAGAAGGGTCTTGGAAGGCGCCGCCCGGCTCTGCAATTTGACTGGGCCCCGCCCAAACTGGTTTCTTTAAAGCCGGTTGGCTGATTCCTTTAATGCCGCGCGAATTTTGAGCAGATCTCGGTGATAAGTCTCTTCCTTCAAATCGGGAAAAGTTCCATCTGATGGAATCCACTTCCCCTTTTCATAACGCAAAACGGTGTGGGCATAAATATTTTGGGCCAGCGCAATTTTTTGCCCACCCCCTTTACCAGAGGCCAAAACCACTTTCGATAAATCGACATATCCCGGATCGATGTTGATGGTTCGCGGATGGGACTCCATCTCTTTTGCCAGCTCCTTCAACTCCGCCAATCGCCACGGTTCAAAAATATTTTCAAAACAGACCAGACACCGTTCCAGATTCGGCCCCATCTCTTCTTCATAATATTTATTTTCAAAAGGATGCCACGCACTTTTGTGTTCCACCTCTCCCAAGAGAGAAGTGAACCGGGCCATGACATCCTCGGCCAATTCTTTTCTGTTGGTTAGAAGAAATAGAATCCCCTTTGCTTCCACCGGTCTTGTGTCTTTCATTTTTTTCCTAACGGACAAATTTGTATCCCCTGTGAAACAGATAGACGCAGACCAAAAAGAGGGTGAGAGCCAGTGCGGCGGCAAAGCCCATGGATAGCCATAATGGGGCGGCATGCACACCCAAAACCCCAAAGCGGACCCCGTCCACCAGATAAAAAATGGGGTTGAACATGGAAACTTTTCTCCAGAGCGGCGGCAGAAGATCGATAGAATAGAAAACACCCCCCAGATAAACCAGAGGGGTGATGCAAAAATTTTCCAGAGTCGACATGCTGTCCCAATTTTTTGCGCGCAACGCCGCGATCATCCCCCAAGATCCGAAAATGACCGAAGAGGTGAGAAAGAAATAAAGAATCACCGCCGGATTTTGGGGGGCTTGTTTAAGGGCCAGAAGGGCCACGGTCAAAATCAGCGAGCCAATAAGCAGTCCCCGCATGATTCCGGCGGTGAGATAGGCGGTCACGATTTGAAACGGCTTAAGAGGGGTCGACAAAAGATTTTCAAGGCTTCGGTCGAATTTCGCCATGAAAAGAGAAGTGGTGGTATTGGAAAAGGAGCCGTTGATCACTCCCATGGCGGCAAGCCCCGGAATGATGAAAATGATGTAGCGGAATCCGTGAATTTCGGTGATGTGACTCCCCAGTGAGAAACCGAAAATCAGGATGAAAAGAAGGGTCGTGATGATCGGGGGGACAAGGGTCTGGCGCATCAACCGCCAAAAGCGGAAAAGTTCCTGTCTGACGAGCGCAAAAAATGGGGTCGGAAGATTCATGTCGGATTCCCTTCGATGCGTCGTCCCGTAATGTTCACAAAGACCTCTTCCAAAGATCCGGGGCGGATGAATTTGAGCATGCCGGTTCGCTCTTGATCGGGGCCCGATTGATGCCGGGCGATCAGTTCCGCCGGTGTGTCGCAAGCGACGATGTTTCCCTTGTGGATGATGGCGACCCGATCACAAAGTCTTTCGGCCTCTTCAATATAGTGGGTGGTCAAAAGCAGGGTCGTGCCGGAGGCATTCAGTTCTTTGAGAAACACCCAGAGTTCATGGCGCAATTCCACATCGATGCCGGCGGTTGGCTCATCCAGAACCAGAATCTTCGGTTTTCCCATCAGTGCGCGGGCGATCATCAGGCGTCTTTGCATGCCGCCGGAGAGTTGAAAGCGCCCCCCTTTTCGTTTTTCCCAGAGACCGAATTGTTTCAAAAGTTCTTCGGCTCTTGATCGCGCCGCTTTTATCGAGAGCCCGTAGAACCCACCTTGATATTGCATCAGTTTTTCGATCGGTGTGAAGTTGTTCATGCTCAATTCCTGCGGACAGAGCCCCATGGCCTGTTTTGCCGCGGAAGGATTTTGACTGAAATTGATTCCCAGAATTTGGATCGAGCCCTGGCTCGGGTTGACCAGGCCAAACAGAGAGTTGATGAGGGTCGTCTTGCCAGCACCATTGGGGCCGAGCAAACCAAAAAATTCTCCCTGACGGATGGAGAGATCAATACCTTTCAAAGCCTCCACAGGCCCGTAGGATTTTTTAATTCCAAAAATTTCAATGGCGTGGGTCATAAGTGTCATTGCGAGCGTAGCGAAGCAATCCCGATAAAGTTATTTCAGAGACAAATCAAGCTGAAACAATTCTTCAATCAGAAACCCTGTCATGGTCAAGCCCTCTTTAAAAAGTTCTCCAATACAAAAATATTTCGTTTGCGAAAATGAACAGGGCTCTCCACCAGAGCCATGGCCTTTAAATTTTCAACGCCGGAGACAAACCACGGTTCGGATAATTCAGAAACGCCACGGCACCACTCCGGGGTTTTTATTTCCATCTCTTCACACAACATTTCAACGGTGGAAGCCAAGAGAGCTTTTATTTTTTCAGGTGTTTTGGAAATTGGCGCCACTTCAATATATTCTTTTGTTTTGTGATGGCGAAAAGCATCGACAAAATTGAAGAGCCAGATTTTCCAGCTGGCCCCTCCCTCTCTACAGATTTTTATAGAGATCATTTTGATCGCATCGACAGGCAGTTCGAAGATCGCCTCAATTTCCTCTTTGAGAATATGAGCCGGATAGCCCAAGGCCGTGGCGATGTGTTCAAGAGTCGACAAGCGCGGGTCAGAAGTGCCTCCCTCCACCAGTTGCAAAGATTTGTAAGAAATAGAAGCCAGGCTCGCCAATTTTCTCTGGGAAAGCCCCTTGCTCTCCCTTGATTTCTTTAATGTTTTCACCTATGCAGTATATTTGACGTAATGTATTACGTCAATTATTTTTTATTGTCCTACTTTTGCTACACCTGAAGCGAAATTGAGCAGTTTTTAAATTACTGTAAAAATAAAGTGAATAGAATCAATCATCTGTTTTTACCTGTGATGGCATGTGCCTTGCAACCCATTCCAAAACGAAAGGGGGTGATAGTCATGATCAAGCCGAATGACATAGAGAGTCAGGGAGAGAATGAAATCTCAATTTCTTCTCAAGTTTTGGCAAGCCATATTCGTTGTTTGAGTGCTGTGCCGATTGATCTCGAAAAATTGTTGCAAGAGATCGAAGCGGAGGAAGAGAAAAATATTAAATGAGTAATTCCAGGTGTCAGCTCTGACACCTGGAATTTATTATTTATATGACTACATTAAGAATAATAGGTCTTGGAATTAATAATATTACCCATTTGACAATTGAGGGTGTTGAACAGCTTAAACGTGCCAAAAAAGTTTTATATCTAGCTACAGATCCAAAAGGAGTTGAAAAATTATTGAAGCAATACGGAGTTGTTTCAGCCGAAAGTTTGCAAAAATTATATCGGAATTTGGAACAAGACGAAACAAATTACCATAATTTAGAGGCAAAAATTTTGAAGGAATGTTGTAAAAGTGATGATGTGGCACTGCTTTTGCCAGGCCATCCACAAATCGGTGTTACATTGGTGCAAAGATTGCGCGCAAAAGAAAGGGAGAGAAATTTTAAAATAATTATTATTCCCGGAATATCCAGTTTTGATTGTATGTTGAATGATCTAAACAGGGATCCATTAGAATATGGTGCCGCCATTATTGATGCAAACCGCCTGTTGCTCTTTGAATATCAAATGGAAGCCGCGATTGATTATTATATTTATCATGTATGTTCCATTGGCACATCGCAAATCAGCATGCAAAATGCTGCTCTGGGGAATCGGATTGACTTGTTGAATAAATATCTTTTGAAGTTCTATGATGCAAAACATCCAGTCACTTTAATTTCTTCCTCCACTTCAAGTGGGGTATCTTCTGAAGTTTTTACCGGATCGATTGGAAAATTGGATGAATTGCTACCGCACATTCATTTTGGTACGACACTATTTATTCCAGGAGTTCGTCGAAAATATTTGAATAAGGACTATCTGGCTTTGCTACAACCAAAACAAGGAAAAGATCATGTTGCTTCAACTGCTGTCATTGCTTAAAAATAACAAAGATTTCTCCATTATTTCTTTGGCCACGCTATTTAGTGGTATCGGCACTGCTCTGACTGTAATCGCTGTTTATGGAGAGCTAAGTAATGCTCGGGCACAACCTTTTTTCTATAGTGTTGCATTTATATTGAGTCTTTTTCCGGGCCTTTTTTCCAGCGCTTTGGCTGCAAAATTGTCCGCTAAAATAAAAATATCGACGGCTTTGATTCTGGCTGAATGTTGTGGCGCCATTTTTTTGGTGATGCCAATGATTGGCGTTGCAACAAAGGTGGTCTGGTTCCTGCTTGTTGCATTGTTTATGACCTCCGCTGTCAGTGGATTCCAATCTCCCATTTATCAGACTTTTATTCGTCGAAAATTTAAGGATGAAGAGCTTAAGTTGGTTAGTATTTGTTCCGTTTATATATTTTCTGCAAATTTTATTTTTGGAGAAGCCCTGGGGACGGTTCTTTACCCGTTGGTGGGGACAAAGATTTATCTTTTCATTGATTTATTTTCCTATTTGTTGGCGGCGGTGCTGATTTTCCTGGCCTATAAGAAAAATAAAGATGTCTTTAATCCAGTTCAAACCAATCCTGAAAAAAGGGCCGTGTTTTTATGGAAAAGTTTAAATGTTTTTCAGAAAAGAGCTTTTCTCTTAACTCCATTTTTGGCGTTGTGTTGTGCTCCAGCCATGTCCCTTTTACCGGCTATAGGCGCCGAACATGGCAAAGAAATTGTTGCAGGAAGTTTTATTATTGCCCCGGCACTTGTTTTTCTTTTATTTAAAACATTGGGCCAAATCATTGGACCCTTTGTGGCGAACAGATACAACTTTGACAGACTTTTTGCGAGTAATGGCATTATTACTGCGTTGCTGATGCTTTATCTGGGTCTTTACTATGTTATCTACACCGCAAAAAACTTGACTATAGCGTGCTTAAGTATTGTTCTGGCTCATATTGCATCCAATATTGTCTATATTCTTGCTTCTTATAGTTTTACCAAGCATTTCGATGAGAGTGTCATTGCTGTAGTGTCAGCGCGGCATTATCAGGTTTGCCTTATTGCGATGTGCCTTTCTGGTCTCTGGGCAGGCATTGTGGCTGAAAAATTTAATACAGTTACCGTTATTTACGTCAGCATGTTTTTTATCGCTCTTACTTTTCTAAATTTAATAAAACAATCTCATAAAAAAAAGGATAGCGCACTTTGTGAGTCACCTATTATTTGAAATGAAGCATCATGCTGCGATGTTGGCAGATAAAACCAGGCTTGATGCTTATCAAAGGGCTCTGCAAAAGGCGGTGGGACCCGAAGATTGCGTTGTAGATATAGGAACAGGAACGGGCATCCTTGCCAGTTATGCAGCCAAGCGGACAAAAAATGCTGTTTATGGAATAGAATATTTTTCAACTGCCGCTGCCATTGGCCAAAAACTTGCTCAAGACTCCGGTTATTCAAATCTTATTATTGTCAATAATTCATCCTATAACAGACCCATTGAAGCTGCCCCCGATATTTTAGTCACCGAGACAATAGGTCCAATTGCACCAGAGGAAAATATCGTTGAGCTGTGTTATGAATTTTGCAGACGATATCCTTCTGTTAAAACAGTTATACCGTCCACTCTTCAGCTTTTTGCTCAACCCATTTATTCAAGACAATTGGATGGCATCACAGACAACCTGCTGGGTGCCTTTTTGAGTGCCTCCCATGATTCATATGACTTTAATGGCGTCAAAGAGCTACTGTTGTCGGAATTCTGTCGAGAACCGCAATTCACCGTGCTTGATGACGCTCATACAGCAGGAGAATCGTCTTTGCTTGTTGAATATCAGCTGGGTGTTGATAAAATTTCAGATTTTAAATCGTCACTTTTTATTCCCACGGCTTCTGAAGCAAACGCAGTGCATTTATATTTTTACGCAACATTATTTTCAGAGATTATTCTTACTAATAAATTTTCGGCGGCGCCCACTCATTGGCGGCATTGTTATGTCAAGCGTCCGCCAGGGGCAGAACAACTTGATGTCTCATATTCAAATAAGAATAAAAAGTTTCATATAAAATGGAGGGACAAGCATGAGCTTGCAAGGCTGGATTAATGATATTTATATTCAGGCGTATGAAAAAGGGGAGTTGCAGAAAATATTTTGCAAAACATCTCCATTTAAACACGCCATTTTACCGGATTTCTTTACAGAGGCTGTCCTAGAAAAAATAGAATTGTATGCAAGGCAGATTCCGACAGAAATAAGTGGAGATTATGGTTTGTCTAAGGATGCCAATTGGTATTGGGGCCCTTTTGGGGAACCGGGTATTCTTCGGTTTATTTATGGGAAGGCTTTTAGATCTTTTTTAAACCAATTATTGGGAGAACCATTGCAGATGCGGGCCACTTCTGTTCCGCAATACAATTTTTTTTCAAAAGGTAGTAAAGGGATACCCATTCATAATGATTATGGAAAAGAGATTGATGTTGTCATGCTACTCCAATTATCCCGTCATTATCAGGCAGGCCTTGGCGGGGAGTTGTGTTTTCATATTGAAAATCCGGAACGAACTGTTTTTAAAACTATTCCGCCTCAAGCAAACACCCTGACTTTATTCAAGGTTGCAAAAAATTCCTACCACAGTGTTTCAGATATGTATGGAGGGTGGGAGCGCAAAGTCGTTGCTTTTGATTGGTTCATTGAAGGTGGCCATGCAAACAATACCCATCCATAAACATATTCAGCTTTATAGAGAAAGTTATGCCCGCATTGTAAAAAGTGCCATTACAGGAACTGATCTGTCTGAAGAAATGCATACAGAAAGAAGGAAAAAAATTCAAAATTGGAATTCAAATGCCAATCTGGATCATTGTCATGCTCTCGTTGAAACGATTTTGTCGCAAAAGGATTTTATGCCAGATCCCAATGCTTATCAGCTGGTTCGTTCGAAAAGAGCGCCCATTCCATTGCAACCGGAATATTTCAAAAAGACCATTCCTAAAAAAGCGAGTGTTGCAATCATGGATTTATTTGGAACAAGCCCGTTGCATGGGCTGATAGCGGAAGTTTTTAAAAACTCTGTCTTTGCCCCTGGTGATTCGAGGTATAGGAGCGATTATAAAGATGGAGTTATGATAATTTGCGGAGCAGATGATAATGTTTTTATCGCTTTAGCTTCTTTGCTTCATGAATTGGGCCATTGCCTTGTGGAGCGGTTGAGTGGTGCTGATTTTTCAAGACGCCAAGTCATATCGGAGGCTTATGCCCAAATTCTGGAAGAAATTGTTGTTTGTCAATATCTTGCCAGTGAACAAGACAGGTTGGCCTGGTGTTCTTACCAGCGTGAAATAGATCATTTAAACTATTATTTTTGTTTGCTGGAGCTTTCACAAACCAGAAGTTTTTCTTATTTAACCAGGCATATTAACGCCGATTTTTTTGATTCCAGTTTATTGTTACTCCGCCAAACATTTTTTACGGATATCGGTTATCAGTCTGTTTATGCAGAGGCCTCGCTCATCAGACAAAAAGTATTAAACAAATTCTTCCATCACGAAAAACTATAATTTGCTGGGGCATTGGGGCGACGGAAGGCGTCGTTGTATTGAGGATTGCGGGAAGGTAATAGAGGTGGAGGTTCTTGCATATTCTGTTTTGTAAAAGCGTTGTGAACTCTGTCGGCTTCAATCTCCAGAAGCGCGGCGTCGGTCAGAAGGATGTCGGCAAAGGCTTGGGCGCGGTTGAATCCCCCCTCTTCATAGAGCGGTTCGATGGTGTAATGAACGCCGTCTTCTGTTTTTGTAACTTCAATGAGAGATCGTGCTGTTTCGATTCCGTCTTTCATATAGATGGCGATCAGCAGAGGTCCATGCAGGGCGCGGCCTGCCGGTTGACCACTTTTGTTGCCGGGAGCCGGGTCGGTGGGGCGTGTGCACGATTTTTTTCCGATCAGTCCTGCTATGACAAGGTAGCGTGGGTCGCCGGTGATGAGGACTTCTTCATTTGCCGCATTTTTGAAAGAGCTGTTTTGGCCCCGGCGCCATTGAATCAGGTCGTTTCGAATTTCTCTCAAGGCCGAGAGTGTTGTATCTTCCATCTCTTTGGGGTGGTCTTTGAAAAACTGCATGGTCCGTTCGACTATTTCTTCGTTGGGTTTTTCTCCCAGTGTCAGCGCGTCTGTGATTTCCCGAACATCTTGGGTGAGCGCTGAAAAATATATTTTGTTTTCTTTCGGAAGGGTCCAGTGTTCTTTGAGATCGGCCCCGATTTTTTTGAGAAAGCGCTCCCTGGCAACGAGGGTGCTCTCTTCTTCTCCGGTATGCACAGTGTAGCGCCGCTCTTTAGGCCAGCGCGCCATGAAAGTATCTCCGAATATTTTCTGCATGCCGCGATAACGGAAGGCCCAGGTGAAATCGCCGTTTTTATCAACGGGGGTTTGAACAAGTTTCACCACCAGCTCGCGGATGGCCGCCAACCCTTTTGTGTCGGCAAAAGTCGACATCGCCGAAAGGTGAGCCAGAAAATTGTGACGGCTCCAGGCGTCTGGATATTTTTTTGTATGGAGTTGAAAATGAGCAATTTCTTTGGGCGATAATCCGATCACTCGCACAAAACGCTCGCGCACCCAGGTTTTAAGTGTGTGGCGAATCTTTGCAGGGTTGAAGTGGGTTTTGTTTTTGATGGCCTCATAACGCCTGTTCTGTTCGGTTACAAATTCGGCCTGGACATTTTGCGGGAGCAAGTCGAGATCCCTATATAGCAACACCCATTCCAGCATCGACCCTCTCTCCGGAATCCCCTGCGTCATTCGTTCCAGAAATTTTCTTTTTTCCGCCTCTTGGGAGTCCAAAACAACATGAAAGATGATGGCAAGAATTTGGGAAGAGGCCAATGGATGGGGGGAGTTAAGAGACAACGATTTTATTTTAGCCAAAACATTCGGATCGAGCGAAGAATGTTCAAGAACTCTGGCCAGACCTTCCAGCGCTTCAAGGGAGGGAAGTGGGCCGTTAAGCTCCAAAAGCTGTTTTTGTTGGTGAGCCGCATCTGAAAATGGGTCGCTAAAATAGGCAACGGCCAATGTTTTAAAAAGTCTTTCTTTTTCATTCGGGTCCATACGCAAAAAAAGTGCTTCAAGCAATTTCTTTGGTGGAGATTCTCCATTCACGCTGGGATGATATCGCGTATGTAGATCAAAAAGTCTTTGCGTGATCCTTAATGCTTGGGTCTGGTATTCAATAAACGGAACGACTGTTTCAAAAAGACGCAAAAGCATGTGATACTGTTGATGGGAACCGTGAAGCCATTTTTCTGCATGGGGAATAGCGGGCTTTAAAAATTCTGCTCCATAAAGTTTTTCCCAGCTTGAGAGAATTTGAAAGACTTGCCATATGGTGGTGGTAAGTTGATCGGCGTGATCACAATGGTTCGCTTCCAAAAGGCGGTGGGCGGCATCGGACGTTTCCAGCAGATGAGGCAGTAATGTTTCCGCATTCTCTCTTGTCCATTTCTTTTCCCAATAGCTACCCAGATATTCGAGAATTGCTTTCATCTCGCTGGCGTGTTGCGGAAGATAACCGGGACCCACCAATGTGGGCAGTCTTCGAAGGCGTCTCGGCTCTACAGCTTGAACGCCCGAGAGTTGTTTAAGAAGCATAATATATTGATGAGCATGAAGAATAGTTGTCTCTGGTGTGGCCTCATATAAATCAAGAAGTGTTTTTATCTGGTCCGGGTCCAGATGTTCCGTCATATGTGTGTTCAAGATGCTGTCCGCCCTGGAGGTGTTGCTCCTGATAAAATTTTGGACGAGGCCATGAATCATTGTCCACTGCAGATCTTTGGGAAGTTTTGAAAAATTCCTCTCTTCATAAAGGAGGGGGAAGAGAACACTCTCTGCACCAAAATAATCTCCCATGGGAGTCGCCCCTAAAGCCGTATTGACCAAGGTCTCCTGGACCGTTCTGGAGTATCGGTCGATGGAGACACTATTTTTTTCGGCAAATGTGGATAGAATGAGCAGATCCACCGAATCAAAAGTGCCTTCTCTGGCCCGGCGTTCGATGTATTCTTTTAAATCAGAAGGAGGAAATGCAATTTTGAGCATTCCATATCCGCTTTTTATTTCCAACAACACCATGGCTATCAAAACCCTTTCATCAAAAGAGAGTTTTTTCGTTGTCAAAAGTTTCCATGCTTTTTCTTGGGGCTGGTTTTCTCCGATATTTTTTTTGATCCACCTCCGATCGATGTCATCCAGCTCGCCCGTCGAACCATCAAGCTTGAATAGATCAGATAGAAAAATACCGTTTCCCCAAGGCAGGAGAGTCCCCTCTCTCCAATATTTTGAAACGGCCCTTCGAAGGGCAGGTCGAAGGCCACTGTTTTTTCCACCAAAACTAAAATGCTTAAAAGGATTTGTGTTCAAAAAGAGAAGCAGTTCATCCTGATTCTGGATGTCTCTCGCCAATTGGATAATCTGTTCTCGCAACAAACCCTCGGCCTCTTCTTTTTGCTTATGATCGACGAGGTTCCATATTTCCGGAATTCGCTTCTGGAGCACCTCCAGTCGATGGGTGAAGGAGAGTGGTGGTTCTGTTTTGACCGGTTCCATGAGAGATGGCGGTTGAAGAGTGGCAGGCTTTGCCCCCAAGAATCGGGCCAGTCTCTCTTTTAAAAAAATCGGCGTATGAAAAAGTGTTGCCACGAGACGCGTTGACAAAGAGGGTATCGGTGTTGCGATAACCGTGGAAGTATCTATAGGATTTTCAGGGATTGTTGAAAGAGTCGCCGCCGGGACGGTCGTCTGGGGCATTATCCGGGTTGTATTTGTTAATCCAGCCAAATCCATATCCGGCATGTATTAGCGGCCAATATTGCCTCTGACAAGGGTTTTATTTCCCCTTTAAAGCTTTTTGAATCTTCTTATTCGGTAAAAAATTTGATTTGGAAACCACAGATCGCCCCAGCCGCTTTTCTAATTCTCGCCTGGCACCACCCGCAATCTCACCACCAGCTTTGGCGTCACTTTTAAGTTTTGCCAGACCTTTGGAATCTTCATTTTTGTGAATTTCCGTCGTAGAACGTTCGCCAAGCATGGTAAAAATGAGTTCAAAATCATCCATGTGGTCACGAAGATTTTCCCGTTTGAGGCCTTTGAGATTTTTATACTCAGAGGGAGTAACACCAAAGGTGGCTTTTGAAACTTCTGCTGTCAAAATTTCGTAATCTTTTTGTTCTTGTGCGCCGCGTTTTTGCCATTCGTCCGTCAATTCTTCACGGATGGCAATACCGCGCATACGCTTTTCGATCCAATCTTCGGGATAGCCCTTGAGTTTATAAAGCAGACGGGTGCGCTTGGTGGCAAGTTCTGGATTCTCTATTTCTTGAATGCGCTCGTAACCGACTTTGGCCAGCCATCGTTTGAATGGTTCGGCTTTGGGTGACGGAATGGATTGAATAATCCGAAAGATGCCTTCGGTGTCGGCGCAGTCTGTTTCATATTTTTTGCCGTCACTGGACTCCAATTTCAGTTGTCGACATTTTGTCGACAACTCAGCCCCTTCTTCTGACTGAACTCTGACCTTCATTTTATACCAATAATCTCGTGGGGTTGTGCTGCCCGTTAGCACGCTTACAACATCAATGACAGAAAACCACCATTCATTCTCATAAAGGGTTTTCCGAATCTTGTTGCCTTTGAATATCGCGATTTTTGTTTCCATAAAATGTGCGCCCGGACGGAGTCGAACCGCCGACCTTCTGATTCGTAGTCAGATGCTCTATCCAGCTGAGCTACGGGCGCGTCATTGTGTCATTGCGAGCCCGAAGGGCGAAGCAAACCAGTGAATCAACGGGATTGCTTCGTCGCCTTTGGCTCCTCGCAATGACAAACGAATTAAATCTTTCCCAGCAACATGAAAGCGATAACCAAAGCATAGATGACGAGCGATTCGATCAGCGCCAGGGCGATGATCATCGGTGTCATGACTTTGCTGGCGGCTTCCGGGTTTCTGGCGATGCCTTCCAGCGCGGCGGCGGCGGCTTTGCCTTGTGCCAATGCGCCACCAAAAGCGGCGATGGCTATCCCTAAACCGGCACCGAGTGCCAATGCGGCTTTCAGGAATGTGTAAACTCCTTCACCACTGGGCATTGCGGCACCTTCTGCGGCCATCAGGACAGCGGGGCTGGCCAAGACGGCTACAACTGCGATTGTGATTTTTTTCAACATATTACTTCCTCCTTTGTTTAATGATGGGATGGTTCGGTTGCGAGACCGATGTAGACGATCGACAAAAGTGAAAAAACAAATGCCTGAATGAACGAAATAAAAAGTCCCAGAAACATGAAGATGACGGGTATGACAATGGGCGTCAGCTCGGAGAAAACCCCCAACACCATGTGGTCGCCGGTCATGTTGCCGAAGAGACGAACGCTCAAGCTGATCGGTCGCACGGCATGACTGATCAGTTCAATCATCAGCATCAAAGGGCCCAGCCAGATGACCGGACCCATAAAATGTTTGAGATATTGCACAATGCCCTGCTCTTTGATTCCCAGATAATTGTAATAAACAAAAACAATAATCGCGCAGGCGGCGTTGGTGTTGATGTTGTCGGTCGGCGGACCAAAACCGGGAATCAGACCGACGAGATTGCAGGTGAAGACATAGACAAACAGGGCACCAATCAGCGGAAAATATTTTTCAGCACGGTCACCCAGCACCCCTTCCATCAGACCGAGCAAACCTTCGACCACCAGTTCAAAAAAAGTGGAGGGTCTTAATTTGGCCTGCGGAATAAGACATTTTTCGGTGGCTTTGAGCCGGCGATTGGCGATAGCGGCCACGACGATCAAAAAAAGTCCGACAGCGGCGGCGGTGACGACATGGGTTTCGTGGAAGTTAATCAGTTGCATTTAAATCCCTTCACAATCACAAAAATGACGACACATGAAAAACCGATTAAAAAAAAGACCGGGTCGACAAGGTGTCTGCTTAAAAGGATCCAGATAGTGGTCCCCAGAAAACCGACTTTGACGAAACTTCTTAAAAAGAAAAGACCCCAGTTGAGTTTGTCTGTTTGAAGAAGGCTTCTCCCCCAGCGGCTCCAGAGGAGCCAGTTGACCCACCCCAAGAGGAGTCCGACACCAACGGACGCAGTCAGATGCAATGTTTGGCTCATTTCGTCAAGTAAGTTTTCCTATTTTTTGCGGTTTTGATGCCAGCTCAGCATGCGGATCAAATTGACAAAGCCCCCAATAAAACCGCTTATCAGCCCCAAAAGAGCCAGCCAGGGAGAGGTGTTCCAGCGTTGATCGAAGTAGTTGCCGAGAAACCAACCGGCCACCACGGCGATGGACAGTTGAAAGCCGACCGCACCATAAACCCCCAAAGTCAGCCACATGGGATTCTTTTTGTCGTCGTTATTCATAAAATAGCCTCAAAAACAACCAAAGTATGGTCTATTTCTTCATTTTTATGGGCTAAACTGACAAAAGCGGCTTCAAATTGGCTGGGGGGGAGATAGATGCCCTTGTCCAATGCGGTGTGAAAGAATTTTTTGAATCGATCGTTATTATCCATAAAGAGGGTCCACATGGAACCGACCGACTGCAAACGATAGGGGAGTTTTTTCTTCTCCAGAATATTTTTTATTCCGTTTGTCAGGCGGGCCGATTGTTCATTCAGTTTTTCGTAGACTCCCTTTTGCGCCAACTGCTCCAGAGTTTTGATTCCCGCCGTCATGGCCAGCGGATTTCCGGAGAGAGTTCCCGCCTGATAAATTTTTCCAAGAGGGGCGACCTGATCCATCAGATCTTTTCTGCCACCATAAGCACCGACCGGCAATCCGCCGCCGATAATTTTACCGAGGCAGGTGAGGTCAGGTTTGATGTTGTAGAGTTCCTGCGCTCCTCCGCGTGCGACGCGAAAGCCGGTCATCACTTCGTCGAAAATGAGGAGTGCGCCGTGGGTGGTGCAGAGATCGCGCAAGCCTTGTAAAAACCCGGGGGCAGGCGGCACGCATCCCATGTTCCCCACCACCGGTTCCACAATCACACAGGCAATTTCGTTTTTATTTTGCTGAAATAATTTTTCGACCGCATCAATATTATTATAGGGAGCGACCAGCGTCAGTTTTGCAAAATCTTTCGGCACGCCCGCACTCGACGGGTTTCCAAAAGTGGCGGCGCCCGAACCGGCTTCCACCAGAAGAAAATCGGCATGGCCGTGATAACAGCCTTCAAACTTGATGATTTTATCGCGGCCGGTTGCCCCGCGCGCCACGCGCACGGCACTCATGGTCGCCTCGGTGCCGGAGCTGACGAAGCGCAATTTTTCCATCGACGGAAAAATCTGGCGAACCATCAGGCCCAATCTTGTTTCAAGCTCCGTCGGCGCGCCGAAACTAAAACCATTTGCCGCCGCTTCTTGAACAGCGGCAACGACTTTTGGATCGGCGTGTCCCAGAATTGCGGGACCCCAACTCCCAACATAATCGATATATTCTTTGCCATCAGCATCCCAAAGTTTCGCCCCCTTTGCCCGCGCAATAAACGGCGGCGTCCCCCCGACCGCACCATACGCGCGCACAGGTGAATTCACCCCGCCGGGGAAAATAGTGAGTGATTCTTTGAAGAGTTGTTGGTTGAAGGTCATGGAGTATGTGGTTCTACTGGTTTCGAAAGGGATGTCAAAACGAAAACAACAGGAAAATTACTTAAAAATACTTTGGCCGACGAGTTCCTGCAGACTTTTCAGACCCGTTTCTGAGAGGGGAGGGGTTTTTACGAAAGGAGAGAGATTTTCAATGCGCTCCAATTTTAAAATAGTTCCGGTTACGGTATCCAGTTCAAATATGACGCTATGTGTGCCGGAAACAATAGTATCATAAAACGGATGGCCAAAGCCTGCAATGGCTCCCGTATTGTCCACCACTATATTGATTTGTGTGATTTGTGTTTTATCTTGGGCCCATCGCTGTAATACGCATCTGGCGTCTTGATTTCTAGGTCCAACTAAGTTGAATTGATTTTTCAAACGCCAAAGATTTTGTTCCAACAGTGAACCTTTGAAAGGAAAAGTGCTTCTTGCAGCAACGCTGGAAAATCGACTGGCCGGCTTTGCAAAACGTCCCAACAGTTTGCGAAGGCCGAAACCGGCCGCATCCAAAAGCCCCTGCACTCTTCCAAATTTGGCTGCTGTTTCGACGACTTTTTTTCCGGCCGCTTTCGCCGGACCTGTAATAGCCCCCACCCCTATAAATGGGTCGTAATAGCCGGGAGCCTTTGTCTTGTCGTATATAATCGCCATAATAGTGCCTAATTCTATTATCGGCAGGAGGGAGGGGAAAGTTGCTTCAAGATGAATTATTCTTTTCCGTGCTTCGTCTTCCAGTCTTCCCACGATTTTCCGGCGGCGGTGTTTTCGCCGGTGAAGCGAATGTCGGTGATTTCGGTATAGGCCAGTGGTTTGGGGGTTGACTCCCCTTTGATAAAAAGGGTGAGCGTCTGTTTGGCGTGGTCGCGGTTGAAGATGTAGCCCTCAATATGCTGACCACTTTTCAAATCGAGCGTCACGTCGCCACGGTAATCAAATGCTTTGTCGATGAGTTGTTCGAGATTTATCATTGCCGGGTAACCTATTAGAAATGCCACGCTCCGCCAAGGGTAAAATTGTAAAATTCACCCACAGAATAAGAGTTGGCAGGGGGTGCAAAGCCGATGAAAGGTTGAAAGGAGAACTCCGCATTGGCGCTGAAATGGTCGTTGAAAAAATAACGGGTTCCCGCTCCAGCATGCAGAACCTCGATGACGAGTGCACTGCCATTGGCCACTACCGGACCAGAGCCGCCTGCAAAATTGATGTTGATATTGCTGATGTGGGTAAAGCCGGAACCTAATGAAAAATAGGGATCCCATTTATTTGGAGTTTTAAAAAGATTGATAAGCCAGTCGAATCCGTAAGAAACAAGCCGGGCTGTTCCGGTGCTTCGTCCGTCGGTTTGATGGATTTTGCCAAAAGTTGCCGAGCCGCGAAGTCTAAAACCCCATCTTTCCCAAAGATAGCCCAAATCAAGAAAGGCCCCCTCATTATGGAAGAGTCCATCAACCGGATCGGGGCCGCTCATGTGGATTTTATAATTGTTGAGTTTTTCATTGAAACCGGCGCCGACAAAAAAGGAATGGCGTTCTGAAGCCAAAGCTGACTGGGAAAGGAATAGAAAAAGGGCTGTTAAGAAAAGAAAATTTTTCATGCCGGTTTGATCATGAAGCGGACGGTGTCGAAGAGGCCGCGCCACGATCCGAAGGTGTCGTCAACGGCCGTGGCTTCGTAGCCGCAATGGACCATGCAATCGGCGCATTTTTCGTTTTTGCCGGTGCCGTAGTTGTCCCAGTTGGTGTCGGTCATCAATTCTTTGAAAGAGGAGACGTAGCCATCTTGCAAAAGATAGCAGGGCTTTTGCCAGCCGAAGACATTGAAGGTCGGGTTGCCCCACGGCGTGCATTGATATTCGCGTTTACCCTGCAAGAAAGCCAGAAACAGAGGTGACTGATTAAAGCGCCAACCTTTTTTGGGTTGGGTCAAAATATTTTTGAACAATTCGTGCGTGCGACTCCGCTTTAGAAAGTGCGTCTGGTCGGGTGCTTTTTCATAAGAGTAACCCGGCGAAACCATCATCCCCTCCACACCCAGCTCCATCATCGCATCAAAAAATTTGCGGACCCGTTCCGGATTGGCGCCGTCGAAGAGAGTGGTGTTGGTGGTGACGCGGAAGCCGCGCTTTAACGCCTCTTTAATGCCGCCGATAGCCTGGTCAAAAATGCCATCGCGGCAGACCGCTTCGTCGTGCTCTTCTTTAAGGCCATCCATGTGGACGCTAAAGGTCAAAAATTGCGAAGGCTTGAAGAGGTCGAGTTTGCGTTTGAGCAGAATGGCGTTGGTGCAGAGATAGATATATTTTTTGCGGGCGACCAGGCCTTCCACGATCTGCTGAATTTCGGGGTGCATGAGGGGCTCGCCGCCGGGGATGGAAACCATCGGGGCGCCGCATTCGTCAACCGCGCCGAAACATTGCTCGGCGCTAAGACGTTTATTTAAAATATGATCGGGGTATTGGATTTTGCCACAGCCGGCGCAGGCCAGGTTGCAACGAAAAAGAGGCTCGAGCATGAGCACCAGAGGATAGCGTTTATTGCCTTTGATTTTTTGCCCCAGCACATAGCTGGCGACGCGCCACATTTGAGATATTGGAACAGCCATAGTTGCGCGTATGAAACATAGTTGTTGTCTCTGGGTCAAGCATCATTTATGAGAAAGATATCTTGAATCCCATTCTTATTGTCGCCGCTTTAAAAGACGAAATTCGCCATTTGAAAGACAAAATGGCCATCGATTGCACCATCCATTTCAAGCCGGCTGTTTTGTATCGCGGACAGCTCTTCAACAAAAAGATCGATCTGCTCACCACCGGCATCGGGACATTGCGCATGCGACAAGGTTTGGAGCAGGCACTGACGCAAACGACCCCCAGCCATATTTTATATGTCGGTTACGCCGGTTCGGCGACGCCGCTCGCGGGGCAGGCGTCTCTTATTTTGGCCAGCATTCTTCTGGAAGAAAAGAGTGACAAGAAATTTACATCGACCAAGGATCTCCTCGATCAGGCCAAAAAAATCTGTGCCGCCAAAAAATTTTCCTCCCAAGTTGGTGGAATGATCACGGTGAAGGATGTCGTCTCCAGCGCGCACGCGAAGGCGGCGTTGGGCGCGGGCCATAGAGTTTTGGCGATCGATATGGAGGCCTCCGCCTTGGCGGAGGTTGCCACGCAAAAAAAGATTCCATTCATGGTGGTCAAATCGATTCTCGATTCGGTGGAGATGGAGCTTCCCAACCTGGCCGCCTGCATCGACGGGGCAGGAGATGTCAAACCGGGCGCGCTGGTGGAACACATTTTCAAAACCCCGGGCGACATTGCCCGCCTTCCAGAAATCCAATATTGCGCCCAGCAGGCGCGTCAATCGCTCACACAATTTGTCGAGGCGTGGGTGCAATTGTTATAGGATCAGGGCGCAAGTTCGGAAGAGTCCCATCATTTCTATTAAATATAACAATAGGTTGTGCTGATTTTAAAATATTTCAAGTAGAACTTTGAATATTTTAAATTTAACAAGACGCAACTTTTCTAAAAATCTGCCGATAACCATAATAGAGGGAAATGATTATGGCGGGTGGCCCCAACAACATCGGGAACAGAGCGGGCAGAATGGAGCAGGCGCTTCAGGTTTTGGACACGCCTGAATGCCAAAAACTGGAGAACAAACAGTGTTTTGTGTTCGATTATAAATCGGTCTTTGTGGATGCAAATTCTGCATTTGGTAAAACAAAGCTGACCGATGGACAAAAGCAGTTTTCAGCACAGGGGATTCAAAAATTATTTCAGGCGATCCGATTTGCCCGTTACACGATGGCCTCCGGTGAAGAACATCTCTCCGGTCCGGCACTCATGATGCTTTCGCAAAATTATCTGGGTGAATCTTCCGCCGCTTTTAAAAAAGCCAGTCTCTCCAATGTTGCTTATGCCAATATTCCTTTGATTCAGGGAGCGCTCTTGGCAAACCCCGATGAAGAAAATCTTTCCGACGCCGAACCGGGAAAGTTGACCGACAAAAAAGCGATCGAAGCGGAAATTAAAAAAATTCTTCTGGGTGTTGCCCTCTACCTGGAAAAAGAGAGCGGCATCGATTTGCATTGGGACGAGGTGAAACCTCTGGAGCCGTCAAAGCCGCCAGAAAAAATATTGTCATATCGTGAAGGACAAAAATTGATTTCTGGCGGGCCATTCAAAGCCGATGTTCCACCGTTTTACATCGATGAAACCGAAGTGACTCAAGGAGCATTTGTTGCTTCCGGTTTTCATCTGGATTCCAAAATCGAAGGAAAATTGGCGGGACCGAAAAAACCGGTCGTATATGTGGGTTGGCACAAAGCGAAGGCGTATTGCGAAGCAAAAGGGGGCGATCTTCCGACGAACGATCAATGGGAGAAGGCGGCCAGAGGTCCCAGCGGCAAGATCTTTGGAACGAAAAGTGGTGAATTGAAACCGAACGAAGCCAATTATTGGCGCGATGATTCTCCTCAAGCGACTACCGATGTAGCCAGCTATCCGGCCAATGATAATGGCATTTACGATATGACCGGAAACGTTTTGGAATGGGTGTTGGATGAGAGCGTCATCAGATACAAAGGGAACGTCATCATATACACTCGTGGCGGCTCGTGGGGCAACAGCTTTGCGGGCTTCTTGCGCGCGGCTTCCCGCTACGGCAGCTTTGCCGACGATCGCCGCAGCGATGTCGGCTTTCGTTGCGTGTATCCCCAGGACCCAAAAAAATAACCCTCTATACGCTTTTCCTTTTACCCTTGGCCTCATTTGTGGCAAACAAATTTGAAACATGATCACTCTCTCCAACGGACACTCTTTTGAATTTATGGCGGCGTCGGGGGCGCTCGCGTACGATGGGCGCGGATGGCCTTGGGAATGTCCGCTACGCTGGATGAAACTCATTCAGCCGGAACTTTTTACCATCGTCACCAAATCGCTGACACTTAAAACCAGAAAAGGAAACTTGCGCTGGTGGAATCCGCTGCGTTGCGTGCGGCTGATTCGCGGTGGTGCGGTGAATGCGGTGGGGTTGACGAATCCGGGCATCGATTGGTGGATTCGCGATGTCTATCCAAAAATTGCGGCGTCGAAACTCAACATCATCGTCTCGATTGTTGGCGAGAGTCTGCAAGATTATATGGAGCTGGCGATTCGCTTGAAAGATTGCGAGGCGATCAAGGCGATTGAGATCAATGCTTCGTGTCCCAATTCTCCGGGCGAGTTGCAGGCCAACGCGCAAACGGTGATTGATACCGCGCAGGCGCTCAAATATGTGACCAAGTTGCCGCTCATTTTAAAACTCTCCTGCACGCACGACTACGTGCACATCGCGCAGGCTCTGGAGAAAACGGTGGCCCCACCACCTGTCCCCGGGCAGGATGCCCGCTCTGCGGGCTGGACAGGTGGTGGGGTGGAGGCGATCAGCATCAACTCGGTCCCGTGGTCGGTTGCGTTCCCCGATAAAAAATCGCCGCTCGCAAAGTTTGGGGGTGGGGCTGTTTCCGGAAAAGCGGCGCAAATATACACATGGAAGATGGTGGAAAATTTGGCTGCGAATACAAATATCCCGGTGATTGGTGCCAGCGTGTGGGACTATGAAGACATCGAGAAAATATTCGGATTGGGGGCCAAAGCCGTGGCCTTCGGTTCCATTTTTTTGAAATATCCGTGGCGGCCTACAGAGTTTGTGAATCGTTGGCGTGAGAATCAAAAAAATTGATAATTTTTTGGACCACGATGTCGCGATCGTAATCGAGCGGAAGAACGTGACCCGAGTGTTCCAGCATCACAATCTCCACCTGTTTGGACGCCACCTTTTTTTTAAGCGTCAGCATCCCTTTTGGATCGACCAGGTGATCGTGATGTCCGTGCAGTAGCAATAGCGGCTGATTCATTTTATTCAAATCTCTCTCCACAATTTTCGCCAGATCTTGTATCTGAAAAGCAGCGGGGGCAGGCATTCTGCAGAGACTATTCTGCCGATATATTTCACGACCCTTGGGGTCGAGAACGCTCTTCTCAAAATTTTTGGGGGTGGAGCGGATGGAAAATCTCAAAGGGGTGTAGCGAACCAGAGGAATAATCAGACAATCAAACAGAGGCCACAATTTTAATGGGAGTCCCAACAGGGCCATCGCCTTGATGTTGTTTGCCCCATCTTCCGCCAGTTTCAAACCGAGCAGGGCTCCCATGGAGAGACCGACAAAAAATATTTGGTCAACCTCGCGCGAGAGCTCATCGTGAGCGCGCACGAGAGAGCCATACCAATCCTGCCAGGTAGTAACGCTCAATGTTTTTAAATCGACGCCGTGACCCGCCAGCAATGGGGCTTTGACGAGATAGCCCTTCGCTTTGAGCGCATCGGTGATGGGCAAAAGATTGGCGGGTGTGCCGGTCAGGCCGTGAATAATGAGACAACCTTTTTTGGCTTTTGTCATTGCGATGACAGTAGCATCACACTTCCCTTTTGACAAGAAACGCCAGCGGTGATTAAAGCCCTTGCATGTCTTTGGAAACCTTTTCCATGCCGGTGGCGCGCGATTTGCAAGAGGTCGAGAAATTTCTTTCGGCGCAGTTGACCTCCGAGGTCCCTCTGGTCACCGAGGTGGTGCAATATATCATTCAAAATGGAGGCAAGCGTTTGCGCCCTCTGCTCACATT
>JAUSII010000045.1 GCA_030648035.1 Deltaproteobacteria bacterium | reverse complement strand
TGTTCGCCGTCGAAATGCCCGACAATCCGGTTTAAAAATCTCTCCCTCTGGCGCTGGTTGGTCAGGTCGGTGGCCTCGATCAAGGGCATGGCGCATTTTTTTTCACGTCCCAGCTGAAGCAGGGCCAGCACATCTTTGGGGAGGCACGAGCCGCCATATCCCAGGCCCGCATACAGAAACTGGGAGCCGATGCGTGGGTCCCAGCCGATCGATTGTCTCACCTCGGAGATGTCGGCGCCGACGGCTTCGCAAAGGGCGGCGATTTCGTTCATGAATGAGATGCGGGTCGCCAGCATCGCATTGGCGGCATATTTTGAAAGCTCGGATGAGGGGATGTCCATCACCAGAAAACATTCTCTCTTGCGCATGAAGGGTTCGTAGAGTTCCTTGAGCACCTCCGCGTGTGCGGGAGAGCTCACACCCACCACCACGCGATCGGGATATTTAAAATCCTGCACGGCGGTCCCTTCCTTCAAAAATTCGGGATTGGAAGCGCAAACGGCAAATTGGGGATCGAGGCCTCTCTTCTTGAGACCCGATTGAATGGTCTCTTGCACAATGAGAGTCGTCCCGACCGGCACCGTGCTCTTGGTGACGACCAGCATCGGTTTTTTGAGATGTTCCCCCAGCGACCGGGCCACCGCCAGAACATTGGTCAGATCGGCTTTGCCATCGGCGTTGGGCGGTGTATCGACGGTGAGAAAACAGACATCGCTTTCATTCAAAGAAGAAGGCAGATCGGTGGTGAAATAGAGGCGGTTTTCTTTGACGCCCCGGGTGACGACCGGTTCGAGCCCCGGCTCATAAATGGGAATGATCCCCTTTTTGAGGTTTTCAATTTTGATTTCGTTTTTGTCAACGCACCAGACTTCGTTGCCTGTGTCGGCCAGGCAAGCCCCCGTGACAAGTCCCACATATCCTGTTCCAATAATAGTGATCTTCATTTGGATTTATTCGTAATATTCCAGACCAATGTGTGTGATCGGATCTTCACCCATCATGTGCCGCAATGTATTTTTCAGTTTGGTCTGCTGAATAAACAGATTGTGTTCCGGATACAACCCTTCGGCTACCATCGGTGATTTATAGAAAAAGGAGAGCCATTCCTGAATCCCCTTCATCCCGGCCCGATGAGCCAGATCCATCAACAGCACCAGGTCCAGGACCAGCGGTGCGGCCAGGATCGAATCGCGACAGAGAAAGTTGACTTTGAGCTGCATGGGGTAGCCCATCCATCCGAAAATATCGATGTTGTCCCAGCTCTCTTTGTCGTCGCCACGCGGAGGATAATAGTTGATGCGCACCTTGTGATAGAGCTTGCCGTAGAGTTCGGGTTGCAACTCTGGTTGCAAAATGGTGTCGAGGACGGAGAGCTTGCTCTCTTCTTTGGTCTTAAAATTCTCCGGAGCATCCAGAACTTCTCCATCCCTGTTTCCCAGAATGTTTGTGGAAAACCATCCCGCAATTCCCAAAAGTCGGGCGCGAAGCCCGGGGGCGATGATTGTTTTCATCAGCGTCTGTCCGGTTTTAAAATCTTTGCCCGAAAGCGGCACATTCATTTTGTCGGCCAACTCCAGCAGAGCGGGGGTGTCGACCGTCAGGTTGGGAGCCCCGTTGGAAAAGGGGATGCCCAGTTTGAGTGCGGCATAGGCATAAATCATGCTCGGAGGAATGTTGGGGTCGTTGGCTTTTAAACCTTTTTCAAGCGCTTCAAGACTCATGTGCGACGGCTTGGACTGCAGATAAGCTTCGGTGGAGGCGCACCAGATCATGTTGAGACGGGAGATTTTATTCTGGTCTTTGAAACGTTCGATATCTTCCATCAACTGGCCCGCGAGATCCCATTTTGTTGCCGCTTTTTTGACATGCGTTCCGTCCAGCTTGCAGACGAAATTTTTGTCGAAGGCGGCGGGCCACGGTTTCAATGCGGAAAGCTCTTCTTTCAAGGCATCGAGCATCGGCTTCTCAATGACACCGGCTTTTATGGCGGCTTCATAGGCATTGTCTGGAAAAACATCCCAGGCGCCAAAAACGAGATCTTCCATTTTGGCCAGGGGGACGAATTCTTTAATGAAAGGACTTTTGTGTTCTGTCCTCTTGCCCAGGCGGATGGTTCCCATCTGGGTCAGCGAGCCGATCGGTTTGGCAAGGCCCTTCTTTGAGGCAAGAACGCCTGCGACCAGTGTGGTGCTGACAGCGCCAAGACCTACCAGCAGGACCCCCAATTTGCCTTCTGCGGGGGCGACAGTGATTCCTTTTTGCGTCATTTTAAACACTCCTTTGTTTCAAGTTCCGGGGGGTCTACCACATCCTTCCAAAAAATCACGAAAAAATATGAAAAAATGAAGCAACTTTTTTTGAGAAGATGCGATAACTATGGTGAGAAAGGAAAAAATGGTCAACATGTTGAAATGGCTACAAAATGTGATGGTGGGGAGACGAGGTCCGACACAGGTCGACAAAACCCCCTTTGAGATGCCCTCCAAACTTCTCGATATCGCCCACGAAGTTTTGGCAAAAGAGGCCAGCGAGAAACAGCAGGTTTTGAGAGGCGTGGAACGCTACGGAGGGTCGCTGATCCAGCGTCAACAGTTTCGCCTGCGTGTGCAAATGAAAGTCCGTAAATTTTTGAGCCTTACCGCTTCGGAAGAAGATGCGAATGATATGATGGAAGAGGTGACCGAGAGAATTACAGAGGCCGCTGAAGTGGATCCTTATTATAAGAAGATGTTTGATGACTCCGACGAAAAGAAATAATTCCAAATCCAAAAGCCATCCATAAACCCGCCCGCATTCTTTTGATAATCTGAATCGTCAATCCCAAAGCCGGATTTAATCCCAGCAGATAAAGGGCACCGCTGTAGGCTCCCTCCAAAACTCCGAGCGCTCCCGGAATAAAAGTGAAAACCATATTGACGATGGGCGCCAGCGTTGCCAGCAGAAGGGCGATGAGAAGCGTGAACTGCTCCGGGGCGATTGCTTTTCCAATCAGGTAGACCTCCATAATTCCGAGTAACCGACCCAGAAGATGATAGGCCAGCGCCACCCAGAAGGCGCGATGACTTTTCTGGTAGAGCCCCAGAACTTCACGGTCGAGCTCTTTCGCCTTGCCCTCATATTTGGTGACGGTGTGGGGAGCGATGTGCAATTTTTTGGCCAGCCTCAAAATGCCGCCGAAGAGCCCCTTGTGTTGACGCATCAGGAAAAAAACAATCAGCCCGCTGGTGAACAAAAGAAAGATGGGTGCTCCGATGGAGACCTGTTTTGGCAGTCCCGGAATGGTGAGAAAGCCGGCGACGACGCCTGTAAAAATAACGAGAACAATGGCAATAGAGTTGATGGTCCGGTCGACCACGACAGACGCCGCCAGGCGGGTTACGTTGGTGGTGTTGCGGCGCAGAAGCCAGATGCGTAACGTATCCCCCCCCAGAAAATGGATCGGGGTCATGGCGTTGGCGGAGTCTCCCGCAATTTTTGACTGGAAGAGAGACCAGAAGGGGATTTTGTTTTCCTGCTGTTTCAGAATATCCTGCCAGGCCAGCGCGTAGCAGAGATACCAGAAAAAACCCATGGAGAGGATTGGAATAAAGTGCCAGCTCAAGGCCGTCACCTGCGCTTCAATCGCCGTCCAACCAATTTTTTTGACGACGCCGTAGAGAAGAAAAAGTCCCAACAGAAGGAAAGCCGCACGGAATGTTTTGAAAACTGTTTTTTTCATGAGCGGAGAGCTTCCTCCGCTTTTTGTAAATCGTCAAGTGTGTCGACCTCGAGCCAGGTGTTGCCGGAGGTATCGGCGATGCTGATCGGTTCCCCCTTTGCGGCCAGCTCTCCCAATATCATTTCGACGGAGGCTTTGGGGCCTTGTGCGGCGAGTGTTGTTTCGAGGGCGTTCAGATAAATGGCGATTTTATTTTTGGGACAGAAAGTCATGCCAATGTAACCGCCGTCAAAATCGTTCAGCCCCTTGTGAATCTGTTTGAGGAGGCGATCTTTTCCCAGTTTGACTTTCATGTCGTCAGCCACGAGTTTGCGGTCAAAATCACAGATGGCGGTGATCCCACCGACCTGTTTCAAAATCAGATCCAACATTTTCGGAGGATAGATGTGATCGACATTCATCAACAGAAAATCGTCATCCAAAAAAGAAATTCCCTTTTGCAAGGTGAGGATACTGCCCATAAGAAAATCGGGGTTGTCCATCTGCACAATTTCAGGGCGGCACTTTTTCAGAAAGTCGGCCAGATGAAAACCCTGATATCCGCAAACAACACCTATCTGGGTTATGGCGGGGTGATTGAGAAAGTCGAGCTGATAGCGAATCAGCTCCCGCCCGCAGACTTTCGTCAGCGCCTTCGGAAATTCATCGGTCAAATGTTCAAGCCGGTTTCCCTGACCGGCCGCCAGAATTAATACTTTCATATATAAGGATCCAGTGTCATTGCGAGGCACCGAAGGTGCCGTGGCAATCCCGTTGCTAAAACATTTCCTTCAATTGGGCAAGTTTGGAAAGCACCGGAATGCCGGGAAATCTTTTTTGAAATTGCGCGCGCGTGAACATCCCCTCTTTGCCGATGAAATCGATGTGGCTTTCAAAAGCCCACTCGCCATCTTTGATCGAGTCACCAACAAAAACCATCTCCAAAGCGGGAACGCCCCAGCGTTTCATGATGTGGAGAAAATGGGGGAGGCCCTTGGCAAAATCTCCCTTGTGTCCCAGCACCAGATCGCATGGAAGTTCGAGCTGTTTCACAAAACGGTCGAGCAGATCCTGGGCGCTATTGGAAGAGACGATGACCGTATATCCCTTGGCCTTCAGATAGAGAAGGGTCGGAAGGGTATCCGGAAAAATTGGTTCTGAAAAATAATTTTCCCGTTTTTTTGTTTCAAAAACATCAGAAACCATTTTTGTTTTTTCGGGTTGATCGGGATAAAGGGACTTCAGCTGTTCGGAAAACGGCAGACCCGATGTTTGATGATAGAGATCTCTCGCTCTCTCACGCGAGACGCTGAAATGAAGCGACATCACCTCGGCCGCAATATCGGCCAGATGCCCCATGGAATCGACCAGCGTTCCATCAAAATCGAACACGATTATTTTTTTATTCATACAGCGTCGTCTTGGGCCACGGCTCTGGGTTGGAGTTTCAAATATAAAAGAATGCCATTGGCCACCCATGTTCCGAAGGTGGCGATGTAGAGAACCCATGGCAACAATCCCACGAGGGCGAAAAAGAAAAAGGCCAGCGAAAAGCAGTCTTTGCTCATCAGCATTTTTCCATAATGAATAAATTTCAGCAGAATGGGGGAGAAGTGTTCCGCTGGAAGTTTGGCCAGATATTCCCTGTTAAAGGTGGCGAGACTCGCCGATTGGGTATGTTTTTTCAAAAAAGAGATCATCTGCCATAACAGTCCGGCAAGCCCCGCCAATAAAAGAGCTCCAAGCCCCAAGGTGACAATCGGGGCATGTTCCAGGTTGAAGGCGGCGATGAGACCGATGAAGAAGCTCAAGAGTGCTCCGTTGTCGCTCAACGAATCAAAATATTGCCCGAATTTGGAGGTGGTGAAACTCAATTTGGCCACTTCTCCATCACAGCCATCAAAAATGGAGGCGCACTGGAACAAAAAGGCCCCCAAAAGATAGTCGGGATAGGTTCCTCTGGCCACCACAATGCCGCTGAAAATGCCCAAAACCATATTGGCCAGTGTGATGTAGTTGGGGTGAATGCCGAGACGGGAGATGCGGAGGCTGATCGGGAGAGAGATGCGCTTGTTCAAATATTTGGCGACGGGCCCCGGCGTGCTCATCCGGATCGTCTCCATCAGCCGTTTTTCTGCGACCGCTATCTGGGAGGGCTTTTCGATGACGAGGCGATAAAAAGGGGATGGGAGCTTCGTTTCAACCAACGCATTGGCGGGAATCACTATTCCGGGGAGAAGAATCGAGGCCTCGAGGGTTTCACCCACAACGAGATCGACCGAGACAGAATGCTTTTTCAAAATAGGTGCGATTTTGCGGTTAAAACGCTCCCTTTCCGCATTGGGGAGCCGAACCGTGATCTTTTTGAACCCTGCTTTGTGGAGCGCCAGAATATTCCGGGCCAAAAGCGGAATTCCCGCAATTTGTCTGTAAAGGAGGTCGATTGAAAGTCTCATAAGCGGGTGATACTAAACATTATAATAGCCCCTTGTAAAGACCATTAAGGTTGACTCTGAAAACAAGCGTGGTAGGTTCTTAGGCCATGTTGGTTGAAAAAAACACCTACAAATCTCCGTCCAAATTGCGCGGTCTCGGTTATTATCTTCGTTGCCAGGTGGAAAAACGTCCACACCTGGTGAACCTCGAATTCACCAAGCTTTGCAACGCCAAATGCTTTTTCTGTCACTGCTGGCAGGTCGAATCGCCCGGCGAACTGCAAGATTATGGCCCCGTCATCAAGCGTTTTCGTCCGGTCGTCTGTTCGGTTTCGGGTGGAGAACCGCTGTTGCGCAAGAATTTTGACGAGCTTTTGGCCGGCATCCGTCCCTGGTGCCACTTTCTCATGATCATCACCAACGGCGCTCTTTTAAACGAAGAGACGGCCGCCCGTTTGAGAAAAGCGGGTGTCGATCAGATCACCATCTCTCTCGATTATTTGAGCAAGAAGCACGACGAGGTGAGAAAGATCGAGGGTCTCTACGAGCACATCAGCAAAATAGTTCCCCTGCTGGTTTCTAAAGGGTACAAAATCTGTTTCAACAGCATCATCATGGAATCCAACACCGACCAGATTGTTCCTCTCGCTCTCAAGGCAAAAGAGTGGGGCGCCGATATTTCTTTCAGTTCTTTCTGCACGCTCAAGGCGAATGAAGAGAGTGAAATGGTCCGCAAAGAAAAGTTCAAGGCGCTGAAAGATGTGGTGGCCGAGTTGAAAATTTTGAAACGAAAAAACAAGAACATTAAAAATTCCGATTATTATCTCGATCATGTCGTCCCCTATTTTCAAGAGGGGGGAATTAAAGGATGCAAAGCCGGACACACTTTCATCCAGATCACGCCCGATGGTTACGTTCAGCGCTGTGCCGAAATGCCCCGCATGGAACACTACAGCACCTACTGGACAACCAACGTCGACCGGACACTCTGCACCAAATGCTGGTATGGTTGCCGCGGTGAAACCGAAGCCCCCGCCTTTGCCCCCGATAGAATCATCAATATGTTGCGTGCCTGAACATCATCCCTAACGCATTGATATTTATTAGAATTTTGGCTTGAAGCAACTTTTTCAAACTTTTGCCGAAAACTAGAGAGGAGAGGGGCTCAAATTCATGGGATACACTATCTATCCAAATTATCTAACGGTTTCTGGTACGCAAGCGGCTGGCGTCATAGAATCTTTGGATGTGGTGTTAGAAAATCTGGTTGGGGGACTTGCAGCACTTGAAATAATGCTTGGAGCAGACGGTTATCAAGACCCTGCTTTTTCTGCCGTCGTCGGTACAATTTTATCCTATATGGAAGATGGCCGGCATCGATGCTTGGAAGATCTTCGCAAACCTTTGGTAGATAGTTTGAAAACTATTCCCGATAGACATTTTCAGAGAGCTGCCTTGAAAATGCAGTCTGTTTTGCGGTTTGGCACCATAGAACAGGCAAGAGCTATCGCAGATGTGCCTTTTGTTGTTCTCAATGCCCATGCAGATAGAGTATTGTCGGCTTCAACACATATGTCCCCCGATTTTCATTTAACAAATGGAGAGGTCCGCGTTCTTCCCAATCGTTCGGCTGGAGATGGGAAGCAGGCCTGTTCTTATAATATCAGAACAAGCGAACGTGAGATGGAGTCTGTTTTAAAAACTTTGGCACAATGGTCTCCAGAAATATTAAAAGCGTTGGTTGCTTTAACCCCTGTTCGTTCTTCAACCGCTGTGTTGTCCGTTACATTGGGAACAGAGGATGTAAATGAAGTTTATATAGAATTGCAGTCAGCCGAGGGTGGTGTTTGGTCTAAATCTGTTCAACTAGCGCAATCTCAAAGAAAAACATTGGTAGAGTGGATTGAATCGATCCATGTTTCCCTTCTTACTCAAGGTTTCACTCTTTCTGTAAAACAAACAGAACAAGCGGAAGAATTAGCGAGACTTCTGGCGGGGGCAGAAAATGTGGTTGTTTTGACAGGGGCGGGTATATCGGAAGAAAGCGGCGTTCCAACGTTTCGTGGTGCTGGGGGTCTCTGGAAAGAATTTAACCAAAGAGATTTGGCAACTCCGGAAGCATTTGCAAAAAATCCCGAACGAGTGTGGGGGTGGTATGCTCACCGGCGTGAAGAGATGGGTGATGCAATACCTAATCGTGCTCATCGGATTCTCGCAGAATTGGAACGCAAAATTCCTTCTGTAAAAGTCATCACACAAAATATTGACGGTCTTCATCAAGAAGGTGGAAGTCAAAATGTGGTGGAGTATCATGGTAGCATATGGAGAACGCGATGCACGCAGTGTCAGGATGTTCAGGAAAATAAAGCGCCGACTCTTTCTATCCCCCCCCAGTGCAAAAAATGTGACGGACTTTTGAGACCCGATATTGTCATGTTTGGTGAAATGTTGGATGCCCGGAATGAAGAATTGGTGGCAAGGGCTATCGAGCATGCTGATCTTTTTATTTCCATCGGAACATCCGGAACAGTCCAGCCTGCGGCCTCTTTGGCTTTAGAAGCACGGCGCCGAGGTGTAAAAACAATCGAGATTAATTCTACGCGCCCCAAAAACGTTTCTTCTTTTGATCTTCGCATTCGTGCAAAAGCGGGAGATGTCTTGGCTGCTGTTCTGAATTATCTCCAGGAACGAACATGATAATATCCGCCTGATTTTGTAATTTCATGGTGAACAAACCCGGCAGCCTCCTCGATTTTTCCCAACGGTGTTCCTCTAAAAGCCCCTTCCATATTTTTGCCGGTGCGTTGTGCTTCTTTTAACACTTCTATTGTTCGAACATTTTCAACGGTGGCTCTTATTTCTGTCAAACCTTTGGTTGCAATGGTGACCAGATTTTTGCCCAGACCCATTCCCCCAAAAGTTCCTTCGGTATAGATTGTGCCGATTTTGGAATCGATAAGGACAATTTGAGAGGCAACATCACCATTGGGTGTTACATATTGCCAAACTTTTTGACCCGCCTGTTCTGGGAGCTGTCGCAAAGTGAGTTCAACGGGTGGGCCGCCTGTGGTTTGCACCGTCATTTTTTCCGGGGCGCTGGTTTTTTGGCCACCCTGCAATGAGGCGGGGCTCGCTTCACGCGCCAAAGGACCTTTTCTCAATTCATTCAGATTTTTCAAACCATTTCCTGCAACCAATGTTCCATGAGTGGCCACGCCTGCGCCAGCCACGACACCGGCCGATCCCAAAGCGATGCCGCCGAAACCGGCGCCGCCCATTGCCATTGCCGGAATGCTGGCCATGACCAGCCCACCACCGCCCGCCGCTATTCCCTTTCCTGCCGCACATTCAGAAAGACCTTGGGCCATGGCCGCGCAGTGGGCCATGATTTGTCCATAGACGGAGGCTTCTGTTTCAGGGGGCGGTGATAATTCTGTTAGGCCGAACGTATTGTCCTCTGCAAATCCATACATAAAACCGAGGAGCAGATCGGGTCCCCATTCATGCGTGAAGTAATGATAAAAATTTTCATCCTCGGTATGGGTATTTTTCTTCGCCAGTCCCAATGGGTCGGTTAAATTGAAGGGCGAATTGCCGACGTAGGCGGTCGGGTTGGGACCGTCGGCAAAACCGATCGGATCGCGCTGTAAAAATTTTCCGGTTTGCGGGTCGTAGGCGCGGTAGGGGAATAAATAAAGTTCGGCGGTGGCGTCGTAATATTGCCCCGTGTATAAAATCGGATTGCCGAGTTTTGAGACGTGGTAATCGGCGCCGTTGTTGCGAACGACCGTATCGCCAAACGGAGAAAAATAATTGCGCTCTGCCAGATCGCCAGTTTCTTCTTTTGTCAAAACAGCTGGCGAGCCCAACGTGTCTTTATGTAGAGCGAGACCTTTGGCGGGAGATTGTTGCGATTGATCCCGCGGTGATTTGGGAATGAGATAATCGATTCCGTTAACGCCGTGAAAAAATTCCAGCTGATCGAGTGTACGATTCCGGTTGTATTCGACCGTGCGCATGAGATCGAAGTAGGCCCACTGTGTTGAAGTGGTATCGGCACCATCTTGCGTCTGCCTTCCGACAAGTCGGTTGATCGCATCGTAGTCGTAGCCGACCACAATTTGTGAACGATCTACCTCCCCTGACCCCTCCTTATAAAGGAGGGGAAACTCCTCCCCTTTGTAAGGGGAGGTTGGGTGGGGTAGAGCCTCGGCAACTTGGGGTCGAAGGATGGAAAGATCGGCATTTTTTTTATTCTGCTCTGCATTTTGTCCGAGCTGGTATTGCACTTGGAAAGTTGTTTGGCCCGGTGTGGTCGTGGTCACTTGTGATTGCACATTCTTGATTTCTGTCTGAACATCGGTTGGAAGGAGAGCGGTTTTTTCGGTGTTCAATTTGTAAAAATGGGCCGATGGTTTTTCCTGGTCTGTGACAATAAAAACACCGAGCGATGGAATCCAACCTACAGATATTGGTTTTTGAAATTGCTCGAGCGCTTTGAGTGTGGGTGGTGTGATAGCGTCTTCCGGAATTTGGCAGACCAGACCATCCTCTTGTGGGGTGCAATCGTGGAACATTTCGATTTCCAGTTCTATGGGGGCGGCCTCGGCATAGAGTCCCGCAGGGCTCCCAAGTAGGAACAAAAGAGAAAAAAGAATGAAAAACGGAGTCTTTTTCACCAAGTCGAAAATGTGCAAACATCATGCCAAAATATTGATTTTTATGCGACTTTTGGCTTATAAGAAATAAAGTCAGAAATAGGCGCAACTTTTCCAGATTTATGACGAAAATAGAATTATATGGCGCCACTTCCCATTATTCCTAATGTTTCCAATGCGGCCTCTGTCATCGGGCAGAAGGGCGAATCCGATCACGGCAAGGGGCAGGATAAAATTTCCTGGAATGATTTTTTAAAAATTCATGTTTCAAAAGCGGTTGAAGAATTGGCGCCGCAGTTTGAAAACGATTTCAAATCCTTTGGACGAAAAAATGAGGTCCATAAAAACAAATTCATGCAGGCGCGAATTCTCTATGCCATTTTGCGTGACAGCGGTTTGTGGGGATTCCAATTTTCAGGGGACAAAAATTTGTCTTCTGCTCCTGTTTTGCTTCGGCAGATTGCGGATGCGGCTTTCGATGATGAAGGTGCCGTTCTTTTCAATCTTTTTTTGAATGATTGCGAGAATATTGCCTTTTTGTATTCAGAAATTGCCGCAACATTGGGGCTTAAAGGTGTTGAGGTCCGTCGTGTTCAATTCAATCACGTCAATATTTTTGTCCCCATCGGAAACGGTGTGACGTTGAGAATGGATCTCACCGGGCTGGGGGATGATCTGGGTTCTCCACCGTGGGATTTGCCCGCGAACACTTTTATTCCGGATAAAAATGATCCGCAGATCATTAAATATGACAAAAATATTCTGGAAGTGAGAAATAAATATTATCGCCGTGGAGAAGCCATGTATGCCAAGCAGTTGGGTTCTCTTCTCCTCGATCAAAAATCGGCCGCTCGTCTTATAGAAAGGTTGCAACCGCCTGCAGCCATTTCCGGTTTTGTGGCTGTTCCTCCGAAGTGGTCGGAGTTTGTTCGTGGCGCACAATATTCACAGAAATGTTATGAAAAATTTCTGCAGAAATATTCCTATGCCACTGTTTCCGAGGCGGCGAAGGCCATTCAGGATGAAGACCGCAATATCAGGCAAAACGGGGATGAAATCGGCTATTTTTCCTGCCTGGAAGAGCCCTCTTTGACAAACTTGGAAAGGTTGGGGCGGTTGTTCGATTATTTGCAACATTCCGCATGCTTTTATTTTCCGCCGGAACTGGAGAGTGTTGAGGAGACTGACCCGATGGTCTGCTCCATCCAATGGGCGAATTTTAATGAAGAACTTCATTCCGTTGAAAGGAAATTTCACTCCACCCTTCTCCCCGTTACAGCACAGGAAATAGAGGCTTTTGGAAAAGAAATGGATGTATTGGAAAGTCTGGATCCCAAAGCGCTGGTGTATCCTTCAGGCGATTTTTCCGTGAGTCATTGGCAGGTTTGGGCGAGAAATTATTTCAAGTATCACTCGCACCTCTTGACCGCCCTGGGTGCGCTCTCCCATGTCGTGGAGAGCCATTCTGCGGAGTAGCGCCCAGTGATCGGATCATATTCATTGTCAGATTAATGATTTCGCTTGCCAGAACATTGTTGGGTCTGACTCTGGCTACAATATCTCCATTGGCCCCTCTTCCAAACGCGGCCAAGCCGGGCGCGGCCATATAAACATCTGCTCCACTTTGCAATGTTTGCCCGAATTTTTCTTTTGGAATTTCCCTTCCTCCGGCTGTTACAAATCCCGCTGTGCCGCCTGTTCCAATGACTCTATGCGCCTCCAGCTTGGGATCCATGAAACTCATGGCAAGACTTTGCGCTCCCCCAACGGCTGAATTACAGCCGGCTACAAATACGACGCAATTTTGCAGAGCGCCCGCATTCAAATCGGCCAGTGTTGCCGATCCCGGTTCGCTTTTTTCATACCCATATGGATAGTAACCCTGATTTTGAAACAGAAAGAGACCGGCAGATTGTATTCCTTCCAGCCTGGGGCCGGAATGGGCCAGAATGACAATGAGTTTTGTTTTATTCCCGCCGCTTTTTCCTATGGCATTGATAATATCCGCAAAGTCTTGTCCTGTAACCGGGTGCTCAATTGTTCCTTCAACGCCGGCTTCCATTGCCCTGTTCATCAGCGTATCCGCAGCAGCCGCAAACATAATCCCTTCATCATCATGTCCGGGTCCGAGGATTATATGGAGTTTAACTTCACTGGCACTTTTTTTCGCGAGGCCCAGCGGATCGGTAAAATTAAAAGGAGAGTTGTTTGCATAAGTATATGTGTTGGGGCCGTCAGCTACACCTATCGGATCGCGTTGCAGGAATCGGCCCTGATCTGCATCCATTGCGCGATAGGGAAAAAGGTAGAGGGCGACGGCGGCGTCATAATATTGGCCTGTAAATAAAATCGGGTTGCCCGTTTTGGAAACGGGATAATCGACGCCATGATTTCGGACAACCACTTCTCCATTGGGAGTAAAAAAGATTTGCTCTTCCACTTCGCCTCTCTCTTCGTTGGTGACCATCACGGTGGAGCCGAGTTTGTCTTTATGGAGGGCGAGACCTTTGGCGGGCGGGATCTGTCCTGTCTGATCTCTCGCCGATTTGGGGATGAGATAGTCGATGCCGTTTGTTCCGTGAAAAAATTCAAGCTGTGAGAGAGCGCGGTTGTTGTTGTATTCGACGGTGCGCATCAGATCAAAATAAGCCCACTGTGTTGAAGTGGTGTCGGCGCCATCTTGGGTTTGCCTCCCGACCATTCGGTTGATGGCATCGTAGTCGTAGCTGACCACGATTTGTGGCTGACGATCTACCTTCCCTGACCCCTCCTTATCCCGAAGGGATCCCTTTGGGATAAGGAGGGGAAGCTCGTCGTGGGGTAGAGCATCGGCAACTTGGGTTTGAAGGATGGAAAGATCGGTATTCTTTTTATTCTGCTCCGCATTTTGTCCCAGCTGATATTGCACCTGAAAATTCATCTGGCCCGGCGTGATCGCGGCCGTTGTCAC
>JAUSII010000118.1 GCA_030648035.1 Deltaproteobacteria bacterium | reverse complement strand
TCATTGCGAGGAGCGTAGCGACGAAGCAATCCCGATGAAAACCTTCTTTGTATACATTATGACCAACGAAAGAAATTCGGTGTTATACACTGGCGTCACAAATAATATTGAAAAGAGAGTTTATGAACATAAAAATAAAACTGTGCCTGGGTTCACTTCACGATACAACATTACCAAATTGGTTTACTTTGAATCGACAAACGATCCCTCCCAAGCCATTGCCAGAGAAAAACAAATCAAAGCCGGTTCCAGAAAAAGGAAAATCCAACTGATAGAAAGCATGAACAAAACTTGGCAGGATTTAAGTCAAGGTTGATGACCGGGATTGCTTCGTCGCTACGCTCCTCGCAATGACACCGACTATACACAGGATTGTCATTGCGAGGCCCCATTAGGGGCCGTGGCAATCCCGATAATAATTACAAATTCCCCCGCGCGGCTTGGTCGCGTTCGATGGCTTCGAATAATGCCTTGAAATTGCCGATGCCGAAACTGCGCCCGCCTTTGCGTTGAATCACTTCGAGGAAAACGGTGGGGCGGTCTTCGATCGGTTTGGTGAAGAGTTGCAAGAGATAGCCGTGTTCATCGCGATCGACCAGAATGCCCAGCTTGGCCAGTGTTTTGATGTCCTCATCAATTTTGCCGACCCTCTCGATCAACGTGTCGTAATAATTCTGCGGGATTTTTAAAAATTCGACGCCGTTCTCGCGCAATTTGGCGACCGATTCGAGAATGTCGTCGGTGTGCATGGCGATGTGTTGCACGCCGGCGGAGCGATAATAGTCGCAATATTCCTCAATCTGCGATTTGCGCAGGGCCGGGGCCGGTTCGTTGATGGGAAATTTTATTTTGCCCGATTTGTCAGCGACCACCGTCGAATTCAGCGCCGAATATTGCGTATGCAATACTTTATCATCCACACTCCAGAATTTGTGAAATCCAAAAACTTTTTCGTAATAGCCGACCCAGTCGTTCATCTGGTTCCATTCGACATTCCCCACGACATGATCGACGCATTTGAGTTCGGAGGGGCGGCAGATCACATCTTTTTCGACCGGCTCAAAACCGGGGAGAAAAATACCTTTGTAATTTTTACGGTCGATGAAGGTGTGCACGGTGTCGCCATAAGTCGCAATCGAGGCAGTTTTGACCGAACCATTTTTGTCTTCCAACACCGTCGGTTTCAAAATGGCTTTGGCCCCTTTGGCAACGGTATCGTTGAAAGCCTCATCCACATTATCGACAATCAGCGAGATGGAGCGGACCCCGTCGCCATGTTTTTTGATATGCTCCGCGGCGATGTGTTCGGGTCCCAGTGGTGTGGTCAAAACGAAACGGATTTTTCCCTGTTCCAGAAGATACGAAGCGCGATCGCGCACACCCGTCTCCAGACCTGCATAGGCCATGAGTTTAAAGCCGAACGCGGCGCGGTAATACCAGGCCGACTGCTTGGCGTTGCCGACAAAAAATTCAAGGTGATCGTAATCGAGAATTTTCCACATATTTCACCTCGTTATCATTGACGATCTTTCCATCCCTTGCTACGAGTTTTGACTTATTGAAAACAAGGGGGACCCAATGGCTAATACACTTGCAAATCTTCCGGAGTCAACGAAAGAGAAGCTTCAAAAAGGCGAAATCACAAACGCACAGGCAGAAGCCTTCAGCCGTTTTTTAACCACCATCGAAAAAGATTTTTATCAACACCCTGTCATTCAAAACAATCCCTACACAAAATGGTTTAAAAATGGAGAGGCGAAAGCGGAATATGTGAAAGACATGATTCTGCAATTTTCCGTTTTCTCCAACCACTTTCTGGTGGTGCAGTGCAAACGGATGGTGAATGCCTGCACCGAAGAGGGAGAAAAAGGGGCACGGTGGATTCTGGCTAATGAGATCGGCGTCGCTCTCGACCCCAAAACGGGAAGTTGCGAAGGGGGCAAGTTTGCAACGCGCGCTGCACACCTCAACTGGTTGCGCGACACCGCAGAACCGCTCGGCATTTCACGCAGCGATCTCGGTCGCTGGACGATTGGCACCGAATCGACCCACACATTTTTGCAGGGGCTTGATGAGACCTACGGCAGTATGGATGAAAACATCGGCGCGGGGGCCAGCTTCGCGATCGAAACCTGGGCGGCGTTCGGCATTGGCAAGGGACCGGAACTGGAATCAAATAATTTCTGGCAGGAATTGGTCACGGGCTTAAAAGCCTTCAACGAAAAACACCGCATCGCCAAAGATTTGAAACCGATTCACCTGGGCTTCTTTCAATATCACTTTCAGATCGAGTCAGGCCACGGCGCCAACGTCTTTCACGAATTGGAAGAGACCTTCTTTGCTGAAGGCTTCAACGAGAAAAAATATCTGGAAGGCGGCCGCAAAGCCCTGGAGTCGATCTACACCTTCTGGACAGGACTCGACGCGACACGGAAGAAGTTATAATTCCGGCTCATTGGATGCATCGGCTGTAACAGGCGCCGCTTCTGCATCTGCTGGTTGTTCCGTGACACCTTCCGCCGAAACTTCTTTTGGGAACATCTCTTTTTCGAGCGCCTTCAATTCTTTGAGACTGTTTTCCAGATCGGCCAGGGCTCCCGACTCGTCACCCTCTTCGGCAATGAGACTCAAACCCGCCTCCCCCTCGGCGATACCGACGGCCGACTCGGTCCAGACCAACTCTGTCTCTGTCCCCTCTTCCGCAATGTCACTTTGAGAAAGCTGGTTCTGGCTCTCCACCAGTTCTTCAATCTCTTTCATGGATGGAAGCTCTTCGAGGTGATTGATGTGAAACAATTCGAGAAAAGCGGCGGTGGTTCCATAAATAAGCGGTTGGCCGACATCTTCTTTGCGGCCCAAAATTTTGATCAACCCTCTTTCCAAAAGTGTTTTGAGCACGCCGCCCGAATCGACACCGCGAATGGCCTCCACTTCAGAACGGATGAGAGGCTGGCGATAGGCGATGATGGCCAGCGTCTCCAAAGAAGCCTGACTCAACGATCTGGGTTTGGCGACATTGAGTTTCTGCACCCAGCTTGCCATCGTCGGCTTGGTCACCATCTGAAAACCGCCACCGACTTCGCGCAACAGCAAACCTTTTTCGGCGTTGTCGTTTAAGTCGCGAACGAGTTCTTCGAGGGCGGCCTTCACCTGGTCTTTTTCAACACCGGCCTCGGAGAGGACCAGAGTCATGGCGTTCACCGTGAGCGGTTCCTCCGATGCAAAAATCATCGCTTCCAAAATCGGTTTGAGTTCATTTGTTTCCATAGTCTCTCCTTATTATTGCGCCTCGACAAGTTGGATATCGGCATCGGGAGCCAAAGTCTCCATAACTTTTCGAATCGAAATCGTGTTGAACTGACTCTCCTGATAGACCTTGATCATCTTGAGCCGCGACATTTCCAGCAACGCCAGAAAAGTGATCACCACATCATAACGGGTGAGCGGGTCGGGAAGAAGTTCAGAAAGGGTCATTGCCGTATTCATATTCAGCAGATCGATCAGCTGATAAATGCGATCGGTGGTGCTCAAACGATCGACCGCCACCTCGTGATAAACATCTTTGGGAAGTCTTTTTAAAACATCCGAAAAGGCGCTCATCAACTGAAACACCTCTCCCATAATCGGAGCCTCTGTTTCGGTCTCTTCTTCTTTGGTCTGGGTGCGCAGAAAAAGATCGCGCCCCAGCATCCAGCGCCCCTGCAGGCGAGAGGCCGCCATTTTGAAACGCTGATATTCCAGAAGACGTTTGGCCAACTCGGCCCGCGGATCGGTCTCTTCTTCCTCGGCCTCTTCGTCCATCGAGGGGAGAAGCGTTTTTGATTTGATGAGGATCAGCTCGGCCGCCATCGCCAGAAATTCGCCCGCGAGGTCGATGTTGAGCTCGCGCATGGTGTCGAGATATTTGAGATATTCTTCGGTGATAAACGAGATGGGAATATCATAAACATCGAGATCGTTTTTGCGAATGAGATAGAGCAACAGATCGAGCGGCCCCTCAAACGCCGGAAGATTCACTTTGTAGTCTTGATTCAGTTCCATTGTATTCCCATCGCCTCGCGCACTTTTTGCAATGTGGCCGAGGCCACTTTTTGCGCTCTTTTGGATCCTTCGGCTATCATCTCAAAAAGTTGCTTGTCATTTTTATCCCAAGCCGCCCGTTTCTCGCGAAATTCTTTAAAAAACTCAATGGCGTTTTTGGCCATCGCTTTTTTGCAATCGACACACCCGATGCCAGCCGTTCTGCAACCCTGATCGGCCCATTCCAACGTTTTTTTATCGCTCACCAGTTTATGAAAATCATAGACCGTGCAGACTTCCGGGTTGCCCGGATCACTGCGCAACTTGCGCGCCGGATCGGTCAGGGTCTGCATCGCCTTGGCGGTGATCTCTTCGGGAGAATCATCCATATAAATCGCATTGCCAAAACTCTTGCTCATCTTGCGCCGGTCCATTCCGGGAACGCGCGGCGTGGGTGTGAGTAACGGCTGGGGTTCCACAAAAATGGATTTGCCCGTCAAAAAGTGGAACCGACGGACAATCTCTCGTGTCATTTCCAGGTGCGGCAACTGATCCTCCCCCACCGGAACTTTTTTGGCATTGTACAAAAGAATATCGGCCGATTGCAACAGCGGATACCCCAAAAAACCGTAGGTATTGAGCTCTTTTGAGGCCAATTCCTGTTGCATATCTTTATAGGTTGGCACCCTCTCCAGCCAGCCGAGCGGCGTCATCATCGACAAGAGAAGATGAAGCTCTGCATGTTCAGGAACCTGGGATTGAAGAAAGAGAGTCGCCTTTTCGGGGTCGACGCCAGCGGCAAAAAGATCTTTGACAAGTTCAATGGTCCAGCCGCGAATCTTGGAGCTGTCGGCATATTCGGTGGTGAGACTGTGCCAGTCGGCGATGAAGAAAAAACACTCATACTGATCTTGAAGCTTGATCCAGTTCTGGATCGCCCCAAAATAGTTGCCCCAATGCAGTTTTCCGGTGGGCCGGATGCCGGCCAATACGCGTTCCATATTTTTATTATAGTGCGATGGTGCGATAGTGCTTGGTACTTGGTGCGCACTAAGTACCAGGTACCATCGCACTATCGCACTACATCACGGCAACAAAATTTTCGAGACCAAACTAACAGGGATGAGCAGATAACGCAACAATCCCGACACAAAGAGGACCAACAAAATGAGAATGCTGTATCGGCTGAAGCTGTCATATCCGGGAAGCCAGGCATAGGGAATGAGGCCGCGCAATACAGCTCCCCCGTCGAGCGGAAAAAGCGGGATCAGATTAAAAAAAGCCAGCACCAGATTCAACACCACGCCGGTTTGGCAGATGGTGAAGAGGACCGCCACCACAGACCCGCCGAGCTGACCCTCCTGCAAATGTTCCGGGCTGGCGTGCGGCAACAGAAGAATAAGTGCGCGCAACACGAGGGCAAAGACCACCGCCAACAGCATGTTGCTCAAAGGCCCCGCCGCCGAAACCCAGAGGGACCCGTGCCTCTCATCCTTAAACCGGCCCGGATTGACCGGCACCGGTTTCCCCCAACCAAACAAAGGCGCGCCAGTGAGAATCGACATAATAGGCAAAAAAACGGTGCCGATAAGATCGATGTGGGCGATCGGGTTCAAGGTGATGCGCCCCAACAATTTGGCGGTATCATCACCAAACTTGTCGGCCGTCCACGCATGCGCCGCTTCGTGAAAGGAGAGACAGAAAAGAAGCAGGGGATAAAAAATAACGAGATCTAAAATGCGATTTTCCATCCGGAGGGATTACAGTAAAAACAGTCGGAGTGTCAAAATATTTTGGCAGATTTTTTATTCCGGTATGCCACCAACCTCTTTGTTGGACCAGCAATCAGACCCGCTACAACTACCCGGATCACCACTGCAAGACCCATCGGCATCCTTCACTCTATAATAGTAGGCGCTTCCCGATGTCAGGCCGCTATCAGTATAACTGGTGCTAGCGGTGGTCGCATAGGCATCTCCACCATTGGTGGCGACGTCGGGAGAGGTCGACCGATAAATTCTGAAACAGCTTCGGCTATTAGCGTTGGTCCAACTCAAAGAGAGAGAGGTAGTGCTGTCGACACTGATGGACAAATCTGTCGGACCACTACCCCCATTGGGAATATATATCCCGATGGTTCTGGAAATGGCTGTCTCATTGTTGGAGGAATCTTTTGCGGTCACGCCATAATAGGATGTTGCGTTATTGCCATTATCAGTGCCCGGTGTGACCGAAGTACCTTCAATACCTCCTCCAGAAGCGGATGCATTGCCGGTGCTCACTGGCGAGGAGTCCTTGTAATAATATTTGTAGCTACTGGCTCCGCTCACGGAACCCCATCCAAAAGAGACATTGCCGGAGGTACTACCCACAGTTGTCAGACCTTTGGGTTCACTCATGACCAGTGTTGCACTGATCTCGGTCGCCTGACCCACTCCCCGTTGCTCGCCGGCCGCATCAAACGACACGATTTTATAATAGTAGGTCGTTCCATTGGTCAAAGAAGAATGAATACTGCTGGTGGTGGCACCACTGTCGATGGTGATCGATGAATCAGAACCTCCCACTCCGGAATGGGTTGCCCAGAAAATTTTGTATCCGGTGGCATAGGTCACCGTATTCCAGCTTAAAGAGTTTTGAGCAGCCCCAGCCGTTGCTGCAAAACCTGTAGGATAGGGAAGCGTTCCCGCATTCACCTCGGAAGACAAGGGACCCACACTACCGGTCGAGCCGACAGCTGCAATTTTATAATACCAATCACCTGCAGCGAGACTTGTGTTGGTATAACTATTGGTGCCAACGGTTGTTACTAACGTGTCACTGGTTGTCACACCGGTGGAGGTGTATCGATAAACATTGTAGGAGGAAGCACCGGTTACCGAGCTCCAGGCCAAATCAATAGAGGTGGCACTGGCCACAGTGGCTGATGGCGCTCCCGGAGCAAGCGGTCCTGTTTTAGCCGACAACGAAACGACATTACTGTCCCTGTTGCCCACACTGTCTCTGGCCCGAACAACACAGTTGTAGGTTGTGTTTGCAGTCAAACCGGTGATCTGTTTGGTATTGGCAGGAACACTACTGCCGGTTCCTTGCGTCACTGTCGCTGAATCATAATTCTGCGCGCCGGTGGAGCAATAGATGTCATAGACAAGGAATCCCGCCAAACCACTATCTGCGGCCGACCATGTGGCAGTGATTGTGGTGGCAGAACCGGCATCCGCCGCCAGTGTACCTATCCCTGCAAACGTCGGCGCGGTGGTCCAAGTGCCGAGTCCGGTATCAAAGGTCCAAGCCGTCGGCGGCGTAAATGTAAATCCGAAAATATCTTTCAAGCCCGCGGGAAAAGTGACGGTACAGGTGACAGAGGCTGTAAAATTACCACTGTTGCGCGTAAAGGTCATAACCCTGTTGGCAGTGCCAGACAATGCGGAAAGAGCGGTCGTGCCAGCCACATTGCTACCCCCGCAAGAAACCGCCAGCCCCGATCCGACGGTCAATGTATCCAGCGCGCGATTGAAGGTGGCAGTCACCGATACATTGGTCGGAATATTGGTGGCACTCAATGCCGGTGTTCGACTGGTGACTGACAAATCGCCACGCTCGGTTGTGAAGGTCCAGGTTGTCGCCGTCAATGGAGTTCCTGAAAATGATTTGATATCGGACAAAAGACTGACGGTACAGGTGAGGTCTTTGGTAAGATTGGCGGATGGCGTAAAAACCAGCGTCTTCGTTGAAGAGGTGTAAGCAACGGTCCCCGTCACAAGATCGCTGGATGTGGTTCCACCACAATATAGAAGAACGGACGACGTGGTAAAGGAACTGCTCGTCATATCCCTGTCGAACTGGACTGTGACGGCGGTACTGGCTGAAACCAGTGCCGCGCTCACAGCGGGCGTGCGAACAGAGATGGCCGGAGAACCGGCCACAAAACTGGTGAAAGAAAATGTGTCGGTGAAGCCGGTGCCAGTTGATTGTTGCTCCAATTGTGTTTGAAAACTGCTGAAATAGGCCGAATCGAGTTTAGTAGTGTCGATGGCTTGAGTATTACTCTGGACAAATTGAGCCAAGATTGTTGGATTTTGTTTCAATGCCGCCAGACTTTCCGCACTGCTATTATTCACATAGCCGGTGACGAAACTGACTCCATTTTTGATTTCAGCCTCGGTCTTGCCGGTGTAATCTGTTGTCGCAATCGTCTTGAAAAACGTCGAAATTTTGGAAGGGTCAAAGTTGGCAAAATTATTTCCAGCTTCGCTGACAAAAGCTTCCCTGGCTGCCGTCGAGTTCAGCGACTTGAAAGTATCCTTGTCCTTAAAAAAGGTGATGAGCCCGTCTGCACCCGCACTCGCAACCTGTGTTGCCTGCGTGGGCGTCTCCACCGATTTCAGAAAATCGAGATATTTTTTCTGATAGTCCAGATCCCCCGTGAACTGGCTCCGCACGGTGCCATCCTGAAAAGCCGATGCCGCCACCTCCCCCACCTTCTGCATGATGGTGAATCGGGATTGTAATGTACTTGCATCGACAGTCTCTCCACCCGATCTCGCCAAATTAGATCCTGCATTGATACAGGAGGCATCCCCCTCGTTGAATTTTTTCAAAAACTGGATCGGATCTGTCAATCCGGAAGATCCCCCCTCCAGTAAAAATCCGGTCATCATGTTGCTGATGGTGCTGACCGATTTTCCAGAGGTGGAACTGTCGGATCCCAAATTGGATACCGTGTCATACAAATTTTTGGCGCTGATTCCCTGCAGACATGCGTCTGGTATGCTTCTCGAACTAAAAGCGCTCAGGCAATCCGATCCCGAACCGGATAACCCCTGATACAGGGCCACCACCGCATTCATATCGGCCGGAGTATCTGAACGCACCTGTTTAGATCCCGAAAGCAGAGATGGCACCGCGGCTTCTTCCAGAATCGGCATCTTCGCCCCATTTTCCAGAATAACTTCAATAAGAAATTTGGTGGAAGAAGAAGAGATTCTCCCCGTAACAAGCGAGGCGACACATTCATTGCCCGAAACTTTTCCGGCTTTCAGATTAATCTGCTTACCATTTGAAATGTCATAGACGTTGCAACTCTGTACTGCCGAGGAGGAAGAGGCCTTCGCTACCGAAACAACCGGAATATCCGATGCATACCCATCACTTTTGCTGGTCAGACCACCGCCGCTATTGTCGCTGTCAGAGACACTTTCACTGGTGGAGGAAGAGGAAACCGATTTGGAAATGCTGGCCGAAGTCGGTTGAGAAACCGCTACGGTCAACGAAGCATTCGCCTCATCTTCGGGAATCGGCGCCGTCGAAACACCGCCAGAGTTTGTCGCACACCCCATCCCCACAAGCCCACTTACCAACAGGCAAACAGTGAGCCCGAAGAATGCCGATTTCTTGAAGAATCTCGTGTTTCTCATATACAATTGTAACTTGAATTACCCCCCGCCCCTTGTGGTGCAATTGGCATGCCATTAAATTTTGGCGAATAACGGAATTGAAATGATAAATTCCCATTCATTTTCAACAACATGATATAGACAGATAAACGAAATAGGGTTATTTTTTACATCCCCTCCAAAAATATGACACCCACCCCACCGGGTTATAAATGACTTCTTCGGTGATCCAAAAATGGCATTGTTGCTTGTTCATAAATTTGTTAAAAGCTCCGTTCGTGAAAAAACTCTCTCTCATCCGGTTTCTCCCTCTCATTTTCGCACTTACGATTGCGGTTACCACAGAGGCCGCGAACTATAATGCCGTCTCTTTTTCAAAAGGGGTGGTGGCTTTTTCAGACGGAGAATATAAAAAAGCGCTCGTTTTCTTTCTGGATAGCCAAAAGAAGGCGCCCAAAGATCCAGACACCCTCTATTTTTTGGGGCTCACTAATTTCAAGATGAATCGCTTTGGAAAAGCGACGGGATATTTCAAAACACTGCTCGACCAAAATCCCGATTATTCAAAAGCCTATTTCGATTATGGATTGGCACTCTTTCGACTCGGAAAATATCCTGAAAGTCTGGCATGGATGCAAAAATCATGGGAAAACGACACCACCAACCCGGCCCCACTTTTTTATGTCGCCCTGAATCATTACAAGATGCAACAGAAAGAGGCAACCTTGGCCCGGCTGAAACAGTTGAAAGAAAATTTTTCAGAAACTGAATTTGCCGTGACCTCCAGAGAATGGGTGACCAAACTGGAAGCGGGGGAACCTCTCCCGATTGCGCTGACAGAGGCAGAGTTGATGAAAAAGTGGGTTGTGAAGGGAGCTGTCTCTGCCTTCTACGACACCAACGTAACCTACGATCCAGATGACGAGAACCTTTCCGGTCTTCAGTCCAATCAGCACGACTATTTTGGAGCTTTGGGTCTCGATGTCCAATTTCTGGCGGTGCACACCCCAACAACCACGCTCTATTTTAATTATTCGGGTTATCAGAGTGCCTATGCCAACGTTAATTCCGATGTCGACCGTTTCAATCTAGGCCGACAGATTGGGGGAGCCGAGTTGGGTTATAAAATGAGCGACAAACTGCAGGTTCGACTGCAAGGGACGGGAATGTATTACACATTGGGCCGACAAAGATATCTGGTAAGCGGACTGGCGCAACCCTCTGTCGACGTGGCCTGGAATGAAAAATGGCTCACCACTTTCTATGCGGCCTTTCGGCGCGATCAATTTGCACAGGCTCTCACCGTATCGACACAAAACAGGGATGCAGACAATTATACCTGGGGTGTGGAGCAATACTTTTTTTTCCCGGGAACCAAAAACAGATTTGCCAGAGTGGGATTCACCTCCAGCGTCAATTCCGCCAAGGGAGCTGATTGGGATTACCGGGATGACCAGATCGATTTTGCCTTCAACACCCCCCTCTGGTGGCAACTGGAATTTCTGGCCATGGGCAATGTGGACCTCTTGAGAAAATTCGACCATGTCGACTCCATCTACGGCGTGAGACGCGGAGATTTCACCGTTTATACTACTGCCGTTTTAACGCGTCCCCTTGTCGACCATCTCAATGCCTCCGTCACCTATTCCTATATCCTGACCGATTCCAACATCCCTGCATTCACCTATCATCGCCAATTGATGGGATTTACGTTGTCGGCAGAATTATGATGCTTTATAATAGCCCAATGTTGAAAAGACTGTTCCTTGGCCTTTTTATTATTTTATCTGCCACTCCCCTCTTCGGTGCCGAACCGATAGGACAGGTGGTCGATTTCAAGGGAATAGCCACCATCACCACTTCGGGGCAAAAACCAGTCCAGGCCAGCTTCAAACAACCCATTTATCTGAATGATGTTCTTGAAACAAAAAATGAGGCCGCCATCAAGGTGATGTTCATCGACGACACCCTTTTGACCGTGAAGGAAAATACCAAAACATTGCTGACAGAATTTTTGTATCATCCCGAAGCGAAAGAGAGAAAAGCCGTTTTTAATGTTTTGACCGGCAAAGTCAGAACCATCGTCAGCCGTTTTTTTGGAACAGACCAACAGATCAAAATCAAAACCCCCAATGCAGTGGCCGGTATTCGCGGAACAGATGTGGGTGCAACCATTTTCGTTCAAAAGACCACTTTTTATTGTTTTGATGGTGTGTTCGATGTCACCTCCAAGGGAAAACCGGGGGAAGTGATGCAAGTGTCGGCTGGAAAAGCGGTTGAAATCATCGAGAACAAACCTCCCGTTGAATTCCAGATTCCAAGCGATGTGATCAAAAACAAAACACCGCTCTTTGATATCACTTCCAACGTGGAACCGGGCTCTCAAGGCGAAAGCGGTGTTGACACGGTTGCTGAAAAAACCATAGGGGAAGCCACTGGCGAAGATATGAAGAGCAATGATGGAAAGACAACAAAAAGAGGTAATCTTCTGAATAACACAAATATGTTCAACGCCCAGGGAGGTGCCACCGGCACTCCCAGCAGTGACCCTGCCTCCGGCATTCTTCCAAATCCCGGCGGAACTTCCGACAACACATTGTCGGTGCCGATCACCATCACCATTCCTTCTTCGTAATTGTCATTGCGGACATTTTATTTCACCTGACGAATCTTGTTTTTGGAGGGATCGCTGACGTAGAGGATAGTTCCCAGATGATTGAGGGTCAGAAATTTGGTTCCATCTGTGCTGAAACGGGCGGAAGTTCCGGTGGCATTACTGTCGCCGTCGGTTGCAGAGCCCCCTGCCAAAGTTGATGTTGTTCCAATGCTCTGCACAAGACCGCTGGTTCGGATCAAAAGTTTTCGGATCACGGCACCTTCCGTTTCAGAAACATAGAGCACAGAATCGGTCGGGTCGATGGCGATACCGAACGGACCATTGAAACTGGCCGAGGCACCCGTACTCGCATCGGAGGTCGCTACGAACCCGTTAAGGCTGGCGATGGTGGTCACCACTCCCGTTGCCAGCACAATCTGTCTTATTTTTCCCGCAGTCGCAGTGATGCCGGGTCTTTGGGCCACATATAGTTTGCTATCGGTAGAATCAATGGCGATCTGCCCCAGAGAAGCAAACTTGGCGGAGGTCCCTGTACCATCGGCATCTCCACGACTTGCATTTCCATTTCCTGCAATCGTGGTCACCACCCCGCCGGCCGTGGTAATTTTGCGAATCGCATTGTTGTTGCCGTCGGTTACATAGAGATTGGCTCCCGCATGATCGATGGTAATACCATGCATCACATCGCCGGAAAAACTGGCGGCAGTTCCCGTTCCATCGATCAAACCTCCGGTCACATTGCCTCCGGCCAAAGTCGTAACTTCGGCGGTGGAGAGGTTGATCTTTCGGATGGTATGAACGGAACCGACCCGGTCGGTCGCATACATGTAGACCCCTAACGGATCGACAACACAGCCGCCCAGCGTCCCAAATCCGGCGGATGTTCCAGTGCCATCGACATGATGAATGGTCCCGTCTCCGGCAAAAGTGGTCACGGTCCCACTGCTGATCACCACTTTGCGAATCACACGATTCGAAAGATCCAGTACATAGAGAGTGCTGCTGTCAGGTGACAAACAAATTCCATTTGGAGCGTTGAATCTGGCATCGGATCCAACGCCGTCAGTCGTTCCGCTTGTTGTGGTGCCTTCTGCGGGACCGACAACATTGGTGACGACCCCGCTCAAAGAAGCGGCGGTCCAGGAGATGCAAGTCCCTCCCGGCGAACAATAACCGGAGGCGCATTCCAGACCATTGCTGGTGGAATTGCAACTGCCGCCATTGCTGACCAGTGTCGTCCGGTCGGTGTCTCCTCCGGCACTCAAATCATATTTCGCATATTTGCCATTGGCCGGGACAACAGTCCAGGGGCTCGCTCCCGTCAAACTACAAAGGACCGCATATTGCCCTTTGCGATCATTGTCCAACAGAGAGCGCATCTGTCTCACACTCAATTGGCAGGCCGCTTCGGTGTTTGATTTGCTGTTGGAACCCCAAGTACCACTCGATTTTGTCAGCAGGGTGTCGCTGGAATTAAAAAAACTGCATTTGGGACTTCCGACGCCCCCTTTGACCTCCGCGTAATAATCCGATTTGGTGGTGACAAGCCCCAGACTCGCTGAAGAATCGATCGCCCCCATTGTGGTTCTACTGCCAGTCGGATCCAGTTCAATCAGACACCGAACCGTGGCCTTCTCTGCATCAGTCAAGGCGTTGGCGAAACCGACGGTGATAGCCCCTTGAGTTTTGGAATCCTGTTTGATGCGAATATATTTCACAACATCACTACTGCTCGCGGCCAGATTTTTGAATTTGGCCGAAATGGAGGCGGTGTCGGTGGCTTTGGCAACGCTGACTCCCTCTGCGCATCCGTTGAAGCCTTCTGTCACATTGTTCGATGTGGCGGAGGTATCACTGCAATCGGCGCAGATTGTCCAGTTGGAAGATGTGGTTAGGGACAAACTGACCTCAATGGTGGAAGCGCCGCTCGCAACATCGACCGTTTTACTCTGGCTCACTTTTCCAGGAGCCGTTGCGGTGATGGTGCACTGGCTGATGGTGGAAGACTCAAGTCCCTTGCCCAGAGAAAAGTCTGAACCATGATCAACCGCTTTGGCTGTCCCAATCGCATCAGGGCTCGGATTTTCGATGACGAGATTTACAGTGACTCCAGCTTCTCCAGCACCTGAAGTATCGAGCGCTCCACCACAGTGAATAAACCCCAGAGAAAGACAGAGGAGAACTATAGAAAAACGCTTTTCCATGAGCTACGATTTTACCTTTTTCGTGGGTTCAATACAAACGTTATGTGGAAAACTTTTGAAGGGATGACGCATAATCAGCTATTTCAGGGCTGTCGGGCAGATCGACCGTGTAGTTGCCGGTGAAACAGGCATCGCAGAATTCTTCGGAAGGGTTTTGCATTTTGAACCAGCGGAGTCCCTTCTCGCTTAAAAAGCGGAGAGAATCGGCGCCGATGAATTTGCGAATCTCCTCCACATTTTTTTGCGCGGCCACCAATTCCTGGCGCGTGGGGGTGTCGATGCCGTAAAAACAGGGCCATTTAATCGGCGGAGAAGAGATGCGCAGGTGAACCTCTTTGGCGCCGCCTTTTTCACGAAGCATCTTCACAATTTTCATGCAGGTCGTGCCGCGAACAATGGAATCATCAATCACCACCACTTTTTTTCCCTTGAGCACATCGCGCACCACGTTCAGTTTCAGTTTCACTCCAAAGTGGCGGATCGAGGGAGACGGCTCGATGAAGGTGCGGCCAACATAATGACTGCGAATGAGTCCCATCTGAAACGGAATCTTCGTCTCTTCCGAATATCCGATCGCGGCCGGAACACCGGAGTCGGGGATGGGAATCACCACATCGGCATCGACCGGTTCTTCCCTCGCCAGCTGTTTTCCAAAACCTTTGCGCATTTCATAAACCCCTCTGCCAAAAATGTGGCTGTCGGGTTTTGCAAAATAGATATATTCAAAAATGCACTGCGCACTTTTTGTGGCTCCGCTCGCAAAGGGTTTTAAGGAACGGGTTCCGTGGGCATTGATGACCAAAAATTCTCCGGGCTCCACTTCCCGTTCAAACTGGGCGTCGATCAGATCGAGGGCGCAGGTCTCGGAGGCGGCGATATAACTCTGCCCGATTTTTCCGAGCACCAGCGGCCTGAAGCCTTTGGGGTCGCGCACCACGATCATTTGGTCCTGGCTCAAAAAGACAAGGCTGTAGGCCCCCAAAATTCTGGAACAGGCCTCCATAATTTTATCGATCAATTCTTTTTTGGAACTTCTGGCGATGAGATGCATGATCACTTCGGTATCCATGCTCGATTGAAAAATCGCGCCGGAAGCCTCCAACTCTTTTCTCAAAATTCCGGCGTTGGTAAGATTGCCGTTGTGGGCAATCGCCAGACTGCCACCGGAGAAATTGATGACGAAGGGTTGCGCATTTTTAATTTCGCTGGTGCCGGTGGTGGAATAACGGACGTGACCGACAGCAGAAGCGCCCGGCAATTTTTCGATCGTCTCTTCGCGGATATTGTCCCCCACCAACCCCATGGCCTTGAACGTATGGAGTCGGACGCCATCAGACGAAACAATCCCGGCACTCTCCTGCCCGCGATGTTGAAGGGCGTGCAGGCAGAGATAAGCCAGATTGCTCGCTTCGGGATGATTAAAGATTCCGGCTATGCCGCACATAATAGGATGGTACTTGGTACTTAGTACTTAGTACTTGGTACTTAGTACTTAGTACCTGGTACAACAACCCCTTTCTTGGTCAAAGGACACTGATTAGTATGGGCCAGCGCCACAAACTTTGTTTCATTTTCGGGTTTCAGGCTGACCACAATTTGCGACGGTATTTCAGGATCATCATGCGCTGACTGCAACAATCCTTTCGCAATCGCCTCACGACAAAATGTTTGAACTTTCAACTCCAAATCCCAATCCAACGGAGGAATGGTTTTTTCTAGTCCCTGGTCACCAGTCACTAGTCCAATCTTATAAATAAGATCCCCATCCTCTTTAAATTCCGACGTCACCGGATTAACTCCAACTGGTAAAAGCCCGACCATCGCCACCACCGGTGTGGGCCAAATGCTTTTTCCTTCTGTCTCATTATAGAGGCTGACATTGCCGCCGGTGACCGGAGTTTCAAATCGCCTGCAGGCTTCCGCCAGACCTCTGCAACATTCGGCAAGCTCCCACATGATTTCCGGATTTTCGGGATTGCCGAAGTTGAGACAGTCGGTCACTCCGATGGGAAGCGCCCCCACGCAAGAGAGATTGCGCGCCGCCTCCGCCACCGTATGCACCGCCCCCCAATAAGGATCGGCAAAACACCATCGGGCTTTGCTATCCACTGTCATCGCTATCAGCGCACCATTTTCTCTGATGCGTATCACCGCCGCATCGGCCCCCGGCCCCACGATCGTATTGGCGCCGACCATGTGGTCGTATTGCGACCAGATAAATTTTTCATCATCTTGATACGTGCGCGGGTGGAGCATTGGGGGGATGGGCCCCAAAGGTGACAGGCCCCGCCCGTTTTGGGGCGAAGCCACCGCTCTTTCATAAATGGGCGCCTCATCCGTCACCGGTTTAACCGGCAATTCAAAAACTTTTTCACCGTTGAAAAATCCCTGCACTTTTTTCTCGGCGATCACCTCACCCACCACCGCAAATTCCAGCTCCCATTTTTCAAAAACTTTTTTTAATTCTGCTTCACGTCCCTTGGGGGCCACCAGCAACATCCGCTCCTGCGATTCGGAGAGCATGATTTCATAAGGGGTCATCCCCGTTTCGCGGAGCGGTATTTTGTCGAGATGCAAAACCATTCCCGTGTCTGCACGCGCCGACATTTCAAAAGAGGAACAGGTAAAACCAGCGGCCCCCATATCCTGAATGCCGATGATCGCCCCTTCGATTTGAAAAGCCTCGAGACACGCCTCCATCAATTTTTTTTCGGTGAACGGGTCGCCCACTTGCACCGTCGGGCGCTTCGATTGCGAATCGGCATCGAAGGCACCACTCGCCATGCTGGCGCCGTGAATACCGTCTCGCCCTGTTTTAGAACCGACCAGAATCACCGGATTGCCGACCCCTTTTGCAATCCCCTTGAAAATTTTATTGGAACGCATCACTCCCAATGCAAACGCATTCACCAGAATGTTGCCGTTGTAGCATTCCTGAAAATGGGTTTCGCCACCGATCGTCGGAATCCCCATGCAATTACCGTAGCCGCCGATGCCGGAGACCACACCATCCAGAAGATATTGCGTGCGCGGGTGGGAGCGTTCTCCAAAATGAAGACTGTCCATCAAGGCGACAGGCCGTGCCCCCATCGTAAAAATATCCCGCAGAATTCCGCCGACACCGGTCGCCGCCCCCTGATACGGCTCTATAAATGAAGGGTGATTGTGCGATTCGATTTTGAAAGCGATGGCGATGCCATCACCGATATCCAAAATGCCGGCATTCTCGCCTGGGCCAAGCAACACGCGCGATCCGGTCGTTGGAAATTGTTTCAGATATCTCTTCGAACTTTTGTAACAGCAATGCTCCGACCACATGACAGTGAATATCCCCGACTCAATCGCATTGGGCTCGCGACCGATGGCTTTCACCACCCTCTGATGTTCATCTTTGGTTAACGTCGACATATTTTATCCGTTGTCATTGCGAGGAGCCCAGAGGGCGACGTGGCAATCCCGATGATCAACGGGATTGCTTCGCTACGCTCGCAATGACAATATAATAGATTGAAACAATTCCAATCCCTCTTTTCCTCCCAACACTTCTTCACTGGCCCGTTCCGGATGGGGCATCAGGCCCAGCACATTTCCCTTTTCGTTGATGATACCGGCAATATCGGCTTTGGCGCCGTTGGGATTATTGGCGTAGCGAAAAACAATCTGGTTGTTTTTTTCAAGACGTTTCAAACCGGCATCGTCGATATAATAATTCCCATCCATATGAGCAATCGGCATGTCGATTTTTGCGCCCGGTTTGTATCGTGCTGTGAACGGTGTGTCGGTCCGCTCCAGAGTCAAAGAGCAATCGTCGCAGATAAATTTGAGATTTTTGTTGCGCATCAGCACGCCCGGCAGAAGCCCCGCCTCGCACAAAATCTGAAACCCGTTGCAGATTCCCAACACCAACCCGCCGCGATCTGCAAAAGCAGAGACCGCCTTCATGATGGGAGAGCGCGCGGCACACGCCCCCGTGCGCAGATAATCGCCGTAGGAAAAACCGCCGGGAAGGATAATGCAGTCGGCATTTTGAAGATCGGCCGAGTCGTGCCAAAGCAAAACGGCCTCCTGTTTCAAAATATCGCGGAGCACATACAGACAGTCCTGATCACAATTGGAACCGGGAAATTGGATGACAGCGAATTTCATTCTATTTCAAACTCGTAACTTTCAATCACCGTATTGGCCAAGAGTTTTTCGCACATGGCCTTCACCTGTTCTTCCGCTTTTGATTTGGGTAGATCGTTTAAATTCAGTTCGATATATTTTCCGACGCGCACCGAATCGACACCGTCAAAACCGAGATGTTTGAGCGTTCCCAGCGTGGCCTCACCCTGCGGATCATGCACACCTTCTTTTAATGTGATATAGATTCTGGCTTTCATATTTTCACGGTGTCATTGCGAGGAGCCCGAAGGGCGACGTGGCAATCCCGGTGCCATCGGGATTGCTTCGCTGCACTCGCAATGACAACTTTAACATATCCTCTCGTAAATCTTCTGATACCCCTCTTCCACTTTGCCGAGGTCAAAACGAAAACGATCTTTGTCCATTTTTTCGCGGGTCTCAATATCCCACAGACGGCAACCATCGGGAGTGATTTCATCGGCCAATAGAATGCCCTCGGGAGAGCGGCCGAACTCCAACTTGTAATCGACC
>JAUSII010000102.1 GCA_030648035.1 Deltaproteobacteria bacterium | reverse complement strand
AAAGTCTGCGCAGGCCCGCCACTCCCCTCGGGGGATTTTAAACTTGGCGGGCCGAGGAAGCGAAGTGCTGATTTTGGGGGCCTCCCCAAAATCTATAACGTCTTTTTTAGCCAACACGCGGGAGATTTTGTCGGTGTCTGTCCACAAATACTCCTTTTTTTTAGCTGATTTAGGAATGACAATTGCCAAAAAATTTGTATAGTATAACCTTTTGAAAATTTTAAAGATTTCGACAAAGGACACCCAAAATGAAACACATTCATCTGACAGGAATTTGCGGGACCGGCATGGGTTCACTGGCGGGACTTCTTGTGGAAGCGGGCTACACCGTGAGCGGATCGGACACCAGCTTTTATCCCCCCATGGGCGACCAGCTCAAAACCCTGAACATTTCTTTGATGACCGGATTCGATGCAAAAAATCTGGTCCCCAAACCCGACATAGTTGTCATCGGCAATGTCTGCTCGAAAGATAATCCCGAAGCCAAAGCGGTATTGGAAAATGGAATCCCCTACATGTCTCTGCCGCAAGCCCTTCAGGAATTTTTTCTTAAAAATAAAAAGCCGCTGGTGGTGGCGGGAACACACGGCAAGACAACCACCTCCACTCTTTTGGCCTGGATTCTGACAAGTGCAGGAATGGACCCCGGTTATATGATCGGCGGTGTCGGATTGAACACCGGCAAAAGTTATCATCTGGGAAAAGGGGATTATTTTGTAGTGGAGGGCGACGAATATGACACCGCTTTTTTCGACAAGGGCCCCAAGTTCGCCCATTATCACCCTTCGGGAGGCATCCTGACATCGGTGGAATGGGACCACACCGACATCTACCCCACCTTCGACAAAATGATTGGAGCGTTCGAAAAATTTTTGAAAACATTTTCGGACAAGTCACCCCTGCTTGCGTGGGGAGACAGTCCCAAAATAACCGAGATGACTCATGTTCACAATTATCCCATGTTTAGCTACAGCCTCACACACGGCGACTACACCGCGCAAAATATTGAGCCTTCTCCGGAGGGGGTCACTTTTAATTTTTGTTATGGAGACAAACGAATTCCACTTTTCACGCCGATGTCGGGCCCTGCCAATCTGGAAAATGCTCTCGCCGTCTGCGGCTTGTGTCATCAATTGGGATTGACCGAAGATCAGATTCGAGAAGGCCTGAAGACATTCAAGGGCATCAAACGTCGCCAAGAGATCAAAGGCGTTGTCAAAGGGGTCACCGTCGTTGACGATTTTGCCCATCATCCCACAGCCGTCCGGCGCACGATTGAAGCTTTGAAAGAACATTTCCCCGGCCGCCGACTCATTGTCGTCTTTGAACCGCGCTCCAACACATCACGCCGTAATACCCTTTATGACGAATATCTGCGGGCCTTCAGTGGGGCGGATCGGGTCGTCATTGCCGGGCTCTACAAACCGGAAAAAATTCCCGCGGAGGAGAGACTCGACACACCCAGGCTCGCCAATGATCTGATGAAGAGAGGTTGTGACGCCTATGCCATCGACGGAACAGATTTTATTTTGGAGTTTATTGTGAGAGGCATTGGCCCCAACGAGGTAGTCGCTTTTTTATCCAACGGCGATTTTGACAATATTCATCAAAAACTTCTCGACAGGCTGGAGCGGCGAAAAATTTTGCCCGACAGAAAACAGACACGTTCCATCAGGGTAAAGGAATGAAAAAGGGAAGGAATTTAAAACTGCATCTGCTGACGGTCCTCTTTCTGACCTTCGCGGTCCTGGAGACTCCTTTTGCCCTTGTCAATGCGCCGCGCTTTCAACAATGGTTTTTAAAAACTTACAAACCTTTTTCTCCGTGGCAGGTCTCTTTTGATTCTCTGGAAGTCAAACCATGGCGTATGAGAATTGACATCAGCCACCTGAGCTTTGTCCATCCCGGAGGTCACACTATTTTTGCAGAAACCATCAAGATGAGAGGCTCCCCCCTCCAGTTGTTGCGGGGACGCATCGGAATCAACAGCCTCTTTGTCCATTCTCCCGTCATCACCATTGCCAAAAGTCTTGTCCCCAAGGAAGAAAAACCAAAAAAGAAATTTAAAATACAGACCCTCATTTTTCTGCAGAATCTGGTTTTAAAAGAAGGCCGCGTGGAGAATGTGATCCTTCACCTGCCGGAACAGAAAAAAATCACCGTGGAAGAAGTGCAAATCAATCTGCAACCGGCGGCTTTTTTCAAGGGGACCGGACTGGGGCTCAATTTTCACCAGATCGAATCGACAAAACCGGAGGATCCCGGAATACGGAAGGTCGAGAATTTGCAAATCGCGGTGACGACCAATTTCAACAGCTGGTCCAAAACTTTTCCCTATATCGACAATATCGACGGTGATTTTCAGCTCAAAAATGCGGCTCTGGACCGGCTCGAGATCAAAAATATGGAGGCTCAACTCCGCTTTGAAAAAGGAAACCTCAATTCGAAAAAATTCTCAGTCCAAATCGGTGAGAATGTTCTTCTGGGCCGTCTCGAGACAGATTTGCATTCGGAAAAATTTCATCTTGATCTGGAAACACCCAAGCCGATCACCCTCCCCGAACTGGAATCCGAAACCCGGACTTTCAACACCGCCGGAGATCTCACAACAAAGATAAATCTCGACGGACAGGGTTTTGATCTGCAAAAATCGGCCGGCAAAGGTAGCGCCGGAATCATACATCTCTTTCAGGGTTTTGAAGATCACCCCGCAACAGTCATTCTCCAATTTGATTGGCAGAATGCAAAACTCAACCTCAAAGAGGGAAAAATCGGATCGGATGGTGCCATGGTTGAAGCCACAGGCATCGTCGATTTGAAGCCGGTCTCTTTTCATCTCAAGATGAAGGCAAAAGATTTTCCCATCCAGAGATTTTTTGAAAAATTCGAGGATAAGAATCTGCATCCCATTTTTGGAAAGGGAACGGTTGAAGGAACTCTGGAGGGCATTGGTAAAACCATTCATCTTCAACTGAAAGGCGAAACTATTGAAGGCGGCTATGGTCCTGTTAAAGCCGAGAGAGCCGCTGTAAATCTCGATCTCACCTATCCACAATTAAAATTGGACGGCAGAATATTCACCGGAGAAAGAAATACGGGCGAGGCACAATTCATCATCAACTACGGTCCAAAATTTTCGGAATACGTCCCCAGAACAAAAAAAATCTCGCTCGATGCCAAGTTTAATGGACAACCGATGGCATCCACATTGCCGGGCCTTCCCATAACAGGAGAGGCCGATGCCACCTTCAAACTTTCTGGTTCGCCGCCACTAAATCTTCAAGGCGAGGGGACACTCAATGTCCGACAGGGGAGTTTTATGGATGAGAGTTTTGAATTGATTGAAACGCATTTCAATTTGAATTCAAAAAGACTCATCGTCGACAAGGCCGATTTTACTTTTCCAAATTCCAAAAGTTCTTCCAAAAAACAGCTGGTCATGGACTTTACTCCGGGGGGAATCAGAATTTCTGGCCAAACCTTGGCCGGGTTCGATATTGATCTGACTCACACCAGCATCGATGATCGCTGGCAGATCAACAAACTGACGGTGGAGGATCCGTCCGACCCGACACTCAAAGCGAAAGTGACCGGAAGCATCTCGCCGGAAAGCATGGATCTCAAAGGGGATGGAAAGATCGATCTCTCCCGACTCAAGTTTCTCACAAAATATATCCGCGACGCCTCGGGGCCAGCGCAATTCCAGCTGGCGGTACACGGAAAATCACCCGACTTGAATATCAACGGGCAGATTACCTTCGACAACAACATGCTTTTTTTGAGGGTCTATCCTTACGCCGCCGACGAATTAACCGGTGTCGTTCGTTTCAAGGGAAATAGAATCGAAACCGATCTGCTCGCAGGACTTTTGGGAAACGGTATTTTCAAAATCAGGGGGGGGATGACCCATGCACAGGGAAAGGTTTCCGGATTTGATGGTAAGGTAGAGGGACAGCAACTCTATTACCGGAGTGAAGACGGAAAATTCCGAATGGAATATGATGCCGATCTCACCTTCAAAGGGACTCTGCAAAATCCTTCTGTCACAGGCACTCTGAATATTCTTGATGGAGCCTACACCAAAGATTTTAATA
>JAUSII010000090.1 GCA_030648035.1 Deltaproteobacteria bacterium | reverse complement strand
GTCGACTTTTAAAGAGCCGCAATGTTCCGAATCGGGGCAAAATTGTTTTGTGGTCGATTATCTCGATCCCTTCAGGCATCAAAGACTTCCCGATCATGTTGTTCCCGCTGTTTTTGAAAATTCGGAAAAACTAAAACATTTGGGAGAGGGGATCCGTGGCTTGCTCTCTTCCTATCGCTTTGCAGAATGGGTGCAGGCCTCTGACGCCGGAAATGATAATTTTACCGATGGGGGTGTGCCGATCCTGCTCGGTGAAAGTTATCTGGGTCGTGCCGTTTCGGAGTTGCAACAGGCCGGGGCGATGAATGCCATCTATACCGGCTTGAGGATGTTCACAAACAAATTGGATGCCTGCACGAAAGGAATGGATACCTGTTTGACCCAGCAGGAAGTTTTGATGGCGTTGAATAATATTACGCTCGGGTTTTTGTATATTTTTGAAAAGGAGTATTCATATCTGGAAGAAGGGAGAGAAGAGCCTTCGGTGCCGGTGCCTGCAGAGTCCAAACAAGTGGAAGAGAAAAAGGAAGAAAAAAGTGAAGAACAAAAACCGAAACCGAAAGAATATAACAATCCTCCCCGTGTGGCTATTGAGGGAAAATCCGATTATGAACCGGGAGAACGAGTCCGTTTGACTGCAAAGGCGATTGATCCCGACGGCGATCCGGTGACATATGAATGGAAACAGTTGAGAGGAAGTCCGGTTGAACTTAAAGACATCCATTCCGCTTCCATGGAATTTATTGCAAAACGCTGGGATGGTGTGCGCGATTTTCAGGTTACGGTCACCGATGTCCCTGACAAGAAGCATGGCGGCAAGCCGAAGAGTGCCACAGCCACGCATGAGGTTTCTGTTAATTCAAACATAAATGGCAACCAACAACTGCAAGATTTTGCCGAGGGAACCGGCGGAAGGCAAAGATCGGTTCCTTTTAGAGATAGGATAGAGCCTTTACCCAAAGAGCCGGGGCGGGAAGATGCTTTGATTGGGGCCATCAAAGAGGCTCTCGTTATTCCGGATGGCAAAAAGAAAAATTATTATCAGTTCATGATTGTTGTCGATAAATCGGGAAGCATGACCGACGATATTGAGAAGGTTCGACAAAAAGCGGCTGACATTTTTGCCTTTGCCAAAAGCCAGTTGACAGAAGGGGGAGAGGTCGGCATCGCCGTCCGCTTTTATGTCGATGAAGTTTATAATGATAATGGAGAAGTGGTCCCTCTCGATGCACCGAAAGAACTGGCGATGCGGCGGCTTGCCAGAATGAGTCCGGAGGTTCGTGACATGCAACAAGATTGGATTGAAGGCGTGGTGGATGGGGCGAAAAAGTCGTGGAAAGAATTTCGCAATGGAAAAGAGGTTCCCCATTCCAACGACAGAGAAGTCCGTGAGGCCCAAGCCGGTCTTGAAAAAATTGTGAAAAATGTCGGCGGGGGTATCGAGTATCACTGGGAAGCGGCGATGAATGCAATGGATAATGAACCGTGGGCCGACAAGCCGGGTGTGGAGAGAGTGGTGGTGCTGATTACCGACGAAGGGGACGATAACGGCAGTAATATTTTAAAATATTCAAAGCATGATGCCATCGCGAGAGCCAAAGAAAAAGGGATTCGGTTTGAGCATATCCTTTTGGAAAATTCGAATAAGTATGGGGGTTGGGGGGGCGGTGGATGTTTCGGTGGTGCAACATATGTTCGCCTCGAAAATGGTGCGTTGATGACGATGGGTGAACTCCACACGATGATGCTCCAGGGTGGAGAGCTTCCGAAGATGGCCTCCTTTGATGAAACTTCGGGCCAGATTATTTATCAAACGCCGACCGCTTTTATGCAACGTCCCTTGGTGGATGGCGCACTTCTTTATGTGAATGTAGAGGGAAAGGCAGATTCTTTGGAGGTGACTCCCAATCATCCGATGCTGGTCCAAAAAGAGGCTGGATCACCACCCGGTTGGGTCACCGCGGGTGAGTTGCATTCCGGCGACAAACTGGTCAATCCGGAGGGGGATCCCTTTGTCATCCAATCGATTCGAACGGAGACGGGAGCCTTTGATGTTTTCAATTTGAGTTTTTCAGAAGAAAAAACCGGAATGCACCCGACCTATCTCGTTTCCCCGGATGGTTTGACCTGGTTTGTGGCTCATAATATTGCGTATTGAGCGGCAAATTTATTTCACCTTCGACCCGATCGTCACATCTTTGAGCGGTGTCAGAATGGAGACGACACTGGCGTCGCTGGCGGCGAGCAACATGCCGTTACTCTCCACGCCGCGGATTTTGGCGGGCTTTAAGTTGACGACGACCACCACTTTTTTGCCGACCAATTCTTCGGGGGTATAGTGGAGGGCAATGCCGGCGACGATCTGGCGTTTTTCTGTCCCCAAATCGATTTGCAGTTTGAGCAGTTTGTCGGCCCCTTCGACTTTTTCAGCCTGAAGAATTTGAGCGACTCTCAATTCCACTTTGGCGAAGTCGGCGATGTCGATAAGGTTGGTACTTAGTACTTGGTTCTTCGTACTTGGTTCTATTTTTTCTTCCATTTTTTTCTCCTCAATTCGTGGAAACATCCCCACGCTTTTTTTAATCACACATTTTTTATTCAAACCTCCCCATTTGGAGGCCTCTTTGAAAGTCTGCTTTTCAAATTTTCCAAGTTTCTCGAATCCAAACTGATTCCAGATATTCTCCGCCGTTGAAGGGAGAAAAGGTTTTAAAAGAATGGTGATAATACGAAGTGACTCGGCCACTTCTTGAAGAATCGGCAACACTTTCTCTTTTCCCTCTTTGGCCAAAGCCCACGGCTTGTTCTCGTTGATAAACCGGTCCACCTCGCTGATCCCCTCCCACACATAGCCCAGCGCATCGTGAAAATCGATATTGCCCGATTCCATCTCCAGAACTTCGCTCATTTTTTTTGCAATACCGGTCAGTTTGGAAGAGAGGTCACTTTTCTTTTTTGAAAGGGCTGGCAGTTCGCTTCCAAGATATTGCTCAATCATCCCCAACGTCCGGCTCACTACATTCCCCAAACCATTCGCCAAGTCGCCGTTGTAGCGGCGGATGAAATCATCCCAGGTGAAATCACCATCTTGTCCAAAGCTCGAACCCCGCAAAAGATAATAGCGCAAGGCGTCGGCGCCATACGCATCCGCGACATCCATCGGCGTGACGACATTGCCCAGCGTCTTGCTCATCTTCTCGCCCTTGAGATAGACAAAGCCGTGGCCGAAGACAGTTTGGGGAAGTTTGATTCCAGCCGACATCAGCATCGCCGGCCAGATCACACAATGAAAACGGGTGATGTCTTTGCCAATCACATGCACTTGGGCGGGCCACCATTTTTTGAATTTGGCTTCCGAGGTGCCATAACCGATCGCTGTGATGTAATTGATGAGAGCATCAAACCAGACATAGACGGCATGCGTTTCATCGAACGGCACCGGAATGCCCCACTGCACCGAGGCCCTTGAGACACTCACATCCTGCAATCCTCCCTCGATCAGCCGTAAAATTTCATTGCGACGCATTTCAGGGAGAATAAATTCGGGATGCTTCTTAATGTGCTGATGGAGTTTGTCCTGATAGCTGGAGAGTTTGAAAAAATAATTCTCTTCTTTGAGCCACTTCGGCTTCGATTTGTGATCGGGGCACAAACCCTCGACCAAATCTTTTTCGGTTTTGTAAGCCTCGCACGATTCGCAATACCACCCTTCAAAATGTTTTTTATAAATATCTCCGGCATCAAAGACTTTCTGAAAAAGTTTCTGCACACCCTTGATATGTCGCGGTTCGGAAGTCTGAATAAAATCGTCATAAGAAATATCGAGCTTTTTCCATATCGCCTCAAACTTTTGGCGCATCTGATCGCAATATTTTTTGGGATCGAGCCCTGCCTTCACCGCCGCCTTCTCCACATTGATCGAGTGCTCATCATTGCCCATCTGAAAATGAACATCACACCCCTGCATGCGCATAAAACGAGCCAGCACATCAGCCCCAATCTTCTCATAAGCCGTGCCGATATGCGGAAGGCTGTTCACATAATCGATAGCAGTGGTGATATAAAATTTTGAATTCTTCTTTGTCATAATGTTAACTGTTCAGCGGCTGACTTCGCGAGTCGCTTTTAAAGGGCGTCTCGGAGGAGATTTTAACATCCGGGATACAAAACAAAAATCTCCGAGAGTCGAGCAGATTTTTTGGGTCCGACCCAAAAAATACTGCGTACCTTTAAAAGCGACTCGCGAAGTCAGCCGCTGTCGTGCTTGCTATCTCGTCAAAGTAAATAAAAGATTCTCCAATAACAACTGTTTGTTGGCGTTGGCTTCCAGTCCGCGGCTCGCCTGCTGAAGCACCATCCATTGATGTTCCAACTTTGCCCCATCCACTTCATTCTGCGCCGTCATCCATTTCTGCCGCCAGAGATGATGCAGAATGTTGATAATCTGTGGCAGATGTTCTTCATCTTTATTCCATTTGTCGCTCAATTCAAAAATGGCCAGAGCGCTGGGGGTTGACTGAAGCCCCTCCATTTTTTGTCGTGTCTCCTCCAAAAGGGTTGCATCAAAATGAATTGCCACCGAAAGACTCCCCCCAGAATATTTTGCCTTCTGTTTCGCCTCTGCCTCCACCACCCCCTGTTTGACCAGAAATGCAGAAATTTCTTCTTCATCCAGCGGACTGAATTCCAGTTTCTGACAGCGTGACCGGATGGTTGGGAGAAGTCTTAGAGGTTGCGAGCTGATCAAAATAAAATGTGTTTGAGAGGGTGGCTCTTCCAACAGCTTGAGCAGGGCATTGGCTCCGGCTTCCGTTATGGCTTCGGGCTTGTCGATGACAACCACTTTCGATTTTCCTTCCAATGGGTGCAGATAAATTTTCTGTTTGAGATTGCGGAGTATTTCGATCTTGATTGTTTTTCCGTCGGGCTGAATAAAATGACAGTCGGGATGGATCCCCTTTTCAATTTTGATACAGGCCTCGCACTTTTCACACGGAACATTTTTTACAGAGAGGCAGTTCAAACTCTGGGCCAGACCGATTGCCACTCGGCGTTTGCCAATCCCCTCCACTCCCGAAAACAGATAGGCGTGCGGAACCTTGTTTTCATTCAAGGCCCTTTTCAATTGCTCCATCTGTTTTTTATGCCCGAAGGTATTGTTCCACATATTGCATGATTTGCTTCTGTACGGTTCCGATATCTTTGTCTGCATCCACAACCTTGATTCGTTTTGGATTCTCTTTTGCCAAATCCAGATATCCCTTTCTCACTTTTTCATGAAATGCCAACTCTTCTTTTTCAAAACGGTCGAGTGCTTCTCTCTCTTTCGCCCTTTTCAATCCCGTCTCCACCGGACAATCGAGCAGCAGTGTCAGGTTGGGGTCGAGATTTTCGGTGGAGAGGGCGTGGATTTTTTTTAAAAGTTCGCGGTCCAGATTTCTGCCGGCACCCTGATAGGCGGTGGTGGCATCGGCGTAACGATCACACAAAACGATTTTTTTCTCTTGGAGAGCGGGCCGGATGATCTGATTGACATGTTGGCACCTTGCCGCGGCGTAGAGAAGCAGTTCAGTCAGTGGCATCATCTCTTTGAAGTTGGCGTTGAGCAAAACCTGTCTGATTTTTTCGCCGATAGCTGTGCCACCGGGCTCTCTTGTCAGCAGTGTGGCGTGCCCTTTTTTTTGGAGTTCTGCTTCCAAAAGACGGATCTGGGTCGACTTGCCGCAACCCTCAATCCCCTCGAATGTGATGAATAAACCGGCCATAACAGGGAAAGGGCGTAACTTTTATCGTCTAAAATATCAAGGATATTGATGGCTTATGAAATTGTTGTCTTTTTTTGTTGTCCTCAAGCAACTTCAGCCTGTGCAGGAACCGATAATATAAATAGAATAAGGGATATCTAATATGACCAACCCATCTCGTTTTGCCACAGGAACGTCTCTGTTATTTCCCAATCGGGAGGTTTCGATTGGTCAATTTGCATTGAAAGCCGAACCGCTCCAGTCGAAAAAAGAGACTCCGGTTGTTCCGGAGCGTGTCGCACAGAATGTCGACAGTTTTGAAATAAATTCTTCTCTCGACGGTTTCGAATCACTCCTTCGCGGCAAAACAGTCTAAAGCGCCATCAAAAAATTAAGAAGCGTGCGAACCGGATTTCCGGTGGCACCTATCATGGTGTGATAGTTGTTCGGCTCTTCGGCCCAGGAGGTCGAGGCGATATCCATGTGGACCCATTTATTTTTCCTGGCGAAGTCTTCCAGAAAAAGAGCGCCCGAAATGGTGGAAGCCATGCTACCGCTTCCAGAATTTTTCAAATCGGCAGGGCCTTTGAGATATCCTTTTTTGTAATCCTGAATGATTGGAAGTTCCCAGGAGCGTTCTCCCGCTTTTTGTCCGGCGGCGAGAAGCAGTGAGATGAGACGTTTGTCATTTCCCAAAATCGGCGTGACCAATTCTCCCAGCGCATACGCGGCGCCACCGGTCAAGGTGGCCATGTCGATCATGTAGGTCGGGTTGAATTCGCAGGCGTAATCGAGTGCATCGGCCAACACCAATCTTCCTTCGGCATCGGTGTTGATGACCTCCACGGTTGTGCCAGCACGGGTGGTGAGGATGTCGCCCGGGCGTGTGGCACTGCCGGACGGCATGTTTTCACAGGAGGCGATGAAACCCTCGACCTGAATCTTTGGTTTCAAAATGGCGAGTGCTTCAAAAACGCCGATAACCGATGCGGCGCCGCCCATGTCGATCTTCATGAATTCCTGGTCTCTCGATTTCAAATTCAAACCGCCGCTGTCAAAAGTGATTCCCTTGCCGATGAGCGCCACTTTTGTTTTTGAATTGCCGGAGGGTTTGTAGGTCAGGTGAATGAAAGTGGGCGGCTCGATCGAACCTTGAGAGACAGCAAGCAGAGCCCCCATCTTTTGCGCTTTAATTTCTTTGAGTCCCCAGACTTTGCACGAAATATTTTTATGTTTTTTGGCCACATCTTGTGCGGCGTTCGCCAGTGCGGTCGGCGTGATTTTATTGGAGGGCTTGTTGGTCAAATCTCTCGCGAGATTTGTTGCGTCTCCCATCACCTGGGCCACGGCGCAGACTTTTTGAAAAGTGGCGGTGTTGCCTTTGGCCTGGATGAGAAATGTTTTGAGCGTTTTTGGAATCCGGCAGGCCTCTTTTTTGAAAATATCGAAACTGTAGCTGGCCAGAATCATCCCCTCGACAAAGGCCTGCAAGCGTTCTGCAACAGAAGTGCCGTGGACCTTGCCCAACTCCAGAACCGCACCCACCGACTCGGCCTTGATGGCGTTGGCAACCTGTGTGACCTTTCCGCCGACCTGTCTTTCGGTTTCGGTGGTGAATGTTTTGGGCTTGCCCCCGCCGATGATCAATATGTTTTTGGCGGTGATCTTGCCAAAAGTGTTGATGAGGAGAGTTTCCCCCAGCTTTCCGAAAAACTGGCGTTCTTTGATGGTCTGACTGATCTTCCCTGCAAAAATTTTGTCGAGATCCTGTGCGCCATCCATTTTTTGCAATGTTGCGGGGACCGGCTTCTCCCCCTCTTTCTCAAAACAGACGACAAAAACCAGATCCGCATTTATTTTTTCAATCGATTCTTTTGTAAATTTGAAGTTCATAAATTTTATCCCCCGATTTTTTTAGAAGTTGTTCTTATGTGATCATTTGGATAAAGTCAACCCATGCTGGGATTTTTAAAACGCTTTACAACGGCACTTGCCGGACAGGCCAAGAAAGCCAAAGAGAGTCTTGAAACAAAAAGCGGTCTTCAGCCCATTTTGTCTCTTGAGTCGAGACTTCCGCTTCCAAAAATAAAACAGCTTCTCGATCTTGTGGGAGAGCGATTTGTGATTGCTTCTCTCCCGTTACTTTCGGGAAAAACGGTTTTGGAAGTGGGTGAGAATCCCCTCCAGTTTCAAAAAGCTATTGTGGAAAAAAAGCCGAATTTTTTTTGCGGCGTTCTGCTCGATTTTTCGCCTGCGGATGGAAAAAAACTGCCACCCACCCGGATGATCCTGAAGGGCTCTCTCAAGGCTCTTCCCTTTGAAAAAGAATTTTTTGATTGTATCGTGGCGCGGATCAACACCTCCCATCAGGGGGATGTGGTGAGTGCCATCAAAGAACTGGGACGTGTGCTGGCTCCGGGTGCATCGGCCTTGATCCTTGATTTTCATCCCTTCGGGTTATATGCCAAATCGGGAACCGATCGGTTGCGATCTGTTCAAGCATCCATTCGGGGTCTGGAAGATTATTATAAGATGTGCAAGCTTTCGGGTTTGAATATTGTCGATGTCAAAGAGGGATTTGTGGACGATACATTGAGAAGCCAATTTAAAACACCGGATGAGTTAAACACCTTTCGCGAGATCAAGGGGTCTCCGCTGGTTTTGTTTCTGCTGGTAAAAAAAGGATAGGATCATTTTATGGATTTTGAAAAACGGATCGCAGAGCTTTTTATAGAACTCCCAGATCCACCCCGGATGATAAACAAAGGGGTCGTCCAATCCGTGCTTTCTGGCAAGCTGTTGTACGTGGGGGGAGCTCTTCCTTATATAGAGGGGAAGTTGAGCTTCAAGGGGCGGTTGGGTCTGGAGGTCAGTACCGATCAGGGGGGGATGGCGGCAAGGCATGCTCTGTCACAGGCTTTAAGTGCTGTTCGGGACAATGTCGGTTCTTTGAATAAAATCAAACAGATAGTTCAACTTCACGGGTTTATCGCCACAGGAGGCGATTTTAAAGAACACGACAAGGTTTTAGATCCGGCCTCCAGCCTTCTTTTTGACATTTTTGGGGTTGCCGGAAAGCATGCGAGGATGGTGGTGGGGGTGAATAGCTTGCCGCAGAACGCCTGTCTCTCCTTAACTCTTCTGGTGGAAATCAAATAAGTGGTCAGGCCTGCTACTCCTTTTTCAAAAGCATGTGCTGAATTTTCCGGACAAGAGATCGGAGATGAAACGGCTTTGAAACAAAATCGTCCGCACCGTGGGTGAGACCTTCGATTCGATCTGCCTGCCCATCTTTGGCTGATAAAATCAAAATCAGTATATCTTTCGTCTTTGGATTCTCCTTGAGACGATTGCAAACCTCAATGCCCGAAACTTTGGGCATCATAATATCCAGGAGGATCAAATCGGGCTTCTCCTCCTCAATTTTCTGATAGGCCTCTTCTGCGCTGAAGGCATCTGAAATTTTATAGCCCTCTTTTGTAAGTAGTTTTCCGATGACGGTGTGAATTTGTGGCTCATCATCAACGATGAGAATGTGCGTGGTATTATTTTTTGAATTTTCATTCATTTTCAGTACCTTGTATGAGATAAAAGCGTGGGTCAAGTGTGAAATGAAAATTTCACATCAATAATTATGCGGCGTGAAAAAATAGTGTTCGAAAGAAAACGTTCTTAAATTTTCCGAAAAATAAAATTGAGTTTAGTGTTGCATTGTATTTTTTCTTACTTTATATTCACCCCGCTTTCGATCTTTAAAGTTTTAGTTGAAGTAAGGGAGGGGGGAGTTCCTTCCTTGACAAAGAAGAGGGCAGTTGAAATAAACGCCATCACTTTGTCGGTAGTTTTAACAATGCCATTCCTAAACGCAGAATATACGGTCGGAAAGGGGGTGCTGTCTCCAAAAAATGACCACTGCAACAGTATAACTGGATGGAAAATTAATCACTAAGGAGAGAAACATATGAAGAAACTATTAATACTAGCATTAGCCCTTGCTTCCTTCATCGGAACGGCTGCCCTCGCAGAGGATAGCTACATTTCCGGTGGTTTCGAAGCTTCGGGTAATATCGTAGCAGGTGCAGGTTGGCAGCGTTTTAAAACCAAAGCGGGTAACCCGACTGTGTTCCGCGACATTAACGGCAACTTGCCGGGCGTGATCGGTGCTTATGACACGGTTGGAGCAGGTGGTGGCACGACGGGTGGTATCAACAGAATGGATATTTTCAAATTCTTCGTTGACCAGGCCGAGTTGGATCTTGCCAAGTCTTTTGGTGAGAACATCCGCATCCGTACCGACCTCAATTTCGGTTCCAACACCATGAATGGTGGAAACCGTTTTGCGACCGGCGCAGGTGGTGGTGCAGCAACAAACGTTATCATTGAGCAGGCCTATGCCACAGCGAATATGTCGGTTGGCAATGGTTTGGAATTCCTTTTGGGTCGTTTCAATGCCCCGATCGGCTTTGAGAAGGTCAACGTCGTTTATAACGACACGATCTCCCATAGCGTTGTCTATCGTGCATTGCGTCCCAACACCTTCACTGGAGCCAAGTTCTATTATTCCTTCAGCGATGCGGTGGATTGGAACATCTATGTCGTCAACAGCGGTTTGAGCTATGACGATGGCGACACTGTCACAGTCAATTCCGACATTCCCGGTGCAGGAACCCGTTTGGGTTTCAACTGGGGTGAAGAAGGTAAGAAAAGCACACTCGGGTTTTCCGGTGTGTATGGACAAGATCACACAGCAACCTCTGGTATGAAAAAGCACATCAGCTTTTTGGGTGATGTGGATTGGCAATGGTGGGTTACAGACAACTTTGCCTTCGGTGGTGAAGGTGCCTTCCGTCAGATCAACTCCCAAACTATTGGGGAGAAGAATGCCAAGTATCTCGGTCTGTTGGCCAACTTGCACTATAACTTCAGTGATGTGTGGGATGGTACACTCCGGTATGCTTTCGCCAAGGAGTTTAACAACAGCGTTTCCAGCTCTGGATCATTGGTTACACCGGTCACAGCTGGTGCCGTGCAGTCACTCGTGGGTGGATACACAGCCGCTGGTGCTGGTACTTCCGCTGCAGGTAAGGAAGATATCCATGAGATCACACTGGCTGGTAACTATGCCATCGCGGATGGTGCCAAGCTGAAACTCGAAGGTGGTTATACTCTGATCATGCCGTCGACCCAGTCAACAACGGGAACTGGCACTGAAAAAGAGAACGTCTTCGGTGTTGCTGGTGCATTTGCCTACGAGTTCTAGTCTGAACTTCAAAGGTGTTTGAAACAAGCCCCGCATCTTCTTAACGAAGATGCGGGGTTTTTGTTTGGGAAGCCAAAAAGAAGCGGATTCTTTTTGGGGTAGGGGCCCCAAAAGTATCCGCTTCTTGACAAAGGGGATACACTTAGGGCACTAACCCACTACACTTTTTATGGATTTTCTGCGTAACATAGACCCGGTCTGGATCAGTTTGGGCCCCATTGTTGTCATCAATCTCATCTTGCTCACCTCTCTTCTCTATTTTCTGGCCACCCGAGAACGCTGGCCCGTTCCACCTGAGGTCCAGACCCGGCACAATTCCAAATTTTTGAGCGGTATTCTTAAACACTGGTGGTATTGGAACAATGCCCCCATTGCCAATTTTTTTATTCGCCTCCGAATGACCCCCAATATTTTAACCCTCACCGGTTTTTTGATGAGTTTCGTTGCGGCTTTCTTTTATGCCAAGGGACTCTTCGGATATGCTGGATGGATCATGATGTTTGGCGCCACATTTGATTTATTTGATGGTCAGGTGGCTCGATTAACCGGCAATGACTCCCGTTCGGGGGCTTTTTTTGATTCGGTGATGGATCGCTTCAGCGAAGGGGTTATTTTTGTGGGGCTTGCCTTTTTTTTCCGTGATTCGTGGGTTCTCTTTTTTCTGCTGATCGGCATGATCGGTTCCACCGGTGTTTCCTATACGCGGGCCCGCGGAGAAGCGGTTGGGGTGGATGTTCGCAAAGGATCGATGCAGAGGCCCGAGCGCATTGTCTATTTGGGGTGTGCATCTATTTTTGAGCCGATGACCACATATCTTTTGAATTTTGTCTGGCATATGCCGCCGCCGGTGTTGGTGATTGGGGCTATTATTTTGATCGGTATCATGACCAATGTCACTTCTATTTACAGAATGGTCTATGTGATGAATGAACTCGACAGCAAAGAAAAAAGAAAATCCAGCGAAACTATTCCGCAGATTCTGTCCAAACTGACCACTCCAGAGGGTCGCCAATCGTTAAAAATCCGCAAGGGTGCTTAGGCTTTGTCATTGCGAGCGAAGCGAAGCAATCCCGGTGCTCTCGGGATTGCCACGGCCCTTCGGGCCTCACAATGACATTAGAACGGGTAGCCAAAGGTGAAGTGAAGGCGTCCAAAGTTGTCGCCTGGTTGCGGATCGAGAATAATTCCGTAATCGAGACGAATCGGACCGACCGGAGTGATATAACGCAAACCAAAACCACCAGAACGCCGGACCGTTTGACTGTTAAAATCATGGTAACTATTGGTCAGGGCACCGGCATCAAAAAAGAAGGCCCACTGCAGGGCCCCAACAACACGAATGTGCAACTCACTGTTATAGATAAAGCGGGACCTTCCGCCGCTCGGTCTGCCATCGGGAGCTTGCGGACCCAAAACGTCTTCCTTAAAACCGCGGACGGTATCGTCACCGCCCAAACCATACAATTGAATCTGTGGCACGCTGACATTGGCGCCGATGCTCTTGATTTCGTCCAACCGGAGGCTGTTTGAAAAAGTGATGCGTCTCAAAGGAGAAAAATAATTGATGAAATCGAAGCGAATTTTTGCAAAGTTGGCGCCCAATCCTTTTATTTCGTTGATAATATCGCCGCGCGTGAGGGCAAAAATCCCCCGGCTCGGATCAGAATAGCTGTTGCGGGTGTCAAAGCTGATTTGCGAACTGATTTCGGACAAGGTAGAGTCACGCAATACGGTTGGATCGATGGATTGACCCTGCAGGTTATAAGTCCGGGTCAATTCATATCTCTCCAAAAATCCAAAACGGTGAAACTGTCTGAAGAAAGCGGTGGCCCCGCCAGTCTGGAGGGACGTTTCAATCGGATTTTTTTCGTAATCCATCCAGGAGGAGACGGTCATCTGCACATCGGCACCGATAAAGCGCGGATCAAACCAGGCGAGTTCAGCCCTGCTTGTTTTGGCACCACCCCGCAAAAGCAGGCTATTCTGTTTGGCCCAACCAAAAGCATTCAAATTGGTGAATTTGAGTGTTCCGGCATATTTGAGATCGGTGCTGTATTGTACTTCGGCAGAAACAACGAAAGGAGGTCTCTCTTCCACCTTCACATATAAATGGACTGTCGTTTCTTTTTCTTCCAACCCGATTGTTTCAATATTGACTGTGTTGAACGCCCCCAGATGTCTCAATCCCAACTGGCTATCGACGATTTTTTGGTGGCTGTAGACGGCGCCCCTTTTGATGACCATGGCTTTCAGTATGGCCTTTTGACTGGTCAGGACATCTCCTGTGATGAGGACTTCTCCAATGCGAACCAGCGGGCCTTCATGGATGGTGTAGATAATGGTTATCTTGTCATCATGGCGCTCGGTGGATTGTTGAACCTGGGCGTAAGGGTATCCGTTGTTGGCATAGAAAAGTTGCACCTGCTCTTTGTCGTAGGGAAGAAGAACTTCGTTCAGGGGTTCGTCTTTCTGATTTTTCAAATCTTTGAGAATCTCTTCGGCTTTGAAATTTTCATTGCCGCCCAAAACGGTTTTTTCAACAAAAACCTGACTACCCTCCACCACGGGAAAATCTATTTTCAAGTTGCCAAAGGTTTTATCGACTTCAATTTTGGCAGGACTGACGTCGGCATCGAGAAAGCCACGGCTCTGATAATATTGTTCCACGATTTTTTGATCATCTTTCAATATGGCTTCGTTCATGAGCCCTTTTTGTGTCAGGGATTTTTCTTTGGTGAATATCTGTTTCTGCAATTTGTTTTCGGAAATGGAATTATTCCCCGAAAATTCAATTGTTTTAATTCTGTTTCGGATCCCCGGATGAATATCAAAATAGATGTGATAGAGACTGGGGCTTATTTTTTTGCTCTTGAAAGTCACTTTGGCGTCTGGATATCCATCCTTTTTAAAATAATTTTTGAGCGTGTCGGCGCTGTTTTGCAATTCAACGGTGTCAAAATTTACCTCTTCGTAGAGACCCAGTGCTTTTTTGAGTGTCTTAATGCGATAATGCGGATTGCCGCTAAAAAATATTTTCATCCGTGGACCTTCACGGACCACAAGTTTCAGGGAGACGCGTCGGGTCTTCCAGTCTATTTTTTTGTCTATAATATGAACGTGTACTCTCAAGTATCCGCGTGATTTGTAGAAATTGGTCAATTCACGAAGAGAGTCTCTCAATCTCTTTTCAGTATAGATACTCATTGGTCTCACAAAAGAGCCGACGCGCCCCTTCATAAAAGAATGAACCCCTTCCACCTGCACACCATCGTAGCGGAGCCGTTCTCCCTTGATAATATGATAAACAACGTAAACATTATTTTCTTCCGAATCGGGAAAGGTGCTGACCTCCACATTGGTATGGTAGAATCCCTCTTTTTCATAAAAACTTTTGATACGGCCGACCTGTTCCTCCAGTTTTTTCTCTTCCGCCATGTCTCCCACATGGAGATTCAGACGTTTTCGGAGCTTTGTTTTGATGTAGGGATAATTTCCCTGGATTTCAATGTCGCTGATGATCTCTGCTTGATGCAGAAGAATTTTTACGAGAATGCCAGACCCATCCGCCTCACTGCCCAATTCGATAATGTCAAAGATTCCCCATTTTTTTAAATTTTCAACAGCCACCTGCATTTTTTTGGGATCGTAGTCGTCTCCGACCTTGAAGGGGAGAAAATGAAGAATCTGCTCTTTGGGAACCGACATTTCCCCACCGATCTCAATTTTGGAAATGGTTGATGCCGCAAGGCAAAGCCCCGGCAGAAAAGAGAAAAGAGAAAAAAGGAGAATGAAAATTTTGTGTCTCATTTATCGGCTTAAAAATTTGAATCCGCCACCCATACTGTAACTTTGGTCGGTACTGCGTGAACCCTTTAAAATAAAGAAGTCGGTCAGCCAGTATTCCAGCTGGAAGGCCTGCGAAATATCGTCCTGCTTGAGTTCGGAGGCCAGTTCCACCGATAGACGGTCGTTGATTTTTTTGCCCAATTCAAACCGGCGCACGCGGCCATCTTCGCCCGGGGTGGCCTCCAGACGGAAGATGTCGAGCTTGGTGAAGCCGGCAATCGGTCTTTGTAAAACACGGGCCAGCTGTTCCGCTGCGATTTCCGATCCCAGTGGCTCCTGATTTAAAGCGCTTCTTTGTTGCCTTTCATTTGTGGTTTCTCCGAAGAGAAGCAGAGACAAAACATCTTTTTTCTCCAAAACCCCTTCTTGTGGAGAGGTTCCCGACAAATCCATCGCCAGGTTGTTGGTTCGGCCGTGGAGTTTGGCGGTGATGTGGGCATCGCCGATATCCTGTTCTGCATCGACCTCCAAATAGGGATAGGCATATGCATCCCGAAAATCGATGAAACCGCGCGTGATTTCAAAGTTGAGTCCCAGATAGTGGACCTCTCCCTCTGTGACTGTTACAGCACCATCTATTTTTGGAAAACCGAGCACGCCGCCGATGTGGAGCTCTGTCGCCAGTCCAATTCTTCCGACGTTGTTGTCGATCATCAGGTCTCCCAAATTTTTGACAGTGATATCGAGTTTGAGCGGAATTCCCCCTTGGGTTGCGGCTTGGCGAATCTCTTTTTCTGCAGTTTGGGCCTGTTTGAGCTCTTCAATAATATTAAAA
>JAUSII010000087.1 GCA_030648035.1 Deltaproteobacteria bacterium | reverse complement strand
TCTGCTCGATCACCATCGGGACTAAATTCATAATCACCTCGTCTTTCTACCCACATTTTACCTGCGTCAACAAAACGGGCAATTTAGGCCAATTTTTGATATTTGCAACCCTATTTTTGACCTATTTTTTCTCTTTTTTCGCTTTCACTACCCTGATTTTAGACTCATTGAGGACAAATTCAAGGGTTTTTTCGTGGATGAGCCTGTTTTTTAGAGATCCTAGGAGGTGATTTTTCTCATAATGGGATTTGATTTCGGGGAGCGGCTTTTTTAAACTTTGGGCAATCACTGCAAGACGACCCTCTAATTCTTCTTCTGTGACATCTATTTTGGCCTCTTGAGCGATCTGGTCGAGGATTAGGAAGCTCCGAACGCGATTTTCGGCCTCGGGCTGAAACTCTTTAACCAGCTCTTTAATGTCCATATCCTCAATTTTTTGGCCCCTTTTGGACAATTCATGGGCAAATTCTTGCATCATATGGGACAATTCGGAGTGAATCAGCGATTCGGGAATCTCAAATTGGGTGTTTTCAACCAGTTGCTTCAAAATCTGGTTATAGAGAGCCCCTTTTTCCTGAGATTCTTTGGCCTGTGCAATTCTCTTTTCCATATCGGCCTGAACCTCTTTCATCGTTTTGAAATCACCCAGGTCTTTGGCAAATTCATCATCCAGATTGGGGATATTTTTCTTGCGGATCTCTTTGACCTTTACGGTAAAGTCGGCCTTTTTTCCGGCCAGATCTTTTGCGATATCGACCAGAAAATCTTTCAGCGTCAGTTGCGGCGTTGTTTGATCGGTCGCTTCTTTATAATTATTCGCAATCTCACGAATGCGATCTTTAATTGTGGTCGTCATAAATAAATTTCTCCTTTTATAAAGTTGGATGATTAATAAAAAATAAAAAAATGAATAAAAAAAAGAGAAGTAGGTGGGTTAGACCCACCAAAAGGAATAAAAAAGGAGGGGGCTATTTGTAGAGGCGTTTATAGAACTTTTCAAAGGCGCCATGTCCCTGCTGAAGGGCCCTGGAGCCTCTGGTAACGGTTGCGATGGAGACAGACAATTCATTCTGGATAACCCTCTGTGTTTTTTTCTGCATCAACAATTTTATAATCTGCCAGCGCCGGGCAAATTCCGCATATTCGGCGGGCGTTAACAGTTCCCCCAATAACGCTTCGGCCTCTTGGTCGTCTTTGACCGAGGCAAACAACCGATTAAGCTCGCGTCGCCAGGCAGGTTCCGCCATATGTATTATTGAACTAGTACATGAATACAAATCTGTCAACTTTTATTTTAAAGCAGGGCGGGAGCGGATATGAGAAGGGAAAATTTTGGAAATCTTGCGGAGAGCAAGACGGACCTTTTCTGCATCAAAAACTTTTTCTTGGGGAATTTGCATCAGCATGCTTCCGGCCTCAAACCGGACCGCCCAAGAGAGATCTTCCAGGGCGTTCAGCCACATTTTTTCTGTATATCCATCTCTCCATTGCGAAAGAAGGGTGATCGCTGTTTTGCGGACAAGCGCACCCGGATCTTTAAGAGCCGCTCTTTCAATCACTCCTCTTTTTTTGGAATCGAACGCATAGGAGAAGGCAATGAGTGCCTCTACCCGCACTCTTTCCGATTTTTCTTTTTTCCAGCAGGCATAGTTGCGGATGATTTTCAAAGAGGCTTGAGTGAGGAGTGTGGGGTCTCTTCTTAAAAAACGCTGGATGGCGCAAAGCGCTTCCAGCCGGATGGAGACTTCCGTGCTCTTCAGCAATTTTTCAAGAATCGAAACAACTTGGGGCTCTTTGAAATGCCCCAACGCCTGAATGGCGGATATCTTTAAAACCAATTCTGTTTTTGAGGAAAGGGCCATCTCTTTTATAAAGGGGAGGGCCTCTGCCGCCTCCAACAATCCGAGAGAGCGTATCGATTTTTCTCTGACACTTGGATGACAGCTCTCTTTTGCTTTTTTCAAAAGAACGGGAATCGCACGCTGATCCTTGAATTTCCACAAGGCCCAGGCGGCCTCGGCGGCGATTTTGGGAGAGGCTTCCTGCTCCAACAATTCGATCAACAGTGGAATGGCTTCGGGAAAATAGGACCGATCGAAAGCAAAACGGCCTGCCTGTTTGATGGCGCGCAGTTTCTGTTCCGAATCGCCCCGGCGCAGATCCGACAAAATTTCAACCGCCTCATTCATATTATCTCAAATGCCATTCGGTGGTGCCATCGGGCCTGTCTTTGATTTCAACTCCCATTTTGAGCAATTCATCCCGAATGAAATCGCTCTTTTTAAAATCCTTCGCCAGTCTCGCCTCGCGTCGCTGTGCAATTTTTTCCTCAACTAATGCCACATCGACACTTTTTGTTTTGGCGGAACTCTGTTTGAGGCGCTCAAAATATTGGGTTGGCTCCGAACCAAAAACACCCAGAACCTCCGAAAAAGTTTTCCGGCATTTTTCCCATTCTGCCGCCGCCCATTTGGAAAAGGGGGTGGCCTCTGGACCTTGGGCATCGAGATATTTGTTATAGATGCGGATGGTTTCAAAGATCGACCCCAAAGCCCCCGCACTGTTGAAATCCTCATTCATCGCCGCTTCAAATTTTTGCGGTAATTCCCGCAAACTTGTGGCGAGCTCTTTTTCAATGTCATTGCGAGGGCCCGAAGGGGCCGTGGCAATCCCGGGATCGCTTCGCTCTGCTCGCGATGACAACCCGCATTTATCCAACCTCTGTGCCAACATATAAAACCGATCCAACGCCGTTTTGGCCTCCGTCATATTCTTCTCGGTGTAATCGATGGGAGAACCATAATGCGACAAGATCAGAAAAAACCGGACGGCCTCGGCATCGTGTAGGTTTATCACCTCACGAATCGTCAAAAAATTCTTGAGCGACTTGCTCATCTTCTCGGCGTTGATGTTAATGAAACCGTTGTGAAGAAAATAATTGCAGAAATTTTTGGGATTGGCCCCCTCGGCTTGCGCAATTTCGTTTTCATGGTGGGGAAAAATCAGATCTCTGCCACCGCCGTGGATGTCGAAGGGTTGGTCGAGATATTCGGTGCTCATGGCGGAACATTCAATGTGCCAACCTGGACGACCAAGCCCCCATGGACTTTCCCAGCTCGGCTCTCCGGGCTTTACCTTCTTCCACAAAGCAAAATCGAGCGGATCTTTTTTGGTCTCGTCGATCTCAATGCGAGCTCCTGATTCAAGATCCTCAATATTTTTGTGCGATAATTTTCCGTACGTCTTGAATTGTCTCACCGCATAATAGACACTACCATCCACCTCATAAGCCTTTCCATTTTTAATCAGCGTCTCAATCATACGGATCATGTGGGGGATGTGTTCTGTCGCACGCGGCTCCTTCGTGGGAGTGAGCACGTTGAGTGACTCCAGGTCCTGCTGATATTCCTGAATATAACGCTCGGTAATTTCTTTCCACGGAAGGCCACTCTCTTTGGAACGGTTGATAATTTTGTCGTCGATGTCGGTGTAGTTGCGAACATACATCACATCCAATCCCACATGTTTGAGATAACGGTAGATGACATCAAAGGCCACCGCCGCACGCGCGTGCCCCAAATGACAAGCGTCATAAGGGGTGATGCCGCAGACATACATCTTCACCTTCCCCTTTTTGATGGGAATGAACTCTTCCTTCTTTTGCGTGAGAGAATTGTAGACTCGAATTGGCATCTTCTACACCAGCAATACAACAGCATGGACGGCAACACCTTCTCCATTTCCCAGACTGTCCAGTTTTTCATTGGTCTTTGCTTTCACACTCACCTGATCCACTTCCAAATTCAGACACGATGCAATCTGGCGGCGCATGGCCGGAATATATTCGGCCAGTTTGGGTGCCTGAAGAATGATGGTCGCATCTATATTTCCAATTTTGAACCCTTTTTTTTCAACCAGCACTGCAACCTCTTTTAAAAAATATTGGCTGTCCTTCCCCTTGTTTTTGGGATCGGTATCGGGAAAATGCTGGCCGATATCTCCCAATGCGGCCGCACCCAGAAGGGCATCGGTCACAGCATGTAGCAGAGTGTCGCCGTCGGAATGTCCCACAGCCCCCTTTTCATAAGGGATGCGCACGCCTCCCAATAAAAAAGGGATCCCCTTTTCCAAACGATGAATGTCGTAGCCCGTTCCTATTCTCATGATTTTTTTTGCAAAACAAGTTCCGCCAATTCCAGATCTTGCTTCGTTGTGATTTTGATATTGAAAGCTCCTCCCAAAACCGTTTCAACTGTAACGCCCAT
>JAUSII010000083.1 GCA_030648035.1 Deltaproteobacteria bacterium | reverse complement strand
CCGGCGAGCGAGCTCTATGGTCTGGTGCTGATCTCTGCGGCGATTCTCTTTCTGGCCTACCACTCGGTGGTTGAAAAGAAAAAGCGGGCCAAATATGCGCCGAAAGATTTGAGCAATCCGCCCAAGTTGGTGGGGCAAAATGGCTGATGTCAAGCCGGTCATCACCGATTTGAGTTCCGCCGCTCTGGTTGAAGAGCTGGCGGGGCTGGGGTTTAAGCCTTTTGCCACTGTGCAGATTGTCGAATGGCTCTATCAAAAAAGAGTCCCCTCGTTTGAAGAGATGACGAATCTTTCCAAAGAGGCGCGCCAGAAGTTGTCCGATCATTTCGCTTTTTCTTCCACCAAAGTTTCCGATCTCAAAACATCCATCGATGGAACCTGTCTATTTGTGTTCGAATAGAAAGATGGCAAAAAAGTGGAGGCGGTTTATATCCCGAAAGATACCGGTCGCAGAACGCTGTGCCTCTCCACACAGGTCGGTTGTGCGATGGGTTGCGGTTTTTGCCGCACTGGACAGATGGGGCTCAAACGCAATCTCACGCAGGGAGAAATTCTGGAGCAGGTGCTCTCCATTCAGCGCTGTTTTCCCGATGAGCAGATCACCAACATCGTTTTTATGGGGATGGGAGAGCCGATGGCCAATATCCCCGCACTCGTGAGTGCGCTCGAGTTTCTGCATGGCGCCAAGGCCTTTGCTTTTGCGAGAAAACGGATCACCGTTTCGACCGCCGGACTGGTTCCCAAAATGTATGAGTTCATCAAACTCTCGCAAGTGAAGTTGGCAGTCTCTCTGCACGCCTCCAATGATAAACTACGGGATGAATTGATGCCGATCAACAAACGCTATCCTCTGGCACAGCTGATGGAATTTTGTAGGGACTACGCCAGAGACTCGCGCTACTGTGTGACGTTTGAATATGTGATGCTCAAAGGGGTGAACGATTCTGTGGAGCAGTGCAAAGAATTGATCCAACTTTTGAGCGATGTCCCCTCCAAGATCAATCTCATCCCGTTCAATCCGTTTCCCACCGTCGATTATCAACCCTCCTCTGCGGAGACCATCCAAGTCTGGTGCGATCTGCTCTATCACGCCGGCATCCAGACCAACGTCCGCGCCGACCGAGGTCGCGACATCTTCGCCGCCTGCGGCCAGCTCGCCGCTTGACAGTGTCATTGCGAGCACAGGGCTTTTATTTTCTCATCTTTTCCTGAATGGCTTGGAGCTGGAAAATCACTTCTTTGTCTTTTTGGCGGGCCATTTTCTATAATAGTTGGCGCCGGCTTTTTGCAGGGCTTCGGCAAATTCAACGGCTTTCTGGTGAGCCAGGGCCCGTTCGGTGTAGGTTTTGGAAAGATTGAATTCCAATAGCGAGGTGTCTATTCCAAATTCTTCCGCTTTTTTCCAGGCACCCGATTTTTTAAGCATGGCCGAATCCTAGCACTTGCATCCCCACTTCATCAATGTTAATTCCGACCGGTTCTTGGGAGGCATTTTATGTCCAAAGTCAAAATCGGTGTGATCGGTGGGAGCGGGCTTTATGAAATGGAGGGGCTGAAGCTCCTCGATGAAAAATGGGTCGATACCCCGTTTGGCAAACCTTCCGATGCGATCATTATCGGCGAGCTCGAAGGTGAGACGATTGCTTTTTTGCCGCGTCACGGGCGCGGTCACCTGTTCACCCCCTCTGAAATCAACTATCGCGCCAATATTTTTGCCCTCAAAACTTTGGGCGTCGAAAGAATTCTTTCGGTGAGTGCTGTCGGCTCGATGAAAGAGTCGATTGCCCCCGGCGATATCGTTATCGTCAATCAGTTCATCGACCGCACCCAGCAACGCCCCAGCACTTTTTTTGGGAACGGGATTGTGGCGCATGTCAGTTTCGCCGATCCGGTCTGCCCTCATCTCTTTGATGTGACCTGCAAGGCGGCCAACAAGACAAAGGCAAAAGTCCACAAGGGTGGAACCTATGTCTGCATCGAGGGGCCGATGTTTTCCTCGCGCGCCGAATCCAAAGTCTACAGAACATGGGGTGTCGATGTGATCGGCATGACCAACTATCAGGAAGCCAAACTTGCGAGAGAGGCCGAAATTTGTTATTTAACCATCGCTCTTTCGACCGATTACGATTGCTGGCATGAAAGTGAGGAGGCGGTCGATGTGGCAATGGTGGTGGCGACAATGAACAAAAATGTGGCGACGGCCAAAGCTATTTTAAAAGAGGCCATTAAGAATATTGGGGCAAAAAGAGATTGTCTTTGTGCGACGGCTTTGAAGAATGCGGTCATGACCGACCCCAAAAAAATTTCGGCAGAGACAAAAAAACGCCTCGAGCCGATCATGGGGAAGTATTTGTAGAGGGGATGTCATTGCGAGCGTAGCGAAGCAATCCCGGGATTGCCACGTCGCTTACGCTCCTCGCAATGACAAATAAATATGGAAAGTATCGGTGCCTATCTCAAGCGTCAGCGCGAAATGCGCAAAATAAAACTGGAAGATATTTCCAGTCTCACTAAAATCAATCTAAAATGTCTGCAGGCTCTGGAGGCCGATGATTTGGCGGCCCTGCCGGGAGAAATTTTTGCCAAGGGCTTCATCCGCTCCTACGCCAAGGCGATCGGTCTCAATTCGGACGAGGCTCTGCTCCAGTTTGAAGAATATCTGAAGACGGTGGCCAATCAGGATCAGGACAAACACAAAATAAAATGGCTTACCCCCGGCGGTTTGGAACTGAAACCGTGGGTCTTTTTTGTTTTTCTGATCGTGCTGGTGATTCTGGTCGCCTATATTTCATCAAGGTAAATTCCATATGCTGAGCAAAAAAATGCAGGTGTTGACGGAGACCGTCAAGAAACTGCTCCACTGTCACGCCGACGAAAATCTGAAAAACATTCTGGCCAAGGCGCACGAGGCCGACATCGCTTTTTGTCTGGCACAGCTCAATGTTGAAGAGCAGGTGCAGGTTTTTGCTCTGCTTCAGGATGCACAGAAAAGGGCGAAAGTTCTCTCCGAACTGCAGCCCGACCAGGTCGCCTCTTTTCTGCAAAACCTCGGGGCACAAAAAGCGGCTGATATTTTAAATCTTGTCTCTCCCGATGATGCCGCCGACATTCTTGAAAAACTAGCCGATACTTTTTCCAGTGAGATACTTCTTCTTCTCAAAAAAGAGGAGGCCGCCGAGGTTGAAAGCCTCATTCGGTATCGGCCCGATACCGCAGGTGGCATCATGTCGCCGGAAGTTTTTTCCCTCCCCGAAGATCTGACGGTGGCGGAGGCGATAGAAAAAATCCAGCAGTCGCGTGATGTCGAAACGGTTTTTTATGTCTATGTCGTCAACCCGCAAGGGCATCTGGTGGGAGCGTTGTCTTTAAAGAAACTGATTCTGGCGCCGCCCAAAACCCTGCTTCGCGATATCATCGATAAAGATCCAATTCGCGTGCGCTTGGGCGAGGATCAGGAAGAGGTGGCGCGCATTGTCTCCCGTTACAATTTTCTTTCGCTTCCGGTGGTCGACGAGGCCAACAAGCTGGTCGGCGTGATCACGGTGGACGATGTGATCGACGTTATCAAAGAAGAAGCGACCGAAGATATTCTTCTGATGACCGGTGCTGAAAAAGAGGCGATGGAAAAAACAGGCCTCAAGATCAGTCTTAAAAAAAGAATGCCCTGGTTTCTGGTGACGTTGGTGGGCGGATTTATGGTCTCCGAAGTGATCGACAAATTTTCATCCTCCCTCGTGCGGGTGAGCCTGTTGGCCGGGTTTATTCCGCTTCTCTTGAGCATGGGGGGGAGCATGGGCACACAGTCGATGGTGGTGGTGATGAGCTCTCTCAATTCCCGCAGAATGAATTTCGTACAGGTCTGGAGTGTGGTGTTCAAAGAATTCAAGCTCGCCCTCATCATGGGCGTTTTTTATGGCCTGGTGCTGGCGCTCTTTATTTATCTGCGCTACGGCGAACAGCCCCATCTGCCGTTGGCCTTGGGCTCTGTGCTGGTGTTGACCATGATTCTTTCGGTGGCGATGGGGACATTTATACCGCTCTTATTTCAAAAAATGGGGGTCGATCCGGCGGTGGCCACCGGCCCATTTGTCACAACCTCCATCAATATTTTTTGCATGTGGATCTATCTTTCTATCGCGACCCATTTCATAATCATCGCCATTCCATGAACAGCAGAACCGATGAAGCCATTGTTTTGCGGGTTCGCGATTACGGCGAATCAGATTCAATAGTTTCTCTTTTTACAAAAGGGGAGGGGCGGCTCTCCGGCATTGCCAAGTGGGCAAAAAAATCGCGCAAACGTTTTGGCGCAGCGCTCGAAATTGGCGCTTGTGTGCATCTGGTTTATGACGACCACCCTCACCGCGATATGGTCTTGCTCAAAGAGGTGAACCGCCTCGATCTCATCCAAGGCTGGCGCTCCTCATGGCTCTCCATTACGGCCGCCAGTTTTGCCCTGGAACTGGCCGCAAAACTTCTGCCGGAGAAGCAACAAGCCCTCCAAAAATACGAGGTGTTGGAGGCCTTTCTTAAAGGTTTGAATGAAGAGACCCTTTTACCTTATCTTTTCGATCTGCAATTCCGCTTTCTCGCTCTTTCGGGTTGGGAACCCGATTTCGAAAATTGTGGCATCTGTGGCCATGTTTTGGGAGGAGGGGAGAAGGCCTCCAAAAGGCAGGGTTGTTTTGACCACTATTGGGCGCATATTCTGGGTAAAGAACTGGTTTCAAGACGGTTGCTCAATGAGCTGTTTTTAGTGTAGGATATTTTCCAATGCACGACACATTCAAACGTTATCTCCCCTATATCATCATCTCGTTGTTGATCCACTTTCTGGCTCTGGTGGCCTTCAATGTGTGGCGCATGCCCGATTTTGCAAATGCAGAAGTGGCAGAAGCTCCGATCTGGGTCGATCTCAAAAACCAGAAGTTTGAGATTGCCGATATCGAACCTCCGGCCAAAGAAGAAAAGCCGGTCGATAGCCGTTTTTTGGGGATGTATGACAGCGCCACCCCGGAGGAGCAGGTGGCACAGTGGCAGGGAAAAGCCAAACAGCAGGGGACGAATGGCAAGCCCAAAAGCGCGGAACAAAAACAAAATGCCAAAAAACGGGAGAACACGCCCAAAGATCTGTTGAAATTCGACAAGGGGATTTTTGCTTCCAAAGAACAATCATCCACCCCGAAAAATTTTGATGATGGTACCCCGGGCGATGCCTTGCCGGAAGATTTTTATCCCGATTTTAAAAGGGGAAACCACACCTATCTCAATGTCTATCGCTTTCCCGACATCCAGTATTTTGTCCGCTTGAAAAGGGTTTTCAAAATGACCTTCGACCCGGTTCCCAGTTTGAGATCGGCTTATGCTTCCAACCAGATTACGCGCGGGACTGTGGAAACGGTGTTGGGTGTCTCTGTTGATGCCAAAGGGACTCTGGCCGAAATTTTTATTTTCAGAACTTCCGGTATCGACAGTTACGATCAGGAATCACTGCGCACCATTCGCGCCTCCGCCCCTTTTTCCGCACCGCCCGGAAAACTCCTCGATAAAGAAGGACTCCTCCGCATGAGCTGGACCTTCACGACTTATTTATAATGGTATCTTTTTTCAAGGTCGGATCCTGTTTGGGATAATCGGTGTTGAAGTGGAGTCCTCGGCTCTCTTTTCTCAAAAGGGCCGATTGAATAATCAGATCGGCGACAATACTCAAGTTTCTCAACTCCAGCAGATTCTGGTTCAGTTTGAAATTCCAATAATATTCATTGATCTCTTCCTTTAAAAGTTTGATGCGCCTTTCGGCACGCTTCAATCTTTTGTCGGAGCGGACGATGCCGACATAATTCCACATGAAGGTGCGAATCTCTTCCCAGTTCTGCGCGATCACCACCTCTTCGTCGCTGTCGATGGCTTTGCTTGAATCCCAGGCGGGGATTTCCGTGTGGGCCTCAATTTGTGGCAAGGTCCGGATGGCATCGACGGCGGCGTAGGAAGAAAAAGCGGCCGCTTCGAGCAGGGAATTGCTGGCCAGACGATTGGCCCCGTGCAAGCCGGTGTGCGAAACCTCGCCGCAGGCATAGAGTCTTTCGATGCTGGTTTTCCCATGAATATCGGTGTCGACACCACCGCAAAAATAGTGTGCCGCCGGCACCACCGGAATGGGCCCGGTCGTGATGTCGATCCCATATTTCAGACAGGTCTGATAAATATTGGGGAAGCGCTGTTGGATGAAGGTGGCGCCTTTATGACTCAAGTCGAGCCACACATGCGGGTCTCCGGTTTTTTTCAGCTCGGCGTCGATGGCGCGCGCAACGATATCGCGCGTGGCCAGTTCGCCGCGTGGGTCATATTTTTTCATGAACGCTTCGCCGCTCAACAATCGCAGAACGCCCCCTTCGCCGCGCACCGCCTCCGAGATCAGAAAATTTTTTGCCTGCGGATGAAAGAGGCAGGTCGGGTGAAACTGGACAAATTCCATGTTGGCAAGTGTTGCCCCCGCACGAAAGGCCAAGGCCATGCCATCTCCCGATGCGGTATCGGGATTGGTGGTGTAGAGATAAACCTTGCCCGCACCCCCTGTTGCCAGGAGTGTCACTTTGGCACCGAATATTTTGATATTGCCTGCATGTGTGTCGAGAACATAGGCGCCGTGACATTGCTGTGAAGCGTTTTTCCCCGCAGAATTTTTAAGGTGACGATCGGTGATGAGATCGACCGCCATATGGTCTTCATAAAAACGGATGTTGGGATGTTTGGAGCAGGCCTCCACCAACGCCCGCTCGATTTCCAGACCGGTTGCATCGGAGGCGTGCGCGACTCTGGGCTTGCTGTGGCCTCCCTCTCTTGCCAGTTCCAACGCCCCATTTTTTTCGGAAAAACGGACGCCGATTTTTATCAGCTCTTCGACTTGTCGTGGTGCATCGGTGATAACTTTGCGCACAATCTCTTCGTGACAGAGACCGTCTCCGGCCTCCAGTGTGTCGTGGATATGCGCTTCAAAAGTATCTTTCGGATCGAGCACGGCGGCGATACCCCCTTGCGCTTTGGCGGTGGTGGCCTCGGAGCGTTTCTGTTTGGTGACGATGGCGACAGTGCCGTGCGGTGCGACTTTGAGGGCAAAGTGCAGACCCGCCAAGCCACTTCCCAAAACAAGAAAATCGGTTTGAATCATATTCACCTCGCGCGGGGTAAACCCGACGCTCGGCTAAAGTCAGGGGGGAGCGTCTTGCCGCTCCACCCCTGACAACCCCCCAACGCTTTAAGAAAACGGTTTACCAAATTGATTTTGGAGTGGTCTCTAGCATAAACCTGTTGTAAGAGTCCAGCATGCCATTGACGCTCCGTCAGCGCTTTTTGAATCTTCCAAACTACATCACCATGGGACGTTTTGTAGCCGTGCCTCTTTTGATGCTGGTCATGATTTTCATGAAGGATCGCAGTCCCCGCTATCCTACTTTGAATATGGAGTTGAGCTATATCTCGGCCGGCATTTTTATTCTGGCCATGCTTTCCGATATTGTCGATGGATATTACGCCAGAAAATACAACATTGTTTCCACCTTCGGCCAGTTTTTTGATCCGCTGGCAGACAAACTTTTGTTTCTGGTGGCGATGATTTTCATGGTGCAATTGGGGCGCATTCCCGCATGGATTGTCTGCATTTTTCTCTCGCGCGAGGTGATTGTCACCGCCTTGCGCGGGGTGGCGATTGACGAGGGGGTCGTCATTGCCGCCAGCAACTGGGGCAAATACAAATCGGCACTGGTCAGCATCACGACAATAGGGCTTTTAATCCATTACCCCCTGTTTGGCATCCATTGGCGCATGATGGCCTGGCTACTGATCTGGCCCGCCCTCATTTTTTCGATCGCCTCGGGCGTGGAATATACGGTCGGTTTCATACAAGCCTTGAGAAACAAGAAGCCCTGAATCAGTGTTGCAAAAACTTTTGAAATATAGTTAAAGTCCGCCCGTCCTGTTCTTTTGAATGTTTTGATAATTTTTGCGGAACGCTCAGAAATGCCCATATACGAGGCAGGCCGAGGAGGAAAACCGCAGCATACCCATGATGGTATGTGAGGATTTTCCGAAGAGGCCAACGAAGTAGATGGGCGTTTATGAGCGTTTCGCCGTGCGGGAGTAGCTCAGTTGGTAGAGCGCAACCTTGCCAAGGTTGAGGTCGCGAGTTCGAGACTCGTCTCCCGCTCAAATAGCGCCCCACAAGGGCGCTATTTTTTTGTCGTCCGGATTTGAATTTAATCGTGAGTAGCTTTAGCCCCAAAGGACAAATCTATTCTTGCAGAAGAATATCCGCCATGTTTTATGTCATTTGTTCATGGTTCCATCCTGTAAAAAAATGCGTGTGGTTGCCTTTCTTTTGGTCACCTCTTTCATTCTGGCTTCTACCGAAGCCTATGCTTGCCACGACTGCAATGATTCCACTGTAAAAACTCCTGCAACTCATTGCGCCCAGTGTTGTCCCGCCCACAATCTGGCCCCGACACCGGCACAGTCTCCACTTGTTACCTCTGATCTCAAACCGGCCAGCCATTTTAATTTCGATATCTTTTCGTTCCCCAATTCCGTTTTCTTTTCACGCACAGAACGCCCGCCCATCGTCGTCTGACATCTGGTTTTGGTTGTTGTTGTAAAACAGATTGTGAGGGTGTTCTATGAAGCGATGCTTGTTTAAATTATTTATTTTCACATTTTTGTCGGGGGTTTGTTTTTTTGGGGTGGTTTATCCGCTGTTGGCGCAGACCGCCTGCGAAATCGGCAACACGCAGGATATTCTGGACTGTGCTTTGAACAAACACCCGGATATTGTCAATGCGGCTAATGAAGCCGCAAGGGATGGGAGTCTGATCCGCGTGGCAAGTCAGCGCCCCAATCCCGAACTGGACAGCGAAATTATCGGTGGAAAAAATGCCGATGACACCCTTCTGAACAGCCAGACTTTTTTGCTCCATACCTTGGAGCTTGGCGGAAAACGCAAGGCACGCATCCAACAGGCGAATGTCCTGATCGACAGATCTTCCCTGAATCTTCGCGAGAAAAGGCAGGAGGGGGCACTGCAGACGGTGTTGACCCTGTATCGTTTGCGAGAAATCAGGGCAGAGCTGGATTGTGCCAACGAAGCCTACAATACATTCGACAAAATTCTCTCCTCTTTCAAACAGAGGCCAAGGTTGACACCGGAACAGGATGTTTCAAAAATTTCCTTTGAGCTTGTCCGTGAGGAATATCGTTTGAAACGAACCACGCTGATGCAAGAACAGGCCAATCTGGAATATCTGCTGGAGCTTATAACCGAGATTCCCTATTTAAAGATGGCTAATCATCTTCCCCCTTTTAAAAATAAATGGCCCGAGGCTGTTGAAAATCGCTCTAACGATGCTTCTTCCAATACCACCATCGCCAAAGCCAAAGCGGAACAGAAACTGGCAGAATCCAATATCCGACTGGCCCGCTCAAAGGCCTGGCCCGACCTTAAAATAGGCCCTGGATTTGCCACCGAGTCTCTCACCAGCAAAACGGATTATTCGGGCGGTTTAGGTTTTTCAGTCCCTCTTCCTTTGTTGAATCTCAACCGGGGCGAAAAGGCTTTCGCGAATGCCGACAAAGTTTGGGCCGACACAAATCTGGAAATCAGCATTCGCAAGACAGGTTTGGGGAGAGCCATTCAACTTCAGCGTTATCGGCAGGCGGTCAAAGCGCTCCAGCAAAGCCGGCCGGACATCTATCATGTCACGCAACACAGAGATATTGAGTCGTTTTTTGAGAAAGGGCTTGTACCAAGCACTTTGGTTATTGAGGCGCACCGTCAGATGTATGAGTTCACCAAAACCCGAAACGAACAGGAACTGACCGGCATCGACGCGCTATGGCGGCTCTACATTATCGATGGAACGGTCTTTAATGAAAAAATATGATTAACAAAGTCATCCGATTTTCAGTCAAAAACCGCTGGATGGTTCTTCTTCTCACCCTTCTTGTTGCGGTGGCGGGATGGATCGCCTTTGAAAACCTGGCCATCGATGCCGTACCGGATATCACCAATGTGCAGGTATCGGTCAGCAGTACGGTGGAAGGATTTGTTCCGGAAGAAATTGAACGGGTCATTACCTATCCCGTCGAGGCGGCGTTGAACGGCATTGCACATGTGACTCACATTCGTTCACTTTCAAAATTCGGCCTCTCACAAGTGACGGTGAATTTTGAGGATGGAACGGATATCTATTGGGCGCGTCAGCAGGTTGCCGAAAGGTTGTCCTCCGTCTTAAGCGAGCTTCCCAAAGGTGTTCAGCCGAAATTGGGGCCGATCTCCACCGGCCTTGGAGAAATCTTCATGTACACGGTGGAGGCGGACCAGCCAGCCATGGGCCCTGAACGAAAAGCCCAGCTTATGGAACTTCGAGCCATTCAGGAATGGACGATTCGCCCCCGGTTGATGACGGTACAGGGAGTTGCGGGGGTTGACACCAGCGGCGGTTACGAAAAACAATACCACATTCAGCCTGACATCAAAGCTATGAGAGAATCGGGTTTGAGCTTCGAGGACCTGCACACCGCTCTGGAAACAAGCAATAAAAATGTGGGAGGGGGATATATTGAACAGGACAAAGATTTATTCCTGGTTCAAGCCGTGGGACTTTTCTCTTCAGCCGATGAAATCAAGAATGTGCCTGTCAAGACAATGGAAAATCTGCGTGTCATCAAGATCGGCGATATTGCCAATGTCGCGGTGGGGAGCGGCTTGCGTGTCGGATCGGCGCTGGTCAGAGGCCATGAGGCTATTTTGGGCACTGTTTTTCTTCTGACCGGCGAAAACAGCCGTGTCGTGGCCAAAAGAGTGGAGGAGCGTCTTGACGAAATCAAAAAAAATCTTCCTCCGGGAATCAAGATTGAAACTCTTTATAATCGGGCAGAGTTGGTGGATGCCACGCTGGATACGGTCATTCATAATCTTCTCACGGGTGCGGCTCTGGTCGTCATCGTTCTTTTGGCGCTCTTGGGAAACTTTCGGGCCGCGGTCATCACGGCGATCACGATCCCTTTCGCTCTCCTTTTCACCTTCCTCCTCATGAAGGCCCGCGGCCTCTCCGGAAATCTGATGAGCCTGGGGGCCCTCGATTTTGGAATTATCGTGGATGGAGCTGTCATCGTTATGGATAACTGCGTCCGGCTCGTTCACGAAAGAATTAAAAAACTGGACCGCCCGTTAACTCGCACCGAACTGCAGGAAACGGTTGTCGATGCCACTGTCGAAACCCGGAAGGCGGCCGGCTTTGGACAACTGATTATTGTCATGGTCCTCCTTCCCGTATTCGCCCTGACCGGCATCGAAGGAAAAATGTTCAAACCGATGATCGCCTCGTTCTGTTTCGCCCTGCTGGGGGCGCTGATCTTCTCCTTCACTGCGGCCCCGGCACTGGCCTCCCTTTTCATGAGCGGCAAAGTCGCAGAAAAAGAACCTTGGCTGATGCGGGTGACGCGCCAAGGTTATCACGGCCTTTTGTATTGGAGTTTAAAGCGCCAGAAGTATGTTTTGTCGGGCGTCGGCATCGTATTGATTGCGGGATTTGCCCTTTTTACACGCCTTGGCGCCGAGTTTGTTCCCCAGCTCAACGAGGGGTCGATCGTTGTGATGCTTCAGCGGGACATCAACATCAACATGAGCGAAGCGGTGCGAATGCAGGAGAGATCGGAAAAAATTATCATGGACTTTCCCGAGGTGGCTAAAGTCTTTTCGCGGACTGGAACCGCTGAAGCGGCCACCGATCCCATGGGAATCTATCTGACAGACACTTTCGTGATTCTCAAACCGAAAAAGGATTGGCCAAAAGTGGATGGTCACAGGCGCGGCAAGGACGAACTGGCCGAAGTCATCGCCAACAAACTTAGAAAGGAGATTCCAGACCAGGAGCCGATTCTCACACAGCCGATCCAGATGCGGTTTAATGAGCTGATGGAAGGAACGCGCGCGGACATATCGGTGAAAATTTTCGGTGATGATCTGGATCAATTATTGGAACAATCCGAAAAAGCCGAAAACATTTTGAAAAAAATTCCTGGAGCCGGAGACGTGGAGGCCGAGGTTTCTGAAAAATCAAAACTTTTAAAAATAGTTCCAGACCACGCCCTTTTGGAAAAAATGGGAATTTCTGTTCAAGCCGTGCTCGATACGGTTTCCACGGCGATCGGAGGTTTGGAGTCAGGCACCCTTTACGAGGGGGTGAGACGTTTTCCGATTGTGATCCGTGTGAATGAAGAGGAGCGTTCCGATCCAGAACTGATTAAAAATCTCCCCGTATCCATTGGCCCTTACTTGAATGTCCGTCTCTCGGATGTGGCCGAGGTGGCCCCCACGGAGAGTTTTGGACTGATCATTCGTGAAAATGCCAAACGGCGAGCCGCCATCCTGATAAATCCCAGGGGGCGCGACACCGAAAGTTTTGTGAAAGAAGCAAGGACGACATTGGAAAAAGAGATTCCCCTTCAGGCGGGATCCTATTTTGAATGGGGCGGGAATTTCAAAAATCTGGAGAAGGCAAAGGCGAGACTTCTTGTCCTGATGCCGCTGATACTTATTCTGGTTTTTGTGATGATCTACGTTGTCTTTCGGAATCTTTTTCAAACCCTGCTGATTTTCAGCGGGGTCCCTTTGGCGATGGTGGGCGGTATCGTGGCCTTGTTGATGAGCGGTTTGCCGTTCAGCATTTCCGCCGGTGTCGGTTTCATAGCCCTCTCTGGAATCGCCATCCTAAACGGAGTGGTGCTCATCAGCTACATTAATCTTCTTCGGCAGGAAACGGGGCATTCCGGTGTCACCCTTGTTTTTGAAGGATGTCTGATGCGCTTGCGGCCCGTGCTGATGACCGCTTTAGTCGAAATCTTTGGATTCTTGCCGATGATGTTTTCCACAGGGCTCGGCGCCGAAGTTCAGCGTCCGTTGGCAACGGTGGTCATCGGTGGTGTTTTTTCTTCCACCCTGTTGACACTTATCGTCCTCCCGTTGGTTTATTTGATGTTTGAAAATCGAATGAGTGGGAGTGATAATAAATGTTAAAAACATTTCACTACAACCTTACACTCCTCAATCTCAATGCATTTGCCACGACCGATACCGAGCTGAAACTCATGGCGGCGGCGGCGATGACCGGGCTCAAGAGAATGCCGAACATCGGATATAAAATGCCCGCCGCGATGGGGACACCGAGTGCGTTGTAAATAAAAGCGAAGAAAAGATTCTGTTTGATGTTCTGCAATGTGGCACGACTTAATTTTATCGCGCGCACAATGCCCTGCAAGTCTCCCTTGACCAGAGTCACTCCGGCCGATTCCATCGCCACATCGGTTCCGGTTCCCATGGCAATGCCCACTTGCGCTTGTGCCAACGCCGGGGCGTCGTTGATGCCATCGCCCGCCATGGCCACAAAACGACCTTGTTGCTGAAGCGCTTTGACAGCGGCCACTTTCTGATCGGGCAGAATTTCGGCGGTGATCTCATCAATACCCAGTTTTTTTGCGACAGCTTCCGCAGTGGTTTTGCTGTCTCCGGTCAGCATGATGATGCGAATCTTCTCGCGGTGAAGTTCCAAAATGGCATCGGGTGTTGTTTCCTTGATGGGATCCGCCACGCCGATGAGCCCTGCGGCTTTTCCATCCACGGCAATGAACATCACCGTTTGACCCTCAAGGCGCATCGTCTCTGCCTGCTGTAACAATGCAGACGCATCGACATGCAGATCATCAAGCATTTTTTGATTACCCACCGCAACCTGCTTACCTTCCACATTGCCCGTGACACCTTTGCCGGTCACCGATGAAAAATTTTCAACCTTGGACAATGTAATGTTGCGCTCTTTTGCTCCGTTCACAATGGATGCCGCCAGGGGATGTTCGCTGGCTTGCTCCAGACTTGCGGCCAATAGGAGAAGTTGTGAAACATCAAAGCCTGCAGCCGGATTTGCCGCAACCAGTTTCGGTTTTCCATAAGTCAGCGTTCCCGTTTTATCAATCACGAGTGTATCCACTTTTCTGAGCATCTCGATCGATTCCGCATTTTTAAAAAGCAGGCCCATGCCGGCGCCTCTTCCCGTCGCAACCATGATCGACATCGGTGTTGCAAGACCGAGCGCGCAAGGGCAACTGATAATCAAAACAGCCACGGCATTAATGAGGGCATATGCCATGCGTGGCTCCGGTCCTATCAGGGCCCAGACAATAAAAGTGATGATGGCCACCAGCATGACGGCGGGGACAAAATAACCTGCAACCTGATCCACCACTTTTTGAATCGGAGCGCGGCTTCGCTGTGCCTCGGCAACCATATGGACAATGCGGGCCAGCAAGGTTTCGGCTCCCACGCGTTGTGCCTTCATGATGATGGAACCTGTTCCGTTGATTGTGGCGCCGGTCACTTTGTGACCGGCTTTTTTTGTGACCGGCATCGCCTCGCCGGTCATCATCGATTCATCCACAGTGCTGGAGCCCTCCACAACAACGCCGTCGACCGGCACTTTTTCTCCCGGACGAATCCGCAAAAGATCCCCCACTTTGACATGACAGAGAGAAATATCTTCTTCGGTTCCATCTGCAAGAATACGCCGCGCCATTTTTGGTGCGAGACCCAGAAGTTTTTTGATGGCCTGGCTGGTTTGACGGCGCGCCTGCAATTCCAGAACCTGCCCCAAAAGGACAAGCGTCACAATCACAGCCGCCGCTTCAAAATAAACAGGCGCTTCACCATTGGCACCACGAAACGAGCCGGGAAATATTTCCGGAAATAATTTTGCGACAAGACTGTAGATATAGGCAACGCCGACG
>JAUSII010000080.1 GCA_030648035.1 Deltaproteobacteria bacterium | reverse complement strand
AAGCCGGGGATGATCACCGCATATCTCCTCGTCATTATGGATCGTCTGGCCGAATTTGGAAAACCCATTCGTCTCTCTGGCCGATACGAAGTTCTGGCGGTTAAAATTTATACCGAGATCACCTCTTTTTATAATATCGGCGGCGCGGCAACGCTGGCTCTTCTGTTGCTCATTCCTTCCCTCTTGGCTTTCTGGGGCCAGCGACTTTTTTTGAAAAAAAGTGTGATGGTGGTCTCCGGCAAATCGCAATCCTCCGATTTTGATTGGATGGGAAAAACGCCGCGCCTTGTTTTATTTCTAATCTGTCTTCTTTTCAGCGGCCTTGTTTTTTTGATGTATGGAACTCTCTGCCTGCAGGCTTTCAGTCATGCCGATAATTTTTCACAGGCGTGGCAGTTGAGCTCCAAATCGCTCATCGACTCGGTTGCTTTGGCGGCACTTTCCGGCCCTATCACTTCTCTTCTGGGAATTGTGCTGGCCTATTTTGTGGTGCGCAAACGATTTTTTGGAAGGCGTCTGCTGGAAAGTGTTTCCCTTTTTGCTTTTGCTGTTCCCGGGACGGTGCTGGGGTTGAGTTATGCGGTGACGTTCAGCCATCCGGTCGCCTTTTTGCCGTCTCTGCAGGGGACGGCGGCCATCCTTCTCATTCTCTTTGTCGTTCGTAATCTGCCGGTGGGGATGCAGGCCGGCATGGCTTCTTTGAAACAGATCGACCCTTCAATTGAAGAAGCGGCAAAAACACTCGGTGCAAAAGGTTGGACCCTGTTTCGAAGAATCACACTGCCGATGTTGGCCCCCGCATTTTTTACCGGATGGGCCTACAGTTTTGTAAAGGCAATCACGGCAATCAGCGCCGTGATTTTTGTTGTCTCCGGAAAATGGAGTCTGGTGACGGTCGACATCTTGGGACTGGTGGAAAATGGAGAGTTGGCGTATGCAGCCGCGTTATCGGTGATGTTAATCGGAATTGTGTTGGCAGTGTTGGGGTTGATCAAACTTTTTGTAAGGGCATTGTAATTATTGTCATTGCGAGGTCCGAAGGACCGAAGCAATCCCGATGATCAACGGGATTGCCACGGCCCCTAAAGGGGCCTCGCAATGACAACGGAACTTATGACAAACAAGGTTGAAATAAAAAATCTTTCCAAGACCTTCCACACCAAACGGGGTGAGGCGTTTGCGGTGAAAGATTTTTCTCTCTCAATTGAATCAGGAGAGCTCGTTTGTCTGCTGGGGCCGTCGGGTTGCGGCAAGACAACGGTGCTTCGCTCGGTGGCCGGGTTGGAAACGCCGACCTCGGGTTCCATTGAGATCGCCGGTCAAAACATGAATGGCTTGCCGCCACAGAAACGTCCCGTGGCGATGGTGTTTCAGTCCTACGCTCTCTTTCCCCACATGAGTGTCTTTGAAAATGTCGCCTTTGGTCTTCGTGTTCGAAAAATGCCGCACAAAGATATTCAAATAAAAGTGGAAAAAATGTTGGAGTTGGTGGGACTGCATGCAAAAGCAAAACGGGCACCGAACCAGCTCTCCGGCGGCGAACAGCAACGCGTGGCGCTGGCGCGCGCACTGGTGGTGAACCCGGAAATTCTGTTGTGCGATGAACCCCTCTCCAATCTCGACCAGTCGCTACGCATCAAAATGCGCGAGGAGATCAAGCGACTGCAAAAAGAACTGGGCCTCACCATTTTGTTTGTGACCCACGATCAGGAAGAGGCCCTTTATCTTTCCGATCGGATTGCGTTGATGGAAAAGGGGCGCTTGGTGCAAGAAGGAACGCCAATGGCATTTTATGAAAAGCCGGCAAGCCCCTTCGTGAAGGAGTTCCTCGGTGGAATCAAAAAAGTCGGCAACGAACTGGTCCGCGTGGTTGCATTAACCTAGGTCGATGATCAGCTGCCCCTGTTTTTTCCTGAAGCAACAAATTTTGAACATAGACGATATATCGGCAGAGATCTTATGACCCTAAATACTCTACTCGGCATACCTCTTCCCCTGTTGCAGGGCCCCGCCATGGTGGCCTCCACTTTGGATCAAATTCCCTCCCAGGCGGTTGGAGAGGAGCTTGTTATTTTGGGCGATGTGTTTGAGTGTGTGGATGCGCAGGCCGGTGCTATTTTTCAGAGGGGGATAAGCCGGTTTCAACTCTCTCGCCGGGATGGAATTGAAACGGGGGTTTCTGAAGGCCTTCAGCTTATGCGTAGCGGCCTTTTGTTTGTAGACGATAGAAATTGGCGGCGGATTGTAAAAAGGTATCAAAAACATCCTGCCGTGCTGGATGAGAAAAAAATGACCCCTGTTTATTTCTCCGCCCAAAGCATTTCTGAAATAAAAGGACGGGTCGAAATAAAATTAAGGCTGAATGATCCTCTTGCGCCACCATTACATTTTTCCTTTGAAGGAGAGTGGAAAGAAGAAGATCTGCTTTCTGTTTCCCAAAATATTTTGGATGCCGCCTCTCCTTCTGGTGAAAATTCATATATTGCCGCCATTTTTTTAGAGTCGGAACAACAGCAGATTTTTTTAAAAATCGGTGTCGATCCTTTTGGTGTTAGGCAACTGTTTTGTACGCGACTCTCTTTTGGCAACAAAGATGGAATGGAGGAGTGGGATGCTATTATTTCAAGAAACAGTAGAATCTATTTTGCCAGCTCTTTAGATGGCAATGCCCCCTTTGTTTCACGAAGGGATAAAGAAAAAAATATTTTCAACAACGACCGGGATCAGCGTGCCGGAATTTTAAATAATGTGAAGAACCATCCGGATTGGTTTCGCTGGCTAACAGTGCCAGAGGGGGAATGTGGAGAGATAGAGATCAATCAAACAGAAGCTCGGGAAATTCAAATCTCTTTGGAACACAGGTTCCGAGAACTTGTCGAAGGGCTTCATTGTATTTTTCGAGAGGATTCTTTTGATTTGGGACCCAAAGGAACCGAATGGGCCAAAGAATTCCATGAAGCTTTTCGTGCAATCGGAGTTTGGCCTGCTTTTCCAAAAATGCCCGGCAATCCTGTTTCGGAGAATGGTCTTCGTCGTTTGGCCCGACTTTTAATGGAAGTCAAAAAAGAGGGCCCTCTCTCGAAGGATAATATAACCGCATCTCTTCATCATTTGGCCGAATTGCTGTTCATTAGCCGAGAATATTTTTCTATTTTGAAAGGACGTTTACCGGTCCTCAAATTTTCTTTTTGGAACCGTTCAGAAAAAGGAGACCATCCTTTGCTGTTTTCAGAAAAACAGCGAAATGATTTGAGTACACAGGTTTTGTTGATTCGTGCTCCCAATGGAATGATTGTGGGGGCCTTTAGTTTGCGTTTTGTGGTGGATGTTTATGACCAAGGCGCCATTTTATGGGATCCTCTTTTTCTCCCTCATTTCGCTGCGGCCTGGATGGATGAGAGCTTTTGGGGGGAAAAGGTTGTGCAAGGCGTGGTCTCTCATATTGCAGAAAGGACGCATTTGGGCGGCCGTTTTGTTATTCGGCAGGAAAGATCGATAGACGTCGGTTGGACTTCAGGTTTTTCTCCACTTTCGGCGCATCCTGCCGCCAAAAATGCGGGGCAGGTTGCTGAGGTGCAAACTAAAAATATTCCCCGCCAATTTTTTTATCGGAATCGCGTAAGTTGTGAGGCTCTAAAACCATTAAGGGAAAGTCAAATGGCTGTTTTTAATCCATGGTCTGGATTGAATCAAAATGCCATTGGTCTTCAAGATCTTTTAAAAAGTGAAATTGAACCTAACCCCGATCCGAAACAGGCAGAAAAATATCGTTACGGAATCTCGGTGGATACGGGTCGGTCAGTTTGTTTTCATTATCCTCACGTTTCGCCGGATGGAACACAGTGGAATTATTTGAGCGGCGTTGGAGTAGGTCGCACACAAAAGGCCCGCACTGGCGTAGAACCCCGAGATGGATTGACCAGCATGGATGAAGCTCTGCCGCGATATTACATGAGTAATATGATGCATGCCGTGGCAGGCCCGCTCGGTTTTAGGACACCATTGGCTTTGGGCATTGTTGATGCAATGCAGTGGAGAGAAGGGCATGTCACCCTTTCCGGTTTGCCACAAAAACGGGCTCTCTATTGGGAGTTGAGCCGATTGGCCTTTCGTCTTTCTGATCTGGAACATGCGAAATATCCTGAACAACTTATCGATTATGCAAAACAAAATGTTGCCGCCGAATTGGGAAAGAGAAAAATGACCCGGCGCCAATACATTCAGTGGATGGCCGAAACACTTGGGGAGCAGTTGGCCATCATGATGCATTTTGGATTTGACCATGGGCGTGGGGAGGGGCGTTTGCAGCTTTATTCCTGGAATGTAGGTTTGGCCATTGAAATGGTCGATTGGGAAACCGGATCTGTCCGTCGTCGCAACTTGGAGAGTTTGCAAGACGACTATCTTTTTAAAAACGAGATGAGTCTGGTAAAAATAGAAAAAATGGAAAAAGAATGGCGTTCTGAAAGCCGCAAAAAAAACTGGCTCTCTGTTTTGCTGGAGATGGCGCCCGATCTCTTTTTCTCGAGCCTCATGAGGAATGCTTTAAATGCAAAACTAAAAGAGCTTCAGATGGTGGCAAAAGACCCCAAAAAATTAATTGATCAATTTAATCAGGAGCGGTGGAATGCCCATTATGGAAGAAATAGGTTTTCAAGCTTTCTTCCAAGGTCTTTAAGTGAATTGACGGATGCATTTTTAGCATCGGTTTGATGTCGATGCTCACATCCATCGTAATGAAATCAATCGCCTTTGGAGTCATGGGGGGATTTGGCAGAAATTGCAGCGGCCAGGCACCCAGTTTTGCCAGAACTTTCGGAATGGGAAAAATCATTTTTTTTAAACCGGCTATCCGTAGCGCCCGTTTCATCATCTCCTTCATTGTCATCTCTTCGGGGCCGCCCACTTCCAAAATTCTGTTGTCGGAGCCTTTGTAGTTTACCGACAGGGCAACAATTTCGGCAATGTCGTCGATGTGAAGGGGTTGAACGCGATTTTTGCCAAGGCCGATCATCGGAAGAAAGGGGAGGCGTCTCGCCATTTGGATAATCTGGTTTAAACTTTTATCGCCAGGGCCGTAAATCCACGAGGGGCGCAATATGGTGTAGACCAATCCGGAACCGCGCACCGCCTGTTCGGCATACCACTTGGCTTTGAACCAAGGCTCTTTTGCCGTCTCTTTTGTTCCGGCGCCGCTGATATAGATGAAATGCTTCACTTGAGCCTGTGTCGCTGCTTTGACCAGGTTTTCTGTTCCAAGGGCATCGACCTCCCAATAGGTGTGCCCCCTTTTTTTATTTTCAATCGGATGCCCGGGAAATTGGGCACATTGGATGACGACATCGACTCCTTCCAATGCGTGAACAAGTGTGGCGGGGTTGCGAATGTCGCCCTCCACCGTTTCGATAGATAATTTTTGAAAAAGAATCCCGACTTTTTCCGGTGTTCGGCTTAAAATTTTCAAGGTGTAACCCTGTTTTGAAAGAAGGCGCGTGAAGGATTGTCCCAAAAAACCGGTGCCGCCAGATATTAGCACTTTCATCGTTTTCATCTCCTTGAAGATGGAGTAGTACCACATCATCATGAAATTTTCTCTTATTCTTCTCGGTATGATTTTGGCCCTGCCAGCGATGGCAAAGCCGATTTCTGTAAAATCGGCTCCCATGAAAACGGGAAAACACTTTCTCGTTGAAAAACTTGGCAAAAATGAATTTGCGATTGCCAGATGCTATCTCGATCATTTCGTCACGCTGACTCCCAAAGAACGGATTCTGTTGTATTACCTGACCCGCGCCTCCATTGCCGGCAGGGATATCTATTATGATCAACGCCACCGCGATGCCCTGCAAATCAGGGATCTGGCCGAATCTCTTTTATCCGAAGAGGCCCCCCCAAATCTCAAGAAAAAATTTCTGACCTATGCCAAATATATCTGGATCAACAATTCCCAATATCATGTCCGGAGTGGTTTGAAATTTGCCCCACCCTTCACCTTTGAAGAGTTGCAAAGCGTTCTGCCCGAAACCTATTTTGAGCGGATACGCGCCTCCATTTTTGATGTTCAGACGGAGCCGGTTTTAACCAATCTCACTCCAACGGCTGACGAGGGCGATATCATCCAGGCCAGCGCGGTTAATATTTATGACCGGAGTCTGACCCTGGCCCAGATCGAGGGGCAGGATGCTTTCTGGAAAGCAAAACTCAATGTCCGTTTTGCCAAATCGGATTCAAAAGTTGTGCCCCAAGTTTACAAGGTGGATGGCGTGAACGGAAAACAACTCTCCAATATAGTCCACTTTTTAAAACAGGCCATTCCCCTGACCGACGGCAATCAGAAGAAGGCTCTCGAAAATCTGGTCCGTTATTATGAGACGGGAGATGAAAAATTTTTCAAGGAATCTTCCATCGACTGGCTGAAATCTGATTCAAAGGTAGATACCATCAACGGCTTTGTCGAAACTTACATGGATCCGAGGCAGATGGTGGGCAGCTTTGAAGGGATCGCCTATTCCACTCTGGAGGAGCCTGTCCTGACCGGCATTTCAGAAAACGTGCAATATTTTGAAGATAGAATGCCCTGGGCCGATATTTACAAACGCAAAAAAATATCCTCCAAGCCGGTGGCCAACCTGATCGAGGTTGCTGTGGCTACGGGAGAGGGCGGGCCTGTCACTTGGGGAGGCATCAACCTTCCAAACTATCAGGATGTCCGCTCAAAATATGGAAGCAAAAATGTGGTTCTGACCAATGTATTGGAGACGAGAGCCGAAGTGACGAAAGAATTGACCATTAAGGAATTTTATCTTCCCGAATATCAGGCGATGGTCAAAAAGAATTACAAAGTGGCGAGAGAGATGATTCTTTATCTGCACGAAGTGATCGGTCACGGTTCGGGAACCGCCGCTCAAAATTTGAGGGTGGACCCCAGGGAAGTGATCGGAAAAAATTATGGGGCGTGGGAAGAGGCGAGGGCCGATCTGGTCGCCCTCCATCAGGTGGGAGATTCAAAATTGGCAGAAATCGGCGCTTTTGAAAAAGAAAATCAGGAGGCGGTAATCAAGGCAGTCTATCTTCTGGAGCTTCAGGGACAACTGCAACGATTGCGTGGCGCACAAAAAGAGGATGTGTTGCGAGAGGCGCATGATCGCGCGGGCCAGCTCATTTTTGAATATCTGCGGCAAAATACAAAAGGGTTTGAGGTGGTGAATGTCAGAAAAAAATATTATGTCCGCATTCTCGATCTGAATGATTTGCGCCAGGGCGTTTCCCAATTATTGAAAATAGTCCAAGAGGCCAAGGCGACCGGCGATAAAAAAACGGTCGATAATTTCATGGAAAAATATGGGACCACATTCAACAAAGAATGGAGAAACAACATTGTGGCGCGGGCCGAGAAGATCGGACTTCCAGAGCTGATCGCCATTGTTTTTCCGAAGCTGGTTCCCGTTTTCAAAGACGATAAACTGGTGGATATAGAACTGAAGAATAATGAGAGCTTCGTAGATCAGCAACTGCGCTTCGGGCGCATTTCACAAACAACCCTCGTGAGTGGGGAATATTATTAGTAGTCTGTTGACAATGTCATTGCGAGGCCCCAAAGGGGCCGTGGCAATCCCGATGATCAGCTGGATTGCTTCGCTACGCTCGCAATGACAAACCGAAGGGGAGGCGAGATGGCCGGCTTTAATACCAAGGCAGTGCACGAAGGACAGTCGCCAGAGAAAACAACCGGGGCGGTGATCCCTCCCATTTATCAGACCTCCACTTTTGAACAGGAATCTCCGGCAAAGCACAAAGGTTTTGAATATACCCGCGCCGACAATCCCAATTACAAAAATCTGGAGCAGGGGTTGGCCTCCCTCGAAGAGGCAAAGTTCGCCACCGTTTTTTCATCGGGCCTGGGCGCCACCTTGGCCAGTTTAAGTCTGCTCAAAATGGGAGATCATGTTGTGGCGGGCGATGATTTGTATGGAGGAACCTATCGCATTTTTACCCATTGGGGAGAGCGCTTCGGATTGAAATTTGATTTTGTGAATACCACAAAGGCGGCCCTGGTCGAAAAGGCACTGCGACCCAACACAAAATTGATCTGGGTGGAAACGCCGACCAACCCTCTTTTGCGGGTGAGCGATATTCGTTCGATTGTCGCTGTGGCAAAAAAGAAAAAAGTTCCGGTGATCGTCGACAATACCTTCGCCACCTCCTATTTTCAAAAACCGCTGACGATGGGTGCCGATATGGTTCTGCACAGCACCACAAAATATATCGGCGGCCACTCGGATGTGATCGGCGGGGTGGTGGCTACCAACCGGAGTGATCTTCATGACAAATTAAAATTTGCACGCAAAGCGCTGGGGGTGAATCCCTCTCCCTTTGATTGCTGGCTGACCCAGCGTGGCTTGAAAACTCTTGGCTTAAGAATGGAGAGACATCAGCAGAATGCCAAAGAGATTGTCGCATTTTTTGAAAAAGAAAAAAAAGTGAAGAAAATTCATTATCCCGGTTTTGGAGGGATGATCTCGGTGGAGTTCAAATTGAGTGTCGTAAAAACAAAACAACTGATCAGCTCTTTTAAATATTTCACACTGGCGGAGAGTCTGGGTGGTGTCGAGTCGCTGGTCTCACATCCATCCAGCATGACACATGCCTCTGTCCCGCAAAAAGAGAGAGCCAAGATCGGCTTGAGCGATTCTCTGGTCCGGTTTTCGGTGGGGATTGAAGATAGCGCCGACCTGATTGAAGATCTCAAATCGGCCCTCGCAAAAATTTAAATGTCATTGCGAGGCCCCGAAGGGGCTGTGGCAATCCCGATTAGTTATATATCTGGTGTTTGATCTCTTCATTCCACAGGGTGACCAGGTTTTGAATCCGGTCCGGAACGTTTTTGGAAAACGTATTTTCTTTCATCATATAAACCAGTTCATCCAGGGCCTCTCTTGTCTCTTCCACGGTCAACGCTTTCTCCCCCATCTCCACCAGAGTGTCGCGATATTTCAAGGTGACGTGAATCAGCAATGTAAAAATTTGTTTCGAGGCCTCCGAGGCAATGCCGTGCTGTTGGGAGAGTCGGTCAAAAAGTTTTTCAATCTCTTCTGTTTCCATGCCACTCTATTATGCCACTCTTTATGCTTGGGGAGTGGCGAAAAATAAGATATTTCGTGTTCTATGGAAAAACGTCTCTTTGGAAAAACCTGTTTTAAAATCAGCCCTTTAGGCCTTGGCACCTGGGTTTTTGGCGGCTGGCCGTGGAACGAGGTGAGCGAGGCCGAATGTGAAAAAACCATCGAAAAGGCCCTCTCTTTGGGAATCAACCTGATCGACACCGCCCCCTTTTACGGGTTTGGCCGCGCAGAAGAGATTGTCGGCCAGACTTTAAAGCGGTTGAAAAAAAGAGAAGAGGTGGTGCTCGCCACCAAAGCGGGGCTCTGCTGGGAAAAGGGAAAAAAGAAAAAGGCGTGGCGGGATGTCTCCAAAAAAAATATTTTAAGGGAGATCGACGAGAGCCTGAAGCGTCTGCAGACTGAATGGATCGATATTTATCAAATCCACTGGCCCGATGAAAAAACAGAGATCGGCGAAACCATGGAGGCGATGTTTGAATTGAAAGAGTGCGGCAAAATAAAAGTGATCGGTGTTTCCAATTTTAGCGCAGAGCAGATGCGGGAATGTCTGAAATATGCCCCGCTGGAAAGTCTGCAAGCCCCCTATAATTATTTTCAGAGAGAGATCGAAAAAGAGATTCTCCCCTTCTGCATCGAAAACAATATCGGCGTTCTATCTTACGGCACTCTCCGCAAAGGCTTGCTGACCGGCAAATTCAACTTGGAGAACAGACCGAACGATCCAGTGCGCCAACCCGCATGGGACCCGATGTTCGCTCCGGAGAATTATTCCAAATGTCTTAAAGAGATTGAGGAGCTGAAAATAAAAGCAGATGAAAAAAACATCCCTCTGGCCCAGTGGGTCATTGAGTGGACCCTCGAACAACCAGGCATCACCTGTGCGTTGGCGGGGGCGCGTAATGCTAGCCAATTAACCCATCTTTAAAACCCAGCTTGCGAGTTTGGAGATGTCGATGGGGGTGTTTCCGTTGGTGTGATTCCAATAGGTGGCGTCTTTGGAATAAGAGGAAGAGGAGTCGGTCGAGTGCATTTTTTGAATCTCTTCTGAAATCGTCTGCAATCTTTTTTGCCAGGCCTGCATATTTTCCAGTCGCAGATCGATCCAGCCGTCGTAGGCCCATTTATCAATGGTGGCCGGCGTGATTTCAAACTGGGCGTCGGATTTGCCGGGGAGGTCGGAGGGGATGGCGATGCGCGACCCTCTTAAAATTTTGTCCCCTTTGGGCAGAAGAATTGGAAGACCAACGGAAATAATCTGCGAGCGCAATTCCGGTTTTTCCATCAGGAATTTTTCCAGATCTTTGGAGAGGGTGGCGGCCTCTGTCGACGAGACCGTTTCAAAATTTCCATAAACTTTTTGAAGAAGATGGGCCTCATAAAGAAGTTTGGAGAGGCGGGGGGGCCCAAGCAATTCAAAGGCGACCGAATCGACGCCGGAATTTTTAATCACCTCTTTTAATTTTCGGATCGCCTGTTCGCGCATGAACCCGGCGCGATAGGTGGAATGAAGTGTCGATTGTTCCAGCCCCGCAATCACATCGGCAACGGTGTTGTCCCCCTCCACTTCTGACACGACCGCCTGTGCCACCTCTTCGGGTGTCAGAAACTCCAGCTGTCCCTCGTCGGTCAACACCTCGAATTCTCCCAGGGCAAAAAGACTGCTCTCGCCCAGATCAATGAAGGGAGCGGTCAGCGCGCGCGGCTCGCCATTATATTTAAGATGTTTCGGTTTTTTGGAATAAATTTTTGAAAGCTTGCCGCTTAACGAAACGGCATCGGAGAGTCCCACATCTTCCAACAGGACAGCTCTTCCGCGATGAGTGATCGGACCAAAACCGATTCTTTTCCACGCAATGTTGGAAACCGGCTTGACCTCCTTGACCACGGGGCCGTTCGGATTCTGGCTCATCAGAAAAAGAAGCAGGGTGTGGGCTCCGGCCAGCGCCGATTTTGCCAATAGAGCTTGTGGAGGGTTATCGAGAGTGTGGGTGTAGGGAATTTTCATTCCAGCGACACCGGTGCCGATATTGCCCGTTTTTAGATAGAGTCTGGTCTGGGCCTCGAGCATCGATTGAAACAAAATTTGAATATGTTTGGTGATTTGCGGCGTGTATTGAGAAAGGAGTAATTTTTCAATGCTGGCCGCCGCCACGTCATCGAAATGTTTTTCGGACTGACATTTTTTAAGCGTATTGAAACCCTCCTTGGCGGCGTCAAAAATGTTGGCGTAGGGGAGGGTCGATACAAAATTGATGGTGTCGATGATAATGTCGGGTTTGTGCTGGAGGCAGAGATGGTGGAGTTCCATCTTCTCCAATGTTTCGCGTGTGAGCGGTTCGACCATATCCAATATCAACTGTTGGCGGATTTGTGTGTCGCCCAGCATCTCCTGCCTCGACAAATCTTTCCATTCCGTGCGGACAAAAGAATTTCCCCACGATACTTTGATCGGAGGAAGATCTTCTCTGAACTCCTGAACAAGCATTTCGGTCAGGTGGGTCAACTCATGTTCGTAGAGGGAGGTGAGAATTAAAAGAGAGGGTTTGTACAGAGCGAGCTCACGGCAGATGGCCTGCCCGACCATGCCGGTGGCCCCGAGGACCATTACCTTTTTCCCTGCTATTTCCATGGGTTCAACCCATACACCCTCTTGAAAAGAGCTCCAAGAATAAAAATCATATTTTCAAGCAACCTTTTTGGAGATCAGCCGATACAAGTGCAGACGATGAAAAAAATAATCCTCTCCCTTTTTATTCTCTTTGTTTCCGCCTCCGCTTGGGCCGGCATCGGTTTGGGCCATCAGGATTGGTATCTCACTATCGACGCCGCCGCATTGGACAAGGAATTTTTGTTTATGCCGACATTGGTCGTTGATTCGACTCTCAAATCCAAACATCCTACCACTTCTTACACACCCAAAATTGTTTATTTTCGGTTTCTTAACGGGAAAATTTTTCTTTTTGAAAAAATGGATCCAGCCAAAGCGCTTGAGCCCTACAAGCCCGAAAAAATTCTGGCCGAGTTTCCTGTTGTCAAGATGCGGGAGAAGTCTTTTATTTTTGATGTAAAATCGGGAATTGAGCATTTTCTTCTCGACGGTGGTGATGATAAAACCGTTCTTGTTCACTCTTCCTATCTGCGCGATTTTATGGAAACCGACTCTCTTTTTTCCTTCTATCATGTGATTCAAAGTGGAGATGATCCGGAAAAAACCATGATTTTGAATTATGCTTTTCGGGTGAATGATAAAAATGTGGATTTTGAAATTGTTCCTCCAGATTCCAAGGGGAGGGTGGGGGTTTTTACGGCATCGGAGGGAGTTGCGGTGCATTGGGATATCCGCAAGCCGGTTGTTTTTCACATCTCCGCGAACACTCCAGACGCTTTTTTTGAAGCTGTAAAAGAGGGGATTTTAATGTGGAACGGG
>JAUSII010000041.1 GCA_030648035.1 Deltaproteobacteria bacterium | reverse complement strand
TCAAATCTGCCTCGCCACCCAGCCTCGATTGCATATAGAAAGGAATGTCGCTTCCAAAATCCTGCAGGATTCTTAAATAGGGCATGGTGACAAAACGATCGCTATGATGAAAAAATTGCTTGGCCAGAATGCCATAGCCGCCAAAAAAATCACCTCCGTTCAAGGATTGCACGGCGCGGCCATACCCTTCAAGATAATGCCCAGACGCCGGAATATCTTTATTGTCGCGGGTATCCCAAATATAGGAAAGGCGGTGCGACCATATGTTTGACGAAGCGACCTCCGGATTTCCGCTGAAAACAGTCTCCGTATCTCCCAGGGAAAGAATCGCACGAGGATGCATCTGCATGCGGAGCCAGCTCTCGACCAACTGAATATCCATCTGTGGCCGGAAGGCATAAGCCACCCGCCCATTCCCCAACCAGATGTGGGAGACGAAATTTGTTTGTGCCGTGCGCGAACTTGAAGGGCCAAAACCAAAAAAACGTTCAAAAGGATTTTGCTGATATTCCCCTTCCATTTCCAAATCCAGTTTTCCGTCGAGGTATGTTTCATTGTTATAAGTGGCATAATAATCTTTTTCATAATCCTGGGATTGCTGAAAGAAAAGCTGGAATTTTTCGTCGGGAGAAGGATAGAAAAATAATCCGGCAAACCCGCCGGTTTTAACCACTTCCGGATTATAAGTTATGGCCGCCACGGCAATGCCGACCAATGTATCCTTGGAGTCGAGCCACAAATAAGTGGGCATAATCCCATAGCGCTGTCCCGCCGAAGGATCCGTTTCAAAAACGGGGATCGGGAAAAATTGCATGTGGGCCTCTTTTAATTCCCGGGTCATGTCGCTTAAGGAATGTCTGGCGACCGCATTAGCAGATTGTCTGGGCTGGGCCGACTGGGCAAAAACAGAAGAGGAAGACAACAGACAACAGAAGAAAAATCCGGCAATCCAGAGGATTGAAAACCGGCAGGCCACCCGCGGCTGGCAATGAACGACTTTAGTAGATCTTGATTCTTCGGACATGTTGTCCATGAGAGGTCCAGGAGAGGTCATATCCGATCCTGGCCCCGACCTTTATGAAATTTTTTGTGTTTTTGGGCCCAACGAAATCGAGCTCCCCCAAATGAAAATAGACATCCCGGCCGTGTTGATCTTTGATGAATCCATAATCCTGCCCCTGAAAAAATTTGATCACCTCTCCTTTCGGAAAAAGATCGTTTTCCGAAACGACAATCTGATCTGGAACAATTTTTAAAGGTCTTGGCGTTGGCAACCAATTGGGATGACGTTTTTTAACCAGTTCTTTCTGTATCACATCAGCTCCCGCATGATTTCTTCGAGCACCTCTGGCGACGGACGCAATTCTTTTTCGCTCATGTGTGCCAGCGGGGTTTCACTCAACTGCATCAGTTCGTTATAGCTCGGGTTCCCCTCCTGAATGTAGAGCAGACCTGTGGCAAACTCTCCCTTGGCTTTGGACTCTGCCAATGTGGTCAGCGCCAGCATTTTGTTGGTCGGGTCATAATCCTGATGCAACTTCTTTAAGCGGATATGGGCTCCGTCCGGCAAAATAATATCTTTGGTCGTACCGGGTTCAAAATCGGCCGTGATCGGTTCGTAATGCGGAACAAAACCGATTTCGTGCAGGGGGATATCATGCGCACGCACATTGTCATAACTCATGGTCGAACCTTCATGGTTGTTGAAGGTGATGCACGGGCTGATCACATCAATCAACACCGTCCCCTTGTGGGAGAAAGCGGCCTTGACCAGCGGCACCAGTTGTTTGTTGTCGCCGGAAAAAGAACGGGCCACAAAAGAGCAACCCATTTCGATGGCGATGGCACAGCAATCGATCGGCGGAAATTCATTCGCCAGACCCGATTTGAGTTTGGAACCCCTGTCTGCCGTTGCTGAAAATTGTCCTTTGGTCAGACCATACACGCCGTTGTTCTCAATGATGTAGACCATCGGAACGTTGCGGCGCATCAGATGCATAAACTGCCCAATACCAATGGAAGCAGTATCTCCGTCGCCGCTGATGCCGATGCATTTCAAATTTTTGTTGGCCAGCAAAGCACCGGTTGCCACCGAAGGCATGCGCCCGTGCACAGAATTGAAAGCAAAAGATTGACTCATGAAATAAGCCGGTGTCTTGGAAGAACAGCCGATGCCGCTCATCTTGATCAACTGCATGGGATCAATTCCCAATTCAAAACAAGCGGTGATGATGGAACTGGTGACCGAATCGTGCCCGCAACCGGGACAAAGAGTGGTGGGCGAACCGCTGTATTGCTGGCGTGTTAAACCCAATTTGTTGGTCTTGGGTGCCGGAGGTGTCGTTGCCACGGGAGGCGTTGTCGGTAGAGTTGCGTCAGCCATAAAATCTCCTGTTTAATTTTTTCCTTCCATCCGCAAAACCTGCCCGGTGATGGAACGGGCGTCGATCGGCATGCCGTCGTAATGCAAAACTGATCGCAATTTTCCGGCCAGTTCGGGATGGGCCATTTTCACCAGACCCGCCATCTGTCCCTGCTGGTTCTGGTCGACCACATAAACCGTTTCGCAACCCTGAATGAACTCGGCCACTTTTTTATGGAGTGGCAGAGAACGGATTCTCAAATAATCACTCTTCAAACCTTTGGCGTTCAGAATATCGCGGGCCTCGATCATGGCGGGGTCGGTGGTGCCATAAGCGATGAAGCCGATTTTTGCCTTTTCCATTTTGTCGATCACCGGCTCGGGCAATCTGGTTTTGGCTGTCTCCAATTTTTTGGCGATGCGATCGAGCACCCCTTTCCAGTCTTCCGGTTTTTCGGAATAAGTCGCCTGAAAGGTGTGCCCAGAACCGCGCGTAAAATAGGCGGCCTTGAGATGATTGGTCCCCGGCAATGTCCGATAGGGAATGCCATCGCCATCGGGATCTCCGTAGCGCTGAAAGCCGCCCAGTTTTTCAAGTTGTTCGGCGTTCAGCACTTTGCCACGTCGAAACGGGGCGGAAGGATAATCAAACGGTTCCGACATCCAGTTGTTCATTCCCAAATCGAGATCGGAGAGGACAAAAACCAGCGTCTGAAATTCTTCCGCCAGATTGAACGCCTCCATCGACAATTCAAAACATTCTTTGGGAGACGCAGGGATAACGGCCAGATGATGCGTATCACCATGCGACAAAAATTGCGTAAACAAAAGATCGCCCTGACTTGTACGCGTGGGCAAACCGGTGGAGGGCCCCAGTCGTTGCACATCAAAAATCACCACCGGAATTTCTGCAAAATAGGCGAGGCCAGAAAACTCCGCCATAAGACTGATGCCAGGACCTGAAGTGGAAGTGGCGGCTCTCGCCCCTGCCCATCCGGCACCGATCGCCATTCCCAATGCGGCCAGTTCATCTTCGGCCTGAACGATGGCAAAGCGGGCGTGGTCCCCCTCTTCTCTGCGATATTTGGCAAAATATTCGATGACACCATCACCGACACTCGACGCCGGTGTGATAGGATACCACGGGAAAACCGTGCAACCGCCAAAGAGACAGCCCAGGGCCGCCGCTTCGTTGCCGGTGATGATGATTTTACCTTGGGTCTTGTCGAGCGCTTGCACGCGATAGGGATCTTTTTTGGTGAGATTTTTTTTGACGTAATCGACTCCGGCCTGCACCGCTTTCCAGTTCAAATCGACCGCTTTGGGTTTACTGTGAAATTGTTTTTCAAGGGCATGGCGGACCTTATTCAGATCAATGCCGATCAGTTCGGCCACCGCCCCCACATAAATCATGTTGATCACCATCTTGCGGAGCGTCGATACTTCACAACACTCCGTCACCAGTTTCTGGAATGGAACGGGATAATAGATGAGGTCGGCACGCATGTTCGGGACAGTAAGCTTATCATTATAGACAACAACCGCCCCCGCCTTGGCCTCTTTCAAATCCTGCTGAAAGGTGTCGGTGTTCATCAAAACGAGAACTTCCGCCTCCCGTGTGTTGCCGACATAACCGTCTTTGCTGACGCGAATGGTATACCAGGTGGGGAGACCGGCAATGTTGGAGGGAAAAATATTTTTGCCCGAGACCGGGATGCCCATGTAGAAAAGAGCCTTAATTAAAACGCTGTTCGCCGACTGGGAACCGGAGCCGTTTACGGTGGCGACCCGGAGAGTGAAATCGTTGGTAATATCCATGGGTTGGTTTGTCATATCGTTCCTAATCCTTTGAGAGGAGCGGCGCATATAAGCAATTTGATTTATGTTTTGCAAGTCTTAACTCTTAACCTTTTGTTTTCCTCTATTTTTTCCGTATAATGCCAACATGTCTTCATCCCTTCCCTCTATAGGCCAGTTTACCAACGATCTGGTTCACGAGGGACTCATCACCAAAGAACAATTGGCGGTGGCCAAAGTGAGCGTCAATAATCTGGGAGAAGACTTGGGTTCCATTCTGGTCAAGCGGGGTTTTATCAATGAGAAACAACTTCTCCAGTTTTTGAGCCGACACATCAAGATCCCCTACATTTCTTTAAAAAATATCAAACCGGACAAAGACCTCTTGCGGGAAATCTCGGCGACCTCCGCAAAACGCCATCTCATTCTGCCGTTGAGAGAAACGGACGGCAAAATTGAAGTGGCCATGGCCAACCCCGTCGATTCCTTTGCCATTGACGATCTCAAAATGGCTTTTCACCAGGAGATCATCCCCTATCTCGCCAACGCGGACGAAATTCGAAAGGCCCTCGAAGAGGCTTATGCAACCGTCTCTCCCGAAGAAGACGGAGTAAGCAGGATAGCCCTGATCGAAAATATCACCGAAGGGGGAGATACCGGAGAGATGGAGTTCAAAAAAATCCAGGAGATCGCCTCGGGCCCCAAGGTCATCGCGGCGGTCAACGATCTCATTTTGCGCGCCTGGAGCGATGCGGCCAGCGATATCCACATCGAACCGTTCAAAGATTCCAGCCGCGTGCGCTATCGCGTCGATGGTCTTCTGCATGAGCGCGCCGTCCTTCCCAAAAACATGCACATTGCGGTTGTTTCAAGAATCAAGATCATGGCGGGTCTCGACATCGCGGAGCATCGCATTCCGCAGGATGGGCGCGTCCGCATTCGTCTCGTTGGACGCACACTTGATTTGAGAATTTCAACCTGCCCCACACAATACGGCGAAAAAATTGTCTTGAGACTTCTTTCAAAAGAATCCCTGCGCAGTATCGACGATCTCGGATTTTCAAAAAAAGACCGCCAGATTTTCACCGAGATGGTGACCAGGAGTCACGGCATTTTTCTGGCGACAGGTCCCACCGGCTCCGGAAAATCAACAACGCTGTATGCGGCGCTGGCCCGGATCAATTCTCCCGAACTCAACATCATTTCGATTGAAGATCCGATAGAAAGCGAGATCGGAAATATTTCGCAGGTGGCCATCAATCCCAAAGCCGGTCTCACTTTTGCCTCCATTTTGCGCTCGGTCTTGAGGCAGGATCCCGATGTCATCATGATCGGCGAAATTCGTGACGCCGAAACGGCCAGCATTGCCGTACGCGCCGCCATCACCGGACATCTGGTGCTTTCGACCTTACACACCAACACCGCCTCGGGAGCCATGTCCCGACTGATGGATTTGGGGGTGGAACCTTTTTTGTTGAGTAGCGCCCTGCAGGGAGTGCTGGCGCAAAGACTGGTGAGAAAAATATGCGCCGAATGTCGGGAAGAGGTTCCACTCGATTCCGAAAAAATGGGGCCTTATGCCAAACTGGTTAAAAAAGCTTTTCGTGGCAAGGGTTGCAACGCCTGTCATCTGACCGGCTATAGCGGACGCGTCGGCATTTTTGAAATGGCGCCGATCACCGAAACATTGCGTCAACTGATTTACAACCGGGCCCCCGATCTGGAAATAGAAAAAGAATTGCGACGACTGGGTCATGGTGAAATCCGTCAGGATGGTTTCAGCAAAGTCGAACAGGGAATCACAACATTGGAAGAGGTATTGCGCGTTACCGAGGAGGATTAATCTCTCATGCCACTTTTTGCCTACCGTGCAAGAGATCAACGAGGCATTCTGGTTACCGGCCATCTGGAGGGAATTGCCGCAGAACCGGTGAAGGCCGTGTTGTCGGAACAGGGGCTGATTCCCCTTTCCATCCGACTGATCCAAGCCAAAAGCAGTCTCCTTCCTGAAATGAAATGGTTCAAAAAAGTCAAAGACGATGAACTGGTTTTGATGACGAGACAATTTCACACCCTTTTCAAAGCCGGCATGAGCATGGAGATGTTATTGGGAACTCTTTCACGTCAGACGAGAAACAAAACTTTCAGAGAAACACTGCAACGGATTCAAACCGATATTTCCCAAGGCTCCACCCTGGCCAAAGCCTTTGCCAAACATCCCAAAATTTTCAACGACCTTTATATCAGCATGCTCTCGGCTGGAGAAGAGGCTGGCATTTTGGAAGAGGTGCTGAACAATCTGTCGGAACTTTTGCAAAAAGAGGTGGAGATTCAAACCGGCGTGAAATCAGCCACCCTCTATCCCAAACTGGTTGTGGGCGTTTTGTGTATCGCCATGACGATTATGCTGATCTGGGTCTTCCCCGAATTCGCCAAATTCTACGGTCATTACAAAGCCGCACTTCCACTCCCCACACGCATCATCATGGGGATGAGCGATGTTCTGCGCCATTATGGATGGGCTGTGGTTCTGCTTTTATTTGCGGGATACATCGCCATCCGCCGGTATTACCAAACCCCTGCCGGAAAATTGCGCCTGGATGGATGGCGTTGGAGAGTTCCGGTCTTTGGAACGCTTGGACAAAAAATTGCCAATGCCCGTTTTGCACATATTCTGTCGGCACTTTATCATAGCGGACTTTCGGTAACCAAAAGCCTGAACCTCGTGGAAAATGTGATACAAAATGAAGTGATGGCGAAAGACATTCGCCTGATACGAGCCGATATTGAACGGGGACAAAGCCTTTCCGAAGCGATGAAAAAATCGACCTGTTTTTCCCCCATGCTGGTGGAGGCCACCGCCATCGGGGAAAAAACCGGTTCCCTGGATGACATGCTCAAAGGTTTGGGGGAACATTACGACATCGAAATCCATCACATGGTCAAAAATCTAACAACTCTTTTGGAGCCGATCCTCCTGGGATTCATCTTCGGCTTTGTGGCCCTTTTCGCGCTGGCCATTTTTCTTCCCATCTGGAACATGTCCTCCGCGGTCATGCATGGGTAAGTTTTTTTTTACCCATACTGGGTAAATCATGACACTTGGACAACTTCAAACGAAAGAGTAAAATCGGCTTGTCTATTTTAATGTTTTTGAAAGGGGGATACAAAAATGATGTCCGTCAGAAAAAACAGCAAGGGTTTTACGTTAATCGAACTGGTCCTGGTCATCACGATTCTGGGAATCTTGGCCGTGGCCGCGCTTCCGTCGTTCATCAATGTGAGTACGCAAGCCAGACAGGCCTCCAGAGATGGAGTGACTGGTGCTGTCCGTTCCGGCATTGCCCTTTTTAGAGCCAACGATTTGGTGGTCAATGGGCCTCCGGGGATTTATCCAACAACGCTCGACTCGGCCTCAAACGCCGTTGCAGGTCCGGCCAATTTAATCTTTACGAACATATTGAGCCAGGGTGTTGCCGACAACCGTTGGACACGGGTCAGCGACACATCTTACACCTACAACGATGGCACGAGCACGTTCACGTATACATACGCGCCTGCAAGCGGGAGTTTCGTAAGCCCGACAGCGCCTTAATTTGAAAAGGTCCTGTTCCCCCCGACCTAATGTCACGTGAGACATAGGCGGGGTTGGCAAAAGGGTTTTGATGGTAAGGAGGG
>JAUSII010000075.1 GCA_030648035.1 Deltaproteobacteria bacterium | reverse complement strand
AAAATGTCGAGGATTTGGAACACAATATTATTCGAGAAGCCCTGAAACTTTTGAATATCCGAAAAGGGGTGGAGATTTATTATATGGCCGACATTCCATTAGGCTCAGCGGGTATCGGGTTGGGTTCTTCCAGCGGGTTGGCTGTCGGTGTGCTGAATGCCCTCTATGCATTTAAAGGACAACATGTTTCTGCAGAACGCTTGGCACAAGATGCTTATAAAATTGAACATGAAATTTTAAAACATCCCGTGGGCAAGCAGGATCAATATATGACGGCGTATGGAGGCTTTAATTTTCTATGTTTTAACCGTGATGAAAGTGTTTTTGTCGATCCCATTATCTGCGGCAAGGAAACAAAAGAAAAATTGAATAAGAAACTACTTTTATTTTACACGGGAATTACCCGTGTTTCTTCCGATATTCTGGCTGAACAACAGAAGGGGACTCGGGATAAAATGGATTTTCTGAATAAAATGGTCGGTTTGACAAAGGATCTGGCGCATTCCCTGTCGCGAAATGATTTAACCCGTTTTGGAGAAATTCTTCATGAGGGTTGGATGTATAAAAAAGAGTTGGCCTCCGGAGTCAGTAATTTCGCCATTGACGGATATTATGAGAAGGCCAGAAGGGCGGGAGCGCTCGGCGGAAAAGTGCTGGGGGCGGGTGGTGGTGGTTTTCTGGTTCTTTATTGTGAAGAAGAACATCATGACAATGTCCGAAAATCGCTTGCCGATTTGAAAGAATGCGATTTTTCTTTTGAGCCGCAGGGGAGCAAAATTATTTATGTCAGCGATTAAAAGGGGGAGAGAATGAATCAGCGGAATTTGGAAATTCATGAAATCAAGCAGATCAACCTGGAAGTTTTTGGAGGGTGTAATCTGAAATGCACCATGTGTCCGCAGTCAACCGGCCGGGAGAAAGAATTTCTTAAGAAACTTCCCATCGCCGAATATAAAAAAATCATCGATCAAGCCATTCCGTTGGGGTTGCAACATGTCGCGTTGAATGGAAGCGGGGAGCCTCTTTTATACAAAGAGTTGGAAGAAGCGATTCGCTATTTGACCGATAGAAACATCACCAGTCTTATCTACACCAATGGAACAAAATTAACTCCCGAACGGTTCGAAAGTCTATGTCAGGCCGGGCTGACGGTTTGCAAGGTTTCCTGCATGGGATGGGATAAAGAGAGTTATGCAAAATGGATGTCTGTGGATGCTTATGATCAAGTCCGGGAAAGTTTGAAACAGTGTCTGAAAATTCAAAAAGAAAAAGGATATGAGGCAACACTGCTTCAAACGAATCATCTCATTCATGACATCGACCAATTGGAACAGGAAAAAGAGATGTATTTGACAAACTGGATCAATTATCTGGGCGTCAAAGCGGAAATTTGGCTGACTCACAATTGGGGTGGTCAATATGGAAATGATGCGGCGGATAGGGAGGTCTATTTTAAGGATCGGCCCCGTCGTTCTTGCGGAAGGCCTTTGGGTCCCATCATTGAAATTCGAGCGGGTGGATTGGGGGGGCAATTTGGGGCTGTGGTTCCTTGTCCCAATGTTTTGGGAATGGATTCTAAAGGGGTCATGGGACATACCTCGGATACTCCATTGATGGATGTCGTGAACGGGGAGAGGATGAAATCTTTAAGAAAAGCTCATCTTGAGGGGGATTTTGATTCTTTTGATATTTGCCGGCATTGCGATCAGTTGTATGAGGTGAAGGAATCCCTCGTTTGGACGAATCTTGAGGGTAGAACTTACGGAACTAGCCGCGCTTCCTTGTTGAATTATCTCGATTTTGCACAGAAAAGCCTTTGAAAAAAACAATTCTAATTACAGGAACCAGTCGCGGCATCGGTCTAGCCTTGGCAAAACATTTTTTGAACCTCGATTTTTCGGTTGTCGGCGTCAGCCGTGGTGCGACTCCCCTCGAGCATGAAAATTTTTATTCTCTTCAGGCTGATTTGAGCCGTCCTGAAGACGTTGAAAATCTTAAAACCAAGCTTCAGTCTTTTTCCCTCTCCGGTTTTATCCATAATGCCGGAGTCATTACCCCCATGGGACCGTTTGCGGAGAATAATTTTCACGATTGGACAAATACATTTCAGGTCAATTTATTCAGCGGTGGCCGATTGGTTCAGTTTGGTCTCCCCTCCCTTCGTAAAAATCATGGGTTTATTATTTTTCTGTCCGGCGGCGGATCGGCCTATCCCAATCCCAATTTTAGCGCCTATGGTGTCAGCAAAACAGCGGTGGTTCGTCTTTCGGAAGTTTTAGCCAAAGAACTTGCGCCCGACATTTTTGTCTATTGTGTGGCGCCAGGGCCCAATCCGACAAAAATGCTGGAGCAGGCCATTCAAAATGGAGTTGTTGTTCCTGAGGAGAATAAAGTCGATTTCAGCTATCCGATCCGACTTTGCGAATTTTTGGCTTTCAATCAGAATCCGGGATATTCCGGAAAATTCATCCATGTGAAAGATAACTATCGGGAATGGGGAGAGAAGGAATTTGCGGGTGATGGATATACGTTGCGGCGTATAAAAAATTGATTCATGGACATCTCCAATAAATTAACGGCACTTATTTTGACCTATAATCGGCCGAAAAAACTTTTGAGGCTTTTGCAGTATATTGATTCTCTGCAGGGGACGAAATTAAACTACATCGTTTTGGATTCCAGCGATGAACCGTTGGATGTTGCTCACTTGCAGTCTCTATTTGCGTGAAATAATATCCGGTATTGTCGATATGATTCCCGTTTGTCGCTGATGGAAAAAACGCGGGAGGGAGTAAAGCAGGTCACAACACCGTATGCCGTCTTCTGGGCCGATGATGATTTTATGGTGCCAAGGACTTTTGAATCCGCCGTTCAATTTTTAGATGAAAATCCGGATTATGGTTTGGCCCATGGCAAATGCGGAATGTTCAATGTTGAAGAAAATGGAACTCAGTTTCCGTCGAATGCTTTTTCTTTTTACCGCCAAGGGGAGAATTTTGGCGAGACCGCTTCGGAAAGATTATTGAATCATTTGGGGTCCTATTTTGTCACTTTTTATTCCATCCACCGCACCGAAATTTTAAAAAAGAGCATTCAGCTTTGCAAGAATTTCCAGTGGGATTACCATTTTGAGGAACTAGTTCCCAGCTGTTTGAGCATTCTTTATGGCAAGGTGAAAACTGTTGACGGCCTTTATATGTTGAGAGAGCGGCATGCCGATGCGGGGGCTTGGACCAAAAGCCAGAACATGCGGGACGTTTTCGATTGGGTGATCAACCCGACTTTCGCCCAAAATTGGGAAAAGATGGAAACCTGTTTGGGAGGGGAGATCTCTAAAATTGATGGTATTCCGCTGGATGAGGCAAAAGAGATTGTCAAGAAAGCTTTTTGGAAACGTCTTGCGATAGTGATGAATAAAAAATTAAAACCGGCAACACAGTCGAAATCAACAATGCGGCAGGTACTCAAAAAAAATAAAATGCTTCATGCTCTCTGGATGGCTCTTCGTTCTTTTTCATGGCGGGAGCAAGACCGGTTTTTACTCCCGGCCTTGCAAAGAAAAACCTCCCCGTATTACCAGGATTTTCAGGCGGTTTATCAATGTTTGGTTCAGGATAAATCTTAATTCAAATTGGGAGACTTACATGTTTACAAATCAAAAAGTATTAGTAACGGGTGGGACGGGGCTCATTGGTCGTCCTTTGGTGAAATTGCTCATTGAGCAAGGAGCAGATGTCCGCATCGCTTCTTTGGATGATCCTTCAAGGGCGCACCCTAAGGCAGAATTTTGCCGCGTCAATCTGATGAATTTCAATAATTGTTTGGAAGTTTGTAACGGCATTGACACCGTTTTTAATTTGGTGGGCATTAAAGGTTCTCCCGCAATGACGGCCAAAAAACCGGCCAGCTTTTTTGTTCCAACGATAACTTTCAGCGTCAATATGATGGAGGCCGCAAGGCAATGCAAAGTCAGCAACTACCTTTTCACAAGCAGCGTTGGTGTTTATGCCCCGGCAGAAGTATTTTGTGAAGAGGATGTGTGGAAAACTTTTCCTTCCGAAAATGACCGGTTTGCCGGCTGGGCCAAAAGAATGGGGGAGTTGCAGGCTGATGCTTATAGGATTGAATATGGCTGGAACAATGTAAACATCGTCCGTCCCGCAAATGTTTATGGTGCTTATGATAATTTTGACCCCAATAATGCAATGGTCATTCCCTCTTTAATCAAACGTGCGTTGGATGGTGAAAATCCTTTCACGGTTTGGGGGGATGGTTCGCCGGTGCGGGATTTTATTCATGCAAGGGACGTGGCGAAAGGAATGCTTGTCGTTATGGAAAAAAATCCGGGAAAGCCGGTCAATCTGGGGAGTGGTGTTGGAGTGACCATCCGAGAAATTGTTGATGTAATTGTCGGCAACATGGAAGTAAAACCCGAAGTTATCTGGGACACCACAAAACCTTCTGGAGACAAAAAGCGTCTAATGGATACTTCCTTTGCAAAATCACTTGGGTTCGCTCCGACAATTTCCATCGAGGAAGGGATTTTTGAGACGATGCGCTGGTACAAAGAAAATAAAGGGGGGGAGGACAAAAGGTATAACGTCTTTACGGAAAGGAAATTTGTATGATTCAGGGACAAAATATTTTAGTCGCTGGAGGAACGGGGCTTGTTGGCTCTAATCTTGCCCTTAAGTTGAAGGAAATGGGCGCTCATGTTCGCGCTTCTTACTTTTCCAGAAAGCCCGCTTTTTTGGAGTCGGATTTTCAGAAGTTTGATTTTACAGAATTGGATCAATGCATTGAAGCAACAAAGGATATGCAATATGTCTTTATCTGCGCGGCACAGACCTTCGGTGCTAAAA
>JAUSII010000073.1 GCA_030648035.1 Deltaproteobacteria bacterium | reverse complement strand
GGTCGTCCCAAAATGAGGTGCGTCCCCGAATACCCTTTTTTATTCGCTCCCAGATTTTGTCGGTCTACGACGGAGAAGATTTTATAGCGGCGTCACTTCATAGCTCTCAATCGTGATTTCGGGGGTGTAGTGGAAGCGGGCTTTTAAGGATTCGCCACTCAACACTTTGGGCAACCAGTAGGGATCGTCGGACCACATTTTTTCGAACGGAAGTGATTGAATGGGAAACCAGTGCGGGGCCATCTCGTCGGATTCTTGCGGTGTCCCCTTCCACTCTGTCGCGGTAAAGACGTGAACCTCTTGACACCAGATTTCTTTCGAAGTTTCGCGATAAAAAAATTCTATTGTCGCCATTTTTTTTAAAGGCCCGACTTCGACCGCAATCTCTTCAAAAACTTCGCGCCGTGCCGCCTCTTCAATCGTCTCTCCGGCCTCCACCTTGCCGCCCACTCCATTGAAGCGGTCTTTGCCGAAGCCGCGTTTTTTCATCGGAAGCAACACCTCCCCTTTCTGCATCAAAAAACACAATGTGGCTTGGCGTTTTAACATAATACAGACGCGGCACATCCCAACAACGCCGCATTGCCATCGAGCGCTGTGGGAAACACCACTATTTTTTCAGACAATCGGGGATAAGCCCCTTTTTGGATGGAATTTTTAGCCGAGGCAATAAAATGATCAAACGCTTTTCCGATACCACCGCCGATCACAAAATGTTCAACGCCGGTAATGTGCGCCAGATTTAAAATACCAACACCTAAGGCCGCTCCAAAATTTTTCCAGAATAATCGGGCTTGAGCATCTCCGGCAGAAGCCTCCTGCGACAATTTTTCAGCGGTTGTTCCTTTGGGCACCGATTGAGAAGCGGCATAAACTTCCCAACATCCCTTCTGCCCGCAAATGCAAGCGGGGCCGTTTCGGTCGATCACCATGTGCCCCACTTCACCGGCGAAACCCTCCTCCCCCTGCCAGATTTTACCGTTCAAAAAAACCCCGCCGCCGATACCGGTCCCCAGCGTGAGCATAATAAAAGAGGGCCAATGTGCCGCAATCCCTTTCCAATGTTCACCGACCGCCGCCATGTTGGCGTCGTTGTCGAACACTATGGGGCAGTCGAATTCTTTTTGAAGAAGATCCACCACAGAGACATCGCGCCAAGCGGGAAAATGCGGGAGCTGATGGATGACCTTCTCCCGTCCGTTGCAAATGCCCGGCAATCCCAACCCGACGCCTGAAATTTTTGGAAGATATTCTCCCGCCGTCTCGCGAATGGAGCCGGCCAGCCGCGCAAAAAAAGGAGCGGGGTCGCGCGCCTCACCCACAACTTCCGCCCTTCTGTTTAAAATTTTTCCACCCCCATCGATCAAAGCCACCCGGAGATGAGTTCCACCCACATCAATACCGATTGCATATGGCATATTAAATCAGCGATTAACATACGCTGAAAGTGAGTCAAAGGAGAAATCAGATTTAAGCATCCACGGCAACCCACTGGCGGGTGCTTATTTCAAAGATGAGATTTCGCGACGGGGAATCGATGTCAATGCCAGCGGCCTTTGCCGCAGAAAGATAGGTAGAATAGGATTTTAGGGCCTCGCGAATCACAGAGACATCCATCCCCGACCGAAAAAGTCCATAATAACGTATTCCATCAATCAGGGACTGCACCATCAAATTGTCATCCGCGAAAATAAGTTTGGCCGTTCTGAGGCCGGCGGTGGCTAGTGCCTCCAATTGTGTTTTGGTAAACCGCATACGCCATGCACCGATCATCAGTCGATATTCATAACCACTGAACGGATTAACCAATAGATGACTCCGATCGGAGAATTTTAAAACCACAGGTTGATCAAAAACTTTATAGACGGTTGCCGCAGTGCCCATATCGACAGGCAAAGTCACCAGATGCTCATCCTTTGGAATTTTGCCGCGGCTTTTGTTGCACATTAGAATTCCGCCAGAAAGCAGATAATCGACAACGGCCAAACGGTGCGGACCCATTTCTGCATCCTTCAAACCCAAGGCCCATTGTGCACTCCGGACCCATGTAGCTTCTGCTTGATGCCAGGCACCACGAGACCAAAGCAGTCCTCCGGATTTTTGGAGAAGTTGGGATGCCCTTTGTACATGACCCTGTTGATATTCACTGACAGCCCTCGATTCGAGTAGCTGATATTTTGAGCTTGGCGAAGTCAAAAAATATTGAACAGATTCCATTCCTGCTTGGAATACAGCCAAACTCTGCATACCTATGGCGCTATAAATTATTGTCATTCAATGTGGTTATCGTTACTTGCTTGAGAAAGTTGCTTCCAACCTATTTATTAACCTATTTATTAACCCCTTTTCCATCAGCCATGAAAATGATAAAAGAATCATAATCATGCCCCAGTTTCTAATCCAGCCATCGCAGATTGAAGGAGACAGAGCCACCCTGACCGGTGAAGAATCGAAACATCTGGTCAAAGTCCTGCGCCACAAGGTGGGCGATTCGGTTTTTTTGAGCGATGGTGCGCATCAGTATGAAGCGGTGATCGAAACCATTCATCCCAAAGCGGTCGACCTCCGTCTGGTGGAGCGCCGGGTGCTCAAAGTCAGCGCCCCCTCTCCCGCTCTGGCCATCGCATTGCTCAAACACGATCATCTGGAACTCGTTTTGCAAAAAGGGGTGGAACTTGGGATTGCCGAATTTTTTCTTTTTGTTTCGGAGCGTACCATTCCCCATTATGGAGATTCCGTGACGCCCAAAAAAATGGCCCGGTTTGAAAAAATTATAAAAGAGGCGGCCAAACAGACGGGGATGGTCACGATTCCCAAAATTCATCCCCTCCTCACTTTTGAACAGCTCATCCACAAATTCAAAGATTTTTCCGGGGTGCTTCTGGCGTGGGAAAAAGAGGAAGACAACTCCTTTCACTCTCTCTTCCAAACCATTGATTCTTCAAGGCTTCTTGTCGTGATTGGCCCCGAGGGGGGCTTCCCTTTAAAAGAGGTGACGGAGGCCGAAAAAGCCGGAGCCAAAGGGTTAAGCCTGGGACGACAGATTTTGCGCGCCGAAACCGCCGCCATCGCAACGCTCACACTCTGCCAGTATGAATTGGGGAATATATGAGGATGAAAATATTTGCCCACCGGGGAGATTCCAAAGAGGCACCGGAAAACAGCATCGAGGCATTTCGCAAAGCCATCGAACTGGAGGCAGACAGTATAGAAATCGACTGCCAGCTCACCAGAGATAAAATTCCGGTCGTCACCCACAACAACAACCTCGCCAAATTGAAACTGGGCAAGGGATGCGTGCATCAAAAAACCTGGGCGGAGTTGGAATCACTGGGAGTCCCCTCTCTGACGGAAGTTTTGGAACTGGTGAAGCCGAGTGGGACCGATGTCATTCTCGATCTCAAGGCGCAACCGGGGCTGATGCATATCGGTCCGCGCATTATTGCAGGCTTGGCGCAGGAAATTATTTCTCCCAACCGAATTCTTCTCTCCTCCTTTTATTTTCGGCATCTGCTGACGCTTAAAAAACATTTTAACCACATTCCCCGCGCTCTTATTGCCATGCAAAGCTCTTTTAAACTTGTTCCGCCGGAAATTTTTGATAGATTCTTCATGCTTCGGGCGTTTCACCCATTATTGAAGTGGACCACACCTTCTCTGGTGAACAAATGGCACGAGAAGGGTTTTAAAGTTCATGTCTGGGTCGCCAATTCGGAGGCCCAATTCAGACGATGCCGGGAATTGGGTGTGGATGGAATTTTTACCGACGATCCAAGACGCGCCAGAGAATTTTTTGCACAGGGATAAAAAATAAAAATGGCAGACGACGAAAACACCGACGAAAAACAGCCCCGCCAATTTGAAGAGACGACCGACATGGCCTCGGCTGACGAAATGCAGGAAATGCTCGATGAAACAACCCCTTTTCCCAGGCACAGCACCAACGACAGTGTCACCAACACCATCGAGAGATGGGACGACAACGTGAGCGACGATGAAGTAACCCCCATTCCGCAGACCGGATTGCACCTGGCTTCCTTGAGAGATCGTGCTGCCTCCGGCTTTGTGGATCTTCTTCTGCTGGGCTACCTCTACTGGGTGGCACTTTTCGGATACAACCAACTCCTCTGGCACGAAATGCTGCGCCCTTTTCCCTCGGGCAAACATGCCATTATCTTCAACGGATTATTTCTGCTGGCCTGCTATCTCTATTTTTTTATCAGCGAGGGTATCTTTTTCACAACTCTCGGAAAATTTTTTACAAGGCTCTCGGTGTATAGCACCGCGGGAGAACCGGCTTCACTTCTGGCGGTGGCCCTGCGCAACCTGATCCGTCCCATCGATTATATTCTGCTGATTCTGCCCACGTGGATCCTGATGGAAAAATTGCCCCGTCGCCAGCGATTGGGAGATTTTCTTAGCCGAACCGTGGTGATGAAACAATCCCCCTCTTCTCAAGTGCGCATCCCCGTCAGCGGACGCACCAGCTCCGGCACACTGCGCATATTGAGCGGCATCCCCGATTTTGCAGCCGCGCTCGCCTGGATGGCGGGCATCGCCCTCTTCATTGATTATCAGCGCCCCATTTTCAGTTTTTTCATCATCCTGCTGTTGCCGGTATTTTATCTACTCTGGCATCTGGTGTGGGAATGTCTCTTTCAAACCACGTTGGGCCAATGGATTTTTGGTCTGAAGATCGCCAAAGAAGAAGGGGCCCCGATCGGTTTTTCAGAAGCCCTGCTTCGCGCCCTCTTCTCCCTTTTTGATACCAACCCTCTGGGATGGGTCAGCTGTTTTCTTTCCGCCAAAAATCAGAAACCCTCGGATGTGATTGCGGGAACGGTGGTCGTCCACGCCAAACGGACCTGGCACCCGATCATCGGCGTGGTCGTCTCTCTTCTGCTGATCGCGACTGTCTGGTTTGCAGGGATGGTGAACCCCAGAAATTATCTCACCCCGTTTTTTAAAATGGATTTTCTCTCCAAAATTTTCACAATTCGCGTCGGCGGTGGGACGGCTCTCTCCGCAACAAAAGGGCTGTTCGTCAAACGGTTTTCATTTCTTCTGGCCGATCGCAAGACACCGCGGCCCAGTGCCGAGTTTAAACCGGGAGAGACCATTTATTTTTCTTTTGATGTCACCGGCTTCGCCGTCCGCAACAACGAAGCGTGGATTCAGGAAGACCTGACCGTCCGCTATCCCGACAATGCGATCGGCTTCAAACAGGAAACCATTGTCGACTTCCATCAGCTTTTGAAAGAGCCCGAAATCCCCCTGGAGATTGTCAACACGCTCGCCCTTCCCCCCAACGCCCAACCCGGCCACTACACACTGGTGCTGGTTCTGCACGACCGCTTCTCCGACAAACACCTGACCGAACAGAGAACCTTTTTGGTGAGTCCCTAGTTTTCCAGTTTTAACCCGAATCGTTTTTCAAAATTTTTGTGGATTGTGTCGGCCCATTCGGGGTCGATGGGGTGGGATTTCAGATAATCTTCCAGATAATTTTTCATATACGCTTCCATTTCCGGAGAGAGGGTTTGAGGGGCAACCAGAGGATTATCGATTTGCGGCACATTAAAGCTGGCCAACCAATCTCTGCGAAGAAAAGGATAGGTTTCGGCCAGCGGGGTCAGATGCAGAAGCGTGTAGATATCGGAATAATTGTAATCGGGCGATACATTGTATTGTATATTTTCAGGGGGTTCTTGGATCATTTGTTCCCGTGTTTTTTTCTCAACAAAATTTACTTTTTTGAAAGTTCCGGGGTCGAGCTGTGCCCACCCTGTTGAGATCTGTTCCAAAGAATCGTCCTCTTTTTTGTCTCCCAGAAGGACATAATAAACTGCGGGCATTTTTTGTTTCAATGCATCCATTATCTTTTTCCGATCTCCGACCAAAGCAGAAGGGAGACCGAATTTTATGGCGAAATGCATCACAATACTGCCATAAAGGCCCTCTTTCCCTCTCCAATCGGATATCAGGGCGATAAAAGATTTTTCATAGAAATGAAACTGAAGCTCTTCGGGCAAAACGCTTAACATCGACACAACAGGCTGACCGCCCCCCTCAAAACGCGAACCACCCCAGCGTTGAGACTCCTCCCAAAATTCAAAAAATATTTCACTCTTCCTGGGAATCTGGGTCTCTTTCTCAAAACGCGCCTGAAAGCCAAGAATTGTGTTTTGAGCGAAAGATCGGGCGGTGATGTCTCCGTCACAATAGGCCTCTTTGATTGCCTCTTTTGTGGAGAGCGCTTCTTGTTCAAAACTGGCACGCCGATGCAAAACAGTCAAGAGATCCGAAACCAAATTTTGATTCTTTTTCGTTTTTTCGGTCTTCAACATTTTTTGCAAAACAGCGGTTGGCAAGACATCGAGCATCTCCAAATAACTTCTATCCACCAACGCCTTCGATTCACAAAAAGTGAGAATGGCCTCTTCGATTCGATTCACTTCGGGTAAAAGGTTTCTGTTTTGGGCAAGGCGATACAAAAAGATCAGACCTCCCTCATCACTTTTGTCCGGAGTGTCTCTAAACCACTCTTGGATCGTTTTAATGATGGTTTCATTGTCTCCATACCAAAGGGCAGGAAGCTTTATATCCAACAAAATAGATTCTTTTGGCTTCAATTTCTGGGCAACAAGATGATACAAAACATCCGCATCGGCATCACGAGGTGGCCCATTGTCCTTTAGAATTCTTTTTGCCAAACTCAAGTCTCCGGAATAAATGGCCAGTGAAAGTCTACTATTAAAATCAAGGTCGACATTGATCCCCTTTTTGAAAAAGGCATCGACCTCTTTTTTATATTCCTCCACCAACTGCGGATCACCCGCATTAAAAACAATCCAGCGGAGAGTGACAGAGTTGAGAGTTATTGCGGGAACTTTAAGAGACAAAAAATGTCGGGCGATTTTTTTCTGTTCCTCGCTATTTTCAAGTCGCGCACGCTCAGCAAACATGTTCTGATATTTTTCATCTCCTATGACTTTATAAAACGGTTTTAAATCTTCGGGGTCTTTCACTCCAAGAGCAATGTTCTTTAGCATCTCATGAGTGTACTTAAACTCACTCTCCGCCATCTTCCGAATAACCGTTTGTTGTTGAGGTTGGGATAAAAAGCGGATTCCCCGCATTAAAAACATGGCGGCCTTCTCATTTGGGACCGCCCCACCCCTGAAAAGGTTTAAAGCCTCGGAATAAAGGGCTCGAACTTCGGATTCATTCTCTCTTGCAACCGCAAAAATCCAGGCGGCCAGCAACTTTTCTTCTTTCATGAGAAAAGAATTGTCATTGGAGATGAGATTTTCCAGCTTGCCCGCCGGATCGAGAGGGGCAAAAGCACGAAGGGTGAGAATATATTCGAGAAAAACATGCGCTCTTTCCTTTTTATCTGGATTGAGTTTTTTAATCCTCTCCTGAAAATTTTTGATCGTCTCCAACGCCAAACCGGAACACTCTTTGGGCATGCTTCCGTTTTTGCAGGCGAGTGCCAGAGACTCAAACCCTTTTGAAATGCCTTCAACATCCGAAGAGATCACTGCATTGAGCGCTTTCCATATCACCTCATTGTAGCGCTCCTCCCGCACATGCGGGGCGAGTTCCGCCAGAGAAACCAGATAATATTTTTGCTTGTCTCCCAATTTTTCCTGAAAAAAATCGGATGAAACCACTTTCACAACCAGGGATGAAAAAGCTTTGCGATCCGATTCTGGCAACTCTGCAAAAAGGTATTGTTTTTTAATGGCTCCATTAACAATACTCCTCCACACATGGGCTCTTCCTTCCCCTCTTGAAAAATCCAGAATCTTTTCATACAAAGCGCTCTCCATAGGATCAAAATCGAATTCCTCCTGAGAAACTTTTCCCCAAAATGTATTCCCTATTTTTCCAACCGCCGCCTCCAGCTTTTTCACCAAAACCCTTTTGACCTTCTCATCATGGATATGATTTTTCAGCGTCATCCCGATCAAAAATCCCATCTGGCGGGTCTCTTTGTCTTCAAGCAGTCGGTCGACTTTTGCGAGCATCTCTTCCTGATCGCAGATCACCTTGGTCCCCAGATTAAAAAACCGATAGACAACCCCAAGGCCACCAAAGCCTCCCAAAGAAGCCCAATCCCCATCAACCCGTTCATTCAAAAGGGCCAGCGCCTGGACCATCTCGTCAAAATAAGCGCCGACATCTTTTGTGGCATCCGCACACCGGCTTAAAATATCGACCACGGCTGATAAATCTCTCAATGTAAGCCCATTCCCTTCAACCCCTTTTTTGAATATTTTAAGGGCCTGATCTTTTAATTTTTCTTTCTGCTCTGGTGTCGGTTTCCAGGGGGGCAAGTCGGCCAGTGGCTGGCCAAAAATTGAAGGGATCACATCAGTCCCCACTTTTCCCTCGTCCCATTTTTTCAAGAGTTCATCAAAAAGAACCCCCTTTCTTTCACTGGGAATCGCTTCCCAAAAAATAGCCCCCAAAGAAGGCCCGAAAGATTTGTGGATTTCTATATTAAAATCCAGATCTAGATAGGCTTTGAAAAGCTCTTCGGCAGAAATAAGACCTTTGCCCTGGCGGGCGATCAACTCAGTAAATTTGAGGAGAGAATATTGCTGCATATCCATGCTCCCCTCTTTCGCCTTTCCCTTTTCCACAAACGAGGGTTCAGAGCTTCCAAAAGGACGGCCCTCTTCTGTTGAAGAGGCAACTCCATCGGCAACCTTCCAGACTTCTTTATTTGCATCCCAATATTCGACCCAGCCGTGTCCTTCAGCCGCAGTGATCACATCGCTTTTGTCTTCATAATTCTGGCTTCCATGACCATGGGCAAAGCGGACCGGAATGCCGGCCAGTCTCAAGATGCCGGCCAGAAACGTGTTGGCGGTGTCGCAATCGGCATGTTTGAGACGGGAGAGCCGTGAGAAAAACTCTTTTGGATTTTCGCGGTAATGGTCTCCGTAACGTGCATCGTTGGTATAGGCCAATAGATGGCTGACATAACTCTCGGCTTCGTTGGCCAATTCTAAAGTCTCCTTGATCTTGATTATTTCAGCCACTTTGCGGGCCACATCGGGGGCCAATTCGTTCAATTCAAAAAGAGGGACACTGTTTTGAGTGGTCGGTTCCTGAAGATCTCTTTTCTGACTCTCTTTTCCAAAAAAATATTCGACCTGAATTTTTTGATTCTTCCTCCCGGAAAAACGGGCAAAAATATTGCCAGCGGCATCAGAGAAAAAATCGGCTTTGGAATCGCTTTGAAAGGTCGACAGGCTCGGCACGTATCCCGAGGGAAGTGGCAAAGAATAGTAGGTCCCAAAAAAATCGGAAAACAGCGGAGCGAGTTCCCCTTTAAACTGATAGGCCTCCGATTGCGCATCCACAGACGTTTCCTTTAAAGAGGACAGATTCTGATCGACCTCCCAGCCCAATCTGTCGGCATTCCAGCGATTGGAGACGCTCTCCCGATAATAGGTAAAAAATGCGAGGGGTGTTTTTTTCAAGGGAGGTGCAACACTGAAAATCGGTTGTGCCTCTTTTGTTTTATCGACACCACCGATTGTAACCTCATCGACAGATTGGGTTTGGCCCAGCAAAAGAGCAAATGGAGCCAACGGCAACAGAAGCATGTCAGTCCCTTTCAGTTCCATCTTGGGGGGATAGACCCACAGGCCTCTCGTCACCCGGTTGATGCCAATATCTTTTCCCAAATCCCAATAGGCTTTTCCCAGAGAACCATACTCTTTCCCCCACGGGGCATTTTCAAAAGACATTTGCGGAGAGATAAAAGGGGCTTGAACCAAATCGCCTTTTTTCCCGTCAAAACGGGTCCCCTGCAATTGGGAATAGACGGTGTAGACCAATGGATCAATGGCACCACCAAAATGCGCGTCAAAATATTTCAGCAACTTTTCTTTGTCCGATGCTTTCAAAAGCCCCAGACGATTCAATTGTCCGGCAACCGCCGCAACAAAAAGAAGATTGGGTTGTCGCTTTAAAATAATATCGACCAGAGAATAACGGGGCGCGATGGCACGCAGAAGATTTTCCGGCGAGACTTGCAAGGGGTCGTTCAGATGAACGCCATGTGCCGCAAAATGCTCTTTCAAAAATTGCGGGTAATCCGCTTTTTGTCCGGCATAAAAAGCGACGGTCTCTTTTGGATACAAAACATACAAGAGCCCGGAGCGAATGAGGTCATCCAGTTGGCCGCTTTGAGAAAAAGAGACTTCCCCCTTTTTGGAGAGAACCTCTTGGGCCAGAAAGAGACTCATACCATTTCCAAATTTTTCCGGCACATCCGCGCCTCTCAAATTGGCATCCAGCAGGCCATAAACATAAAGTGAAGCGGTGCGCGCTTTGTCTCCCAGCCAGGTGTAGTTGAAAACAAGCCGGGGTGGGACAGAGTGCACGACATCGACCCCTTCGATATTTCTATCCAGCGAATATCGGATCACCGGCTCTCTCCAGTGAAAAGCCATTTTCTGTTCCAGCACCGGGTGGTTTGCAAGCACGGCACCGATGGCCTTCATCCACTCTTCACTCTCTTCAGCCAGAGCTGACCCATCCTCATTTACCTTTCCATCAAACTTCATGAGATCGCTCATGTCGTAGCTGGTGGCCGGCAAGGTTTTATTTTCAATGCCCTTGAAAATGGTTTCCTGAAAAAATCGGTTTCCTACCTCCCATGTTTTATGAAGTGATGCGGCAAAACTCCGGGCAAAAACCGGATCTTGAGTCAGTAAATCTTTGGGGGGAAGTAGAGGGGGCAAAGAGCAGACAAAATCGGCGGAGAGTTCTTTTTGATTTCCGAAAAAGGGGTGCAACAAAATCTGGTCTTTTTTATCGAAGCGCGAAAAACCCGGACTGCGGCCACCCGATTTGAAACAACCCCGACTCTGAAGCAGATGGCGCCGGACCCCTTCTGTAAGATCTTTTTTGTAAAGCTCGGCCAGATCTTCCGCCGAAAGAGTCTCAACAAAATCGGCGACCGTCGTCAGCGGTTGAGCAGAAATGGTTTCGGGGTTTTGGCGCATCTCCCCTATTTTGGGCTTAAAATCAGGCATAAGGTTACCTTCAATCTTATCGGCAGAAGGCCGGAAAAGTTGCTTCACAAGCAACTCTGCCCCCCCTCCCAGCCGATAATATATAGTGGAGAGTACCCGCTTGTCTTATGGGGTATAAAACTTTATAATTCTGGGGACTTATGACGACACCGGTACATCAAAGAAAATTGGCTCTTGAGTTTCAGGCCAGCCTGGAGCGCCAGAAGAAGGTCGAAAGAACCGGCAAATCTTTCAGCGAAGAGCTTAAAAGTCAGACCAAAAATCAGCCCCATGCTTCAGGTTCTTTGCCCAAATTCCCGCACCATATGACCCAGCGCAAAAACATCACTGTCGGGCAGGCCCAAAAGCTGGCGCGCTATGCCCCGTTCATTCAGGAATCAGCAAAGAAAAACAATGTCCCGCTCGAACTGGTTTGCGCCGTTATTCTGCAGGAATCGGGGGGAAACCCGAGAGCCGTCTCCCACGCGGGGGCGAAGGGATTGATGCAGTTGATGCCGCAGACCGCGCGCCGTTTTGGGGTGACCAATTCTTTTGATGCCAAACAAAATATTGAAGGTGGCACAAAATATCTGGGCTGGCTATTGAAACACTTTGATGGAAATGTTCAGCTGACGCTTGCCGGTTACAACGCCGGAGAACACAATGTCACCAAATATGGAAACCGCATTCCGCCATTTCGTGAAACACAAAATTATGTCCCGAGCGTTTTGGGATATGCGATGGCGATGGTCCAGATTTTACGTCAACCCCCTCCGAGCGGACCGCCTTCCGTCCCAGGCGCAAAAATGGCCTGATCACTTATGATTTATCTCGACAACAACGCCACCACTCCGGTTTTGCCGCAGGTTTTGGAAACCATGCTCCCCTTTCTGACCGAACTCTGGGGCAATCCCTCCAGCCTGCACCAATTCGGCGCACAGGTGGCCAAACATCTCGACACTGCCCGCGAACAGACCGCAGAACTTTTGCATGCGCAACGCGCGCACGAAATTATTTTCACCAGCGGCGGTACCGAGAGCAACAACCTGGCCCTTCGCGGTGTGTTGCAGGCCCAACCAGAAAAAAAACATCTTGTCACCACAGCGGTGGAGCATCCCTCCATCCTGATGGTCTGCGAACAACTTGAAAAAGAGGGATACACGGTGACCCGATTGGGTGTCGACAAAAGCGGCGCTCTCGATTTGAAGGAACTCGACAATGCCCTCACCCCCGACACCGCATTGACAAGTATCATGTGGGCCAACAACGAAACCGGTGTGCTTTTTCCAATCGAGACCATTTCCAAAATATGCCAGGCCAAAAATATTCTTCTGCACGTCGATGCCACACAAGCCGTGGGCAAAGTCGACATCGATGTGAGAAAGGCGGCTGTCGATCTGCTCTCCCTCTCCGGCCACAAGTTGCATGCCCCCAAAGGGATCGGGGCGCTCTATGTGAAACGCGGCACAAAAATGTCTCCACTCACTTTTGGTGGCGGACAAGAAAGGGGCCGGCGTGCCGGAACGGAGAATGTCCCCTCCATCATCGCTCTCGGCAAAGCCGCGGCATTGGCCAAAGAGAGATTGGAAAATGGCGATATAAAAAAACTGGAAGAGTTGCGAAACAATTTTGAACGCACCCTTCTCGAAAAATTTGACGAGATTAAAATTAACGGGGCGACATCAAAACGTCTCCCCAACACGAGCAACATCTCCTTTGAGGGTTGTGACGGCGAGACGATCTGCCTTCTTTTGAGCGAAGTCGGGATTGCTGTTTCCACCGGATCGGCCTGCTCTGTCGGATCGCTTGAGCCGTCGCATGTTTTGAAGGCGATGGGCTTAAACCACAAACAGGCCAAAGGGGCCGTGCGGTTTTCAATGAGTTGCGAAACAACAACGGACGAAATCAAAAAGACGACGGACGCGCTGGAAAAAATTATTTCCCGCTTGAAAAAGCCCTGATGATTTTTGCCAGCCAATTATTGGTATTGACCACTTTATAACAACCTTGCGGTATATACGCAGGCAGTCCGTCGCTAATATTGCAAGACGATGCTACCGCGACATAGTGATCACCGGTCATTTGCGTTTTATCCTTGGCGCACGCTTCAGCAGACGCCTTCGCCTCTTCTTTACCTTCCGAACTTAAGCCACGCGGCAAGCCGTATATATAGTCATACGAACTGCACCATACCGAACTTTTTGCATCTGACATGTTACCTCCTTATATACTGGTTATTGAAAAAGCTGTTTCGCCACTTACAAGCAAAAGGAATGCCAAGAGAAACCATTTAAAAATCAATGGGTCATGGTTTAAAAATGTTTTGGGGAGAAACAACCTGTCCTGCGGATGGGACACTATTTCTTCGGTTTGTCGACTTTCGGTTCCGGTTTGCTTGTCCCTTTGGAGGAGCTGGAGGTGTAGCCATCTTTATACCACCCGCCACCTTTAAGCTGAAACCCGCCCAAAGACATTTTTCTCTCCACCTTTTCCCCACAGGCAGGACAAATTTTGAGCGGCGCATCGTTCATTTTCTGGATGATCTCATGATCTTTTTTGCAGGCGGTGCAGTGGTATTCGTAAATTGGCATGGCGGATAAATGAGTTATTTACAAAACGAAGTCAAGACCCTAAAAAAACCGCCATGGATAAAACATTGAGCGTCGAAAATCTGGTCTCCCTGTTCGATCTTCAACCCCATCCCGAAGGGGGCTATTACAAAGAGACCTATCGCGCAGAGGGGACCCTCAACACTCCGAGGGGAAATCGCAATCATGCCACCGCCATCTACTATTTGTTGACCGAGGGAACCCAGTCCCGTCTGCATCGGCTCAAACAGCAGGATGAAATCATGCATTTTTATCTGGGCGATCCGCTGACTCTGGTGGAGATTCTTCCCGATGGAAAAATTGAAAACACCATTCTCGGCCAGGATGTTCTCTCCGGCCAAAAACTCCAGCATGTGATCAAGGCAGGCCACTGGTTTGCCCTCTATCCCAATCCCGGCAGTCGCTTCGGCCTGATCGGTTGCACCGTGTCTCCGGGCTTTGAATTTGACGATTTTGAAATGGATAAGAAGACAGAACTCCTGCAAAAATTCCCGCACGCCAAAGATATCATCGAAAAACTCGCCTAGAATATCCGTGCACAGACACCGACAAAAGTCGGAAGCGCGGAAAAAGGGGTATTCGGGGACGTACCTCATGTGCGGGTCGGACCCGCACATGGGTACTCCGGTCTCGGCAATTTTGGCTTTATATCCCGTTTGTAAAATTGCCTCCGACAGGCCACCTCATACCACTTTTTTCCGCGCTTCCGACTTTTGGTCATACATTTTATTTTAATTATAAATTTTTCAGTTCAAAGTGCTTCTGTGAAGGAAAGCGGAAGAAAGTGATTGGGAGGGTTGTGCGCAGGCGATTTTTATCCTCCGGGGTCTAATCAATAAAAATCGCCGAGGGCAAGCTGTCGGTGTCAAGGTACAGCTTTGCTGGACCGCGAAGCAAACTCGCAGAGTTTGCGGAGTTCAATCGACCGACCCAAACCGAACAGCGACCCTCCCCATCACTTTCTTCCGCTTTCCGTTACGGTTGTCGGCGAATATGTCAACACGCGGGAGATTTTGTCGGTGGCTGTTCCCAAATACTTTATTTGAGAGACCGCTTGACTTCCATGGGCGATTTGTCTATGAACCCCGCCTCATGTTAGCCAACCAAAAAACATATCGTCCCAAAGTGAAAGATTTGAAGCCGCAGTGGTGGCTCATCGATCTTGATGGCAAAACCTTGGGCCGCGCCGCCACCCGCATTGCAGACGTTTTGCGGGGGAAGCACAAAGCCACTTTCACTCCCAATATCGACACCGGTGATTTCGTTATTGTTATCAATGCCGACAAGGTCGTCCTGACGGGAAACAAATGGCTGGATAAAAAATACTACCGGCATTCCGGCTTTCCGGGCGGTTTGAGAGAGCGTAGCGCCAGAGAGTTGCAGACCAAACATCCGGAAGACCTTCTCAAAAAAGCGGTCAAGGGGATGCTCCCCAAGAATTTTTCGGCCCCGTTTCTGCTGACCAAGCTTAAAATTTATGGCGGTGCCGAGCATCCACACGAAGCCCAACAACCCAAATTGGTGGAAACAAAATGACAACAGCCAAATCAACAGCAATTGCCAAATCCAAAAAAGAATTCTGGGCCACCGGTCGCCGCAAGACGTCCATTGCGAGAGTCCGCATGAGCACCGGCACAGGGGAAATCGTTGTGAATGACAGGCCCATCACACAATATTTTGGACATGAATCCCTGCGACTCACCATTCAACGACCCTTCAATGTCACCGGCACGGAAGGCAAATTCAATGTGAACGCCACCATCTGTGGCGGCGGAATTTCGGGCCAGGCCGAAGCGTTGAGACACGGCATTTCGAGAGCTTTAAACAGTATGAACGCCGATCTGCGCAAACCACTTAAAGTCGCCAGCCTTCTGACTCGCGACCCGCGCGAAAAAGAGCGCAGAAAAGTCGGCCGTCGCAAAGCCCGCAAGCGTCCGCAATATTCCAAACGCTAAGCGAATTCATAACCCTTTTCTTGCAAAACGCACCAGCCTCATGGTAACAAGGGGTCATGCCGCCCAATCAAAAAACAAAATTCATATTCATCACAGGCGGGGTTGTCTCTTCACTGGGCAAGGGGATTGCGGCGGCATCCATCGGTGCCCTGCTTGAAAATCGCGGCTTAAAAATCACACTCCAGAAATTCGATCCCTATATCAACGTCGATCCGGGAACCATGAATCCCCTCCAGCACGGAGAAGTTTATGTGACGGAAGACGGGGCCGAAACCGATCTCGACCTGGGCCATTATGAACGGTTTACCAACGCCAAAATGACCCGGCTTAACAATTTTACCACCGGCAAAATCTACGACACCGTCATTCAAAAAGAACGCCACGGCGACTACTTGGGGCACACCGTTCAAGTGATCCCCCACATCACCGACGAGATCAAGGCCTCCATTATGAAGGTCTCCAACAATGTCGATCTGGTGCTGGTGGAAATTGGCGGCACAGTGGGCGATATCGAAAGCCTCCCTTTTCTGGAAGCCATCCGCCAACTCAAAGCCAACGTCGGCAAAGAAAACGTTCTTTATATCCATCTCACTCTGGTGCCCTATATCGGCGCGGCAGGCGAGCTCAAAACCAAACCGACCCAACACAGTGTGCAAAAATTGCGTGAAATCGGCATTCAGGCCGACATTCTTCTCTGCCGGACAGAGTGCGATCTCTCCAAAGAGATCCGTGCCAAAATCGCCCTTTATTGCAATATCCCGCCCGAATGTGTTTTCGCCGCCAAAGATGTCGAAAATATTTATGACGTGCCGCTGGCCTTTCACCACGAGGGTGTCGACGAAAAAATTGTGGAACAGCTCAACATCTGGACCCGAACTCCCGATCTCAAAGAATGGAAAGCCCTTTGCGAAAACATCCATCACCCCGAAGGAGAAGTGCGCATTGCCGTCGTCGGAAAATATGTTCATCTGATTGACTCTTATAAAAGCCTGAACGAAGCGCTTCAACACGGTGGCATGGCCAACAATGTAAAAGTGGTGCTCGACTTTATCGATTCGGAAACGCTGGAAGGAAATGCCTCGCTGGAAAAACTGAAAAACGCCCACGCCATTCTGGTTCCAGGCGGGTTTGGAGAAAGAGGCGTTGAAGGCAAAATCAGGGCGATCCAATACGCGCGCGAAAATAAAATTCCATTTTTTGGCATCTGTCTGGGCATGCAACTGGCGGTGATCGAAATGGCCAGAAATCTTTGTGGTCTCAAAGGGGCCAACAGCACCGAGTTCGACGCCAAAACCCCCCATCCCATCATCGACATCATGGCCGAGCAAAAAGCGATTCTCAACAAGGGGGCAACGATGCGGCTGGGCGCCTATCCCTGCATTCTGGAAAAGGGAACCAAAGCGTATGAAGCCTACGGCGAGAAAGAAATTTCAGAACGCCATCGTCACCGTTATGAATTTAACAATCAGTTCACCGAAAAACTCTCCAAAGTTGGGGCAAAAGTTTCCGGCATCTGCCCCACCACCAATCTGGTCGAAATGGTGGAGCTGGAAAATCATCCCTGGTTCGTCGGCTGTCAGTTTCATCCCGAATATCATTCCAAACCGATGCAACCGCATCCCCTGTTCGCCCATTTTGTCAAAGCCGCTGTCTCTTTTGCCAAGCGGCAGGAGTGGGAAAATAAGAAATCGGTTGACAAGACACCAGAAACAAAGACAGCACCATCGGCGGCCAACAAAAAAAAGCACGGGCGCGGTTGACTTTTTTCCCCCTTCCGCTCTATCATTGTTTTCAGAATGGCTATCGAAATCAAACAGAGCATGAAGTTGGGACAGTCGTTGGTAGTCACCCCCCAGTTGCAACAAGCCATCAAACTCCTTCAACTCTCCCGCATGGAACTGACAACACTCGTTCAGAAAGAATTGGTTGAAAACCCGTGCCTGGAGGAAGAAGACGAAGAGAGCGAAACGCAAAGGCTGGAAGCCCAGGATGAATCGCAGGGCGAACAGCACGAAAAGGCCAAAGAAGAAGACAAAGGTCACGATCATACCGACGATGAAGTCGGTTCCAAAGACGGCCAGCTCAAAGAACCGACCGACTTCGATTGGGAGAATTATCTCGGGAGCTACAATGCCCCGGGGCTCAATTATGAACGAGCGAGCAGTGGGGACGATCTTCCCACCTACGAAAACACACTGACACGCAGCAAAACACTTCAAGACCATCTTTTCTGGCAGTTGGGAATGTTGAATTTTTCAACGGAGGAATCCCACATTGCAGAAGAGATCATTGGGAACATCAACGATGATGGTTATCTGCAGGCTACCGTCGAAGAAATGGCGGGACAGCTGAAAGTTTCGGAAGCAAAAGTTCTGGAGGTTCTCAAAAAAATCCACAAACTTGATCCGGCCGGCGTTGGGGCCAAAGACCTGCAAGAATGTCTCCTGCTCCAATGCGAACACCTGGGCGGAGAAGAGAGCCAACTACTTGCCCGGGTTATCCAGAATCATATGGGAGATCTGGAACGGCATCATTACAAACACATCGCCAAATCGCTCGGACTGCCGCTTGAAAAAATCACCGAAATTTGCAAGGTGATCCATCAGCTCGATCCGCGACCGGGCCGGGCCTATTCCAGCGCGCAACCACAATACATTACGCCCGATGTTTTTGTGCACAAAATGGGGGATGATTATGTCATCACCCTCAACGAAGATGGCCTGCCAAAACTCAATATCAGTCCGCTGTATCGCCGCGCCATTCTGGCCGGAGAAACGGTCGGGGCCCAGGCCAAAGATTATATTCAGGACAAACTCCGTCAGGCCCTCTGGCTGATCAAAAGCATTCACCAAAGACAGAGAACCCTCTATCGCGTGACCAAGAGCATCGTCAAATTTCAGAGGGAGTTTTTTGACAGCGGCACCACCCACTTGAAACCGATGGTGCTCAAAGATGTGGCCGAAGATATCGAAATGCACGAATCGACCATCAGCCGCGTCACCACCAATAAATATGTCCACACTTCCAGAGGACTTTTTGAACTCAAATATTTTTTCAATTCGAGCCTCGCTTCCACAGAGCAGGGAGAGGGGGGCATCGCTTCCGAAGTGGTCAAGGAACATCTACAGAAATTGATCGCGCAAGAAGTCGCAACCCATCCGTTAAGTGATCAGGAAATAACAAAAATTTTAAAGGAGAAACATAACATTGACATGGCCAGGAGAACTGTGGCCAAATACCGCGAGATTTTGGGGATTCTCCCCTCCTCCAGGAGACGAAGGGAACAATAATGGAAACCACCTTTACATTTCGTAATTTTGACACCAGCGACGCTCTCAAAACCCACACGCTGGACAAGCTGGACAAAATCGGAAAATACCTCATCAAGCCGACAAAAATTCATGTCATTTTTAATGTGGAACGCTTCAATCAGATCGTGGAGGTTACGCTTAACGCCAACGGCGTTCAATATGTTAGCCACGAAAAAAGTGAAGACATGTATACTTCGATCGACAAAGCGGTTGCCAAACTGGAGCGCCAGCTCAAAAAATACAAAGAACAACTTAAAAAACACAAGTCCCCAGACGCCTAAAAAGCTATTGCCTTCTCTCTTCATTTTGGACTAGGATGCGCCCCCCAAGTGGGCCTCTATGAAAATTATTGACGCTTTATCCAGAGAATTGATCCTCTCCAACCTCACAGCCAAGAACAAGGTGGACTGTCTGATGGAGTTTGCACAGGTTCTGGCAAACGCACATCCTGAGCTGAAAAAAGACGAAATCGCCCACGTTCTTCTGGAAAGAGAGAAGCTCGGTTCCACCGGCATTCAGGATGGTGTGGCCATCCCTCACGGCAAAATCAAGGATCTGGGAAACATCATTATTCTATTTGGCCGCAGTCTCGAAGGACTTGATTTTCAGGCCCATGACAACAATCCAACGCATCTCTTTTTTGTGTTACTAGCCCCCGAGGAGGCCACCAGCACCCATCTCAAACTTCTCGCGCGTCTCTCCAAACTCCTTAAAAACATAGATTTGCGAGCAAAGCTGATGCAAGCCAAAGATTCCGAAGCCATCTATAAGATCCTGAGCGAAGAAGACGAAAAATTATAATTCGTAAATTACACCGACAAAATCTGGAAGCGGG
>JAUSII010000070.1 GCA_030648035.1 Deltaproteobacteria bacterium | reverse complement strand
GGCCTTTGTTCTGTTGGGCGTGATGATGCCCTTTCTCTATTCCCAATTTCGCGAGGCCCTTCTCTCCAGTTTCAAGGCGTCTTCCATGTCCGGGATCACGCCGGCTGATGTCATGCCATTTCTGAAAAACAACGGCCTCCTTTTGATAAAAACCAGCGGACCTTATCTGCTGGTCATTTCACTAATTGCCATTGTCGTCAGTTTTTTTCAGGTGGGTCCCGTTTTTTCCGTGGAGCCGGTCAAGCCGCAAGCCAAGCGTATTAACCCCATCGAAAATGTCAAAAATATGTTCAAGATGACGACGTTCATTGAGCTGATCAAAAATGTTCTCAAAATTGTGCTGATTTTTTATCTGGCCTACACCGTCATCCACAACAATTTGCAACAGATATTGCTGACGACCACCACCGATCTTGTGCAATCAACGCATGTCGCCGGGCAGGTGCTCACCAGCTTTTTGACGCGCGTTTTTGTCGTTTTCACACTGATCGCCATTATCGATGTGATGGTTCAACGCTGGCAATATAAAAAGCAGTTGCGCATGAGCAAGGAAGAGGTGAAGCGCGAATACAAGCAGGATGAAGGCGACCCGCTCATCAAGAGCATTCGCAAGCAACTGCATCAGGAGATGGCGATGGGAGACCAGAAGAAGGCGGTGTCGGCATCTGATGTCGTCATCACCAACCCGACAGAGCTGGCCATTGCGATAAAATACGATGACAAAGAGATGATGGCTCCGACGATCACAACCAAGGGGCAGAGATTATTCGCGCAAAAAATAAGGGAGCTGGCGGAGGAAGAGGGGATTCCGATCATTCGCAACGTGCCTCTGGCGTGGTCGCTGATTGAAGTGGAGGTCGGTCAGGAAATCCCCGAAGAATTATATCAGACGATGGCCGAAGTGCTGACGATCGTCTATCGCATGCGTGGCGAGTCAAAAAAATAACGCCCAAAAAACAAATCCCAAACTCTTTTGGAGTTTGGGATTTTTGATTTATTTGGGCGTTTGGTTTTGGACGTTGGGCGTTCGTAATTACCTAGCCTGTCATGTCCCACCACCGACACCTGGAGATGCAGAATCCTCACTTACCGCACCGATGCAATAATACAACTTCTGTTGTGCGGTTACGTTGCTTTTGCAAGCGGCGCCGAAAGCGGAACTCCAGGCGTTGTTATTTTTCAGGCAACATCCCAGGCTCAAATTGGCGGCACAAGTTCCGTTCGTTGAAGGAATGGCACTCGCCGAAATAGCCGGGGCGCAAGGAGGTGCATTTTGGGCTTGAGGCGCGCTTATTTCGTCACAGATTGAAATCCATCCGGCAAAGAAGGGTACCCCTTCTACAAGCGCGGTGGGGCAGGGGCCGGAAACTCTCGGATCCCAGGTATATTTCGGGTCTGTTGCATTCGGATTGCAGTCATAGGCTATGCCATTGGGGGAATAACCTGTCGCTCTCATATCTTTGCGGCTGTCCGGTTTGAATCGGCCCACTTCTTGTGTCCCTGAAGGGCAACCTTCGCCCAGACCGGACTGCGTATTGCCCATCTCATCTTCGATAGAAGAAATATAGAGACCGGTTTGGGATTCGTCCAACACGCAGGCAGTGATCCAGCCTCCCTTGGTTGCAGGCGTTCCTGCAAATTTTAGCACCCCTCCGCGTTCTCCACGCACTCTGGCATCAAAGCCAACTTTCGGCATGAAACGCCCAGTCTCTTTGAAGCCAGCGGGACAGGAAGGAGCTTGGGGAAAGGTATCCAACACAGCACGCGCGGCGCTTTCATCACCCGGATGCGCGGCTACGGCGGCTTCCAGATCGGCTTTCTTTTGACCCCAGTTGATTTCAGGATGGCTCCAAATGAGGAAACGAACCTTGCTGTAATCACCATACACAACAAGAAATGGACCTGATGTTACGTTTGTTACTTGTGGATCGACTTGTGGAGTGGGATTCTCAAAGGCTCCGCCACTGCCACCTTTTGAAATGGAAATAACGGCTACCGTTTTGTTTGCCTGTGCTTCCTGTTGCGGTTTAAAACAGGCCAAAACACTGGCGTCTCTCATCACGGAATCATCACATTTTGGACTGGCTTTCATGCTAAGGTCTGCAAAAGGGGTTGGAACGGGGGGGCTCGTATCAGGACCGGGATCAGTTATTACGGCTGGTGTATCCTGTTTATTGCCAAAACAACCTGCGAAAATGAAACCGACGCACAATAAAAAAGCGGCACCGATGGTCCCGCAAGTTCTCTTTTTCATGTATGGCCTCCTGTTGATACCCCCGTTGAATTATATGACGCAATATTACCAAGACTTTTGGACTCCCGCAATGAGTAATTCTCAAACTTCGAAACTTTCCGGGAAAATTTCCAGACTCTTTTAAGGTTGCACCTTTTGGGGAGGTATATTAGGTTCCCGCCGGCCTCTGAAAGGAATCCGATGCAACTTCCAGCATTTACGCCGCAAAAAAAGCCGTCGTGGCTCAAGGTGAAAGTCCCCGGCGGGGAAAATTACACCCGAATCAAAAAAACGTTGCGCGACAGACGCCTCTACACCGTTTGTGAAGAGGCGCATTGCCCCAATGTTGGCGAATGTTGGGATGGGGGAACGGCCACTTTCATGATCATGGGCGATTTGTGCACCCGGGGGTGCCGTTTTTGCGCCGTGAAAACGGCCAGGCAGGGAATCCCTCTCGACTTCGATGAGCCCAAAAAAGTTTCGGAATCGATTGCCATCATGGATTTGAGTTATGTGGTGATCACCTCGGTCAACAGAGATGATCTTATCGATGGAGGATCGTCCCACTTTGCCAATGTCATTGCACAATCCAAAAAAGATCACCCCGAACTCATTGTAGAGGTGTTGACCCCCGATTTTATGGGGCAACAAGACCAGATGGCAACAGTGGCCAACGCCTTTCCGCATGTTTTCGCCCACAACCTTGAGACGGTGCGGCGTCTGACGCCCAAAGTGCGCGACCCCAGAGCCCATTACGACCAGTCGCTTGGCGTTTTGAAATATGTGAAAGAAAATTTTCCGCACATTTTTACCAAATCTTCGTTGATGCTGGGGCTGGGAGAGAGAGACGACGAAGTTCTGGAAGCGATGCAAGATCTGCGTCGTGCGGGCGTTTCGTTTTTAACGCTCGGACAATATCTGCGTCCGACACAAAAACATCTGGCGGTGGAAGAATTTGTAACGCCGGAAAAATTTAACTTCTTCAAGCAGTGGGGAGAGACATTCGGTTTCGATTATGTCGCCGCAGGCCCGCTGGTGCGCAGTTCCTACAAAGCGGGAGAGTTTTTTATCAAAAAAAGAATCAAGTCCGGAGGCACATCACATGGAATGGAAAATGCCTGATTTGGGCGAAGGGGTTCAGGAGGGAGAGGTCATCCGCTGGTTGGTGAAGGAGGGAGACAAAGTCACCTTCGATCAGCATCTGGTGGAGATCATGACCGACAAGGCGACGATGGAAATTCCCTGTCCGATGGATGGCGTTGTCCAACAGATTGTTTTGAAAGAGGGCGCGATTGCAAAGATTGGGCAGACCTTGGCGATTATTGGAGAAGGGGCTGGGGAGCAAAAACCAAACGCCCAAAACCAAACGCCCAAAGAAGAAGAGAAAATGGAAAGCAGAGAAACAAAAGAAGAAACGAAAATAGAAAATGAAAAACAGAAAAGCGAAGCACGAAGTACAAAGAACGAAGTACCCTCGGAGCGATCCGTTCGTCCTGACCTGCCCCAAGGGGGCCCCCTCGGGGTCGAAGGACATCCCTCCCAAAAACCTCTCGCTTCGCCCGCAGTCCGCCAGTTTGCGCGGGATAAGGGATTGGATTTGACACGAGTCAAAGGGAGCGGACCGGGGGGAAGAATTTTGAAGGAAGATCTGGAAAAAGATTCCGGACATCGGACATCGAACATCGAACATCGTGAAGGGGAAGAACGTGTTCCGCTTCGTGGATTGCGGCGTAAAATTGCCGAGCATATGGTTTTGTCGCTCAAAACGGCGGCCCACTTTACCCATGTCGACGAAGCTGATTTTACCGAGCTGATGGCTTTGCGCGAGAGTGCCAAAAAAGTGGCCGAGGCAAAAGGGGTCAAGCTGACTTACCTCCCTTTCATTCTCAAAGCGGTGATAGAGGGTTTGAAAAAATTTCCCTCGATGAATGCCTCGCTGGATGACCAAACACACGAAGTGATTCTCAAGAAATATTTCAACATCGGCATTGCGGTGGCGACCGAAGATGGGCTGATGGTTCCCGTCATCAAAAATGCTGACACGTTGGGTCTGCTTGATCTGGCCCGCGAAATCAAACGATTGAGTGAGGCCGCGCGCGCACGCAAGATCGCGCTCGAAGATCTCAAGGGCGGAACTTTTACGCTGACCAACATCGGCTCCATCGGCGGCATGTTTTCGTCGCCGGTGATCAACTACCCCGAGGTGGCGATCATGGGTCTGCACAAAATCAAGCCGACCCCTGTTGTGCGCGATAATAAAATTGTCGTCCGGCAGATGATGTATATTTCCATCGCGGCCGATCATCGTGTGGTGGATGGCGCAGAGGTGGCGAGCTTTTTGAATACGGTGATTGAATTTATCGAACACCCGGTGGGGGACTTGGTGTCATTGCGAGCGTAGCGAAGCAATCCCGGGATCGCCACGTTGCCCTTCGGGCGCCTCGCGATGACAATGCATTGGAGAGAAATATGAAAAAATATGATGTGGTCATCATTGGCGCAGGCCCCGGCGGTTATGTCGCCGCCATTCGGTTGGCGCAGTTGGGCAAAAAAGTGGCGGTGATCGAAAAAGATCAGGTCGGCGGGGTCTGTCTCAACGTTGGCTGTATCCCATCCAAAGCCATGATCCTCGCCTCCGAGTTTTATCAAAACATTTCGAAGGCCGAACAATTCGGTTTCACTGTCAAAGAGGTGAGCATTCACGCCGACAAATTGCAGGCGTGGAAAGAGAGCGTGGTCAAAAAATTGACCGGCGGAATCGCCACACTTCTTAAAGTGCACAAGATCGACAGCATCAAGGGCGAAGCCAGTTTCAAAGCGAGACGCGAGATCGTGGTCAAAAATTCCGCTGGTGAAGAGACCTTGGAATTCGACAACGCGATTATTGCCACCGGTTCCAGTCCCATTATCATTCCCGGTTTTGCTCTCGACAAAAAATATATCGGCACCTCCACCGAGGGGCTGGCGTATGAAAAAATTCCAAAAGAACTCTGCGTGATTGGCGGCGGTTATATCGGACTCGAAATCGGCTCGCTCTACGCCGCGCTCGGTTCGAAGGTGACGGTGGTGGAAGCTTTTGCTTCTCTTTTGCCCGGCACCGATCCCGATCTGGTACAGGTGGTGGCGCGGGAACTGCGCCGACGCGATGTGAATGTCATGCTCAATACAAAAGCGCTAAGTTGGAAAGAGGTGAAGGGGAAAGCGGAAGTCACCGTTGAAAAAAAAGGGGAGCCACAAAAAATTCTGGCCGACAAAGTATTGGTGGCGGTCGGTCGCAGTCCCAACACCAAAAATATGGGATTGGAGATGATCGGCATTCAGTTTGATGACAAGGGCTTCATCAAGGTGAACGATAAAATGCAGACGCAAGTGGAGGGCATTTATGCCATCGGCGATTGCGCAGGCCAACCGATGCTGGCCCACAAGGCGAGCAAAGAGGGATTGGTGGCGGCCGGGGTGATTGCGGGCAAAAAAGAATCGTATGATGTTCGCGCCATGCCCGCGGTTATTTTCACCACGCCAGAAATTGCAACGGTGGGGATGGATGAATCGCAGGCGAAGGCGGCTGGCATTGCAACAAAGTCGGGCAAGTTTCCCTTCGCCGCGTCGGGCAAGGCGCTGGCGACGGGGGAGACCGACGGTTTTGTAAAAATTGTGTCTGACGCCAAGACCGATCTGGTTTTGGGTGTGCAGATTGTGGGACACGATGCTTCCAACCTTATTGGCGAAGCCTGTCTGGCGTTGGAGATGGGCGCGACATCGGAGGATATTGCGAGAACCGTGCATCCCCATCCGACATTAACAGAATCACTTATGGAGGCGGCAGAAGCGGTCCATGGAACAGCTATCCACATTTTCCAGCAGCGATTGTGACAGTGTCATTGCGAGGAGCCCGAAGGGCGACGCGGCAATCCCGGGATTGCTTCGCTCCGCTCGCAATGACATATGGAACCTCGGTCTGACCGATTATGAAGAGGTGCGCCGGTGGCAGATTCAGCACGCCTCCGATGTCGCTTTGAAAAATGCCAAAGAGGTGATCGTGATGACGGAGCATCATCCGGTCTATACCTGCGGGCGCAAGACCTTGCCGCATGAGAGACCGATGACGGGAGATATTCCCATTGTCGATATTGAACGTGGGGGAGGGTTGACGTATCACGGCCCCGGGCAGATCGTCGGATATCCGATTTTAAATCTCGACCGGCGCAAAATGAGCATCCCCAAATATTTGAGGAAGTTGGAGCAGGCGTTGATTGCCGCATTGGCGGAAGAGGGGATCGAAGCCCGGTATCGCGAAGAATGTCTGGCCGGCGTCTGGATCGGTGACAAAAAAGTCGCCTCCATCGGCATCGCCGTCCGCAGATGGGTCACCTTCCACGGTTTCGCCCTGAACGTCGATTGCGATCTGACTCCGTTTAGAAATGCCAGACCCTGTGGCATGTCGGGAGAAAAAGTGACCTCGCTTGCCGATTCAAATTATTCTGTTGAAAAAAACAGATTGCATGGGCAGATTGCCGCGCACCTGATGCGGGAGTTTTTTTAAAAATGACAAAAACCAAAACAAAAATGTCGGACGCCATGCAGATTGAGATCTATGACCTGATGATCAAGGCACGGGTTATGGAAGAACGCCTGATCCGCATGAGCAAATCGGGTCTCGGTTTTTTCTGGATCGGCGGTCCGGGAGAAGAGGCGTTCAATGTGCCTCTGGGGTTCCTCATCAAAAAAGGGGAGGGCCTCGATTATGATTTTCTCCATTTTCACTATCGCCAATCGGCGACACTGTTGGCGATGGGGATTCCAATGATCGACCCGATCCGCCAGATGCATGACACCGCGACCGATCCCTATTCGGGCGGCAGAAATTTCGTCAACCATTTTGCAATCAAGAAATGGAATGTGGTCAACGTCACCAGCCCCATCGAAGTGCAATATGCTTTGTGCATCGGCAGTGGCGTGGCGCAAAAGAGGCACGGCGGTGATGCCATCACCATCGTCACCGGCGGCGATGCCGGGACCGCAGAGGGGGAGTTTGCGAGCTGTCTGATCTGGGCTTCGCGAAAAGGGAGAGAACTTCCCATTCTCATTATCGTCACCAATAACAAATGGGGCATCAGCACGCCCGCAAGCGAAGTGCAACCGGGAACCACCATTGCGTCGCGCGGGGAGGCGATGGGGATCAAGTCGAAGGTCATCAGTGGCAACGATCCGCTTGTCTCTTATGCCGCCATTGAAGAGGCGATGGCGTATGTGCGCAAAGAGCGCAAACCCTATCTGCTCGAGGTAATGGTCTCCAGACTCTATGGCCATTCCTCCGCATCGGGCGCCAATTGGGTTAACGGCGAAGACGATTGCATCGTCACATTTGAAAAACATCTGAAAGAAAAAAATATTTTGAAGACGGAAGATTTCAAAAAAGTGCGCGAAAAATATGAAAAGGAATCGGTCGAGAGTTTGAAGCAGGTTATGACAGAGGCGAAACCAGATCCGAACAGCATTTTTGATCATGTCTTTGTGGACAGAAAAGATTGTGAAATTCCAAAACCACACTGGATGAAACAGGCAAAGGAATAAATGGCAACACTCTCACAAGCGATAAGAATGGCCCTTCACTTTGGCGAGGAAAATCTCGGCGTGATGGATATTTTTGGCGAAGATGTCGGTCCACCGCTGGGCGGCGTATTCACATGCACGCAGGGATTGAAGACCACCTGGAATTCACCGCTCGATGAGCGCGGCATTGTCGGTTGTGCGTTTGGTCTGGCGCTGGCCGGTTGCAAACCGGTGGCCGAGATTCAGTTCTCCGATTATATTTTCAACACGATTGATCTTTTGAAACTCTGCGGCAACACCTTGTGGTGCTCCAACGGCCAGTGGCCGGTGCCGATGGTGATCATGACGCCGGTCGGCGCCGGTATTCACGGCTCCATTTATCATTCCCACTCTTTCGAAGCGATCATGAGCCATGTTCAGGGCTGGAAAATTGTGATGCCCTCTAATTCTCTCGATGCCTATGGCCTGATGCTCTCCGCCATCCGCGATCCGAACCCGGTGATGTATCTGATTCCCAAAGCGCTCCTGCGCGTGCAAGGGGAAGAAAAAATTCCGGGGGAACCGGCCGAATTGAGAGAACTGAATAAGATGATCGATGCGCCGCTGGGCGATCGCACCAAATGGAAGGCAAAGTGGCCCGAACTGGGTGATCCCGAAATTCCTTTGGGCAAAGCCAAAATCTGCATGGTCGGCACACAAGTCACCGTCATCAGCTATGGCCGCATGCTTCCCGTCTGCATGAATGCGGCGGCAGAGGCCAGCAAAGAGGGGATTTCCTGTGAGGTCATCGATTTGCGCACACTCTATCCCTACGATCAGGAAACCATTTTTGCATCGGTGAAAAAAACGGGGCGCATCCTCGTCGTCAACGAAGATACCGAGCTGACCAACTACGGCGAACACATTTTGCGCCGCGTCACCGAAGATTGTTTCTATCACCTCGAATCCCCACCCACATTGCTGGCCGCGGCTAACGTGCCCGGCGTCGGTCTCGCCGAAAATCTGGAAAACAATACCATCCCGCAACCGTCGCATATATTGGATGCCCTGCGAAAAATTACCGCCAAATAAAAACTTCTCCGACAACCGTAACGAAAAGCGAAAGAAAGTGATTGGGAGGGTCGCTGTTCGGTTTGGGTCGGACCCAAACCGACAGCTTGCCCTCGGTGTTTTTTATTTATTTGATCCCGTTTGATAAAAAACACCTGCGCACATCCCTCCCAATCACTTTCTTTCGCTTTCCTTCATAGATGCACTTCGAACTGAATTATTTATATTTTTTTGAAAAGATGCGTGCCCAAAAATCGGAAGCGGTGAAAAAAGTGGTATGAGGCGGCCTGTCGGAGGCAATTTTACATCCGGGGTCCAAAAACAAAATTGCCGAGACCGGAGCACCCATTTTGGGTTCGACCCAAAATGAGGTGCGTCCCCGAAT
>JAUSII010000061.1 GCA_030648035.1 Deltaproteobacteria bacterium | reverse complement strand
ACAGACACCGACAAAATCTCCCGCGTGTTGGCTAAAAAAGACGTTATAGATTTTGGGGAGGCCCCCAAAATCAGCACTTCGCTTCCTCGGCCCGCCAAGTTTAAAATCCCCCGAGGGGAGTGGCGGGCCTGCGCAGACTTTTTTAGCCAACACGCGGGAGATTTTGGACGTGTATTTCTTCAAAAGATAAATTTTTATAAGAGCACATGTGAATTCCCCCCTTTGAAAAAGGGGGGTCAGGGGGGATTTTCTCCCGCGCTTACAGCTTTTGTCGGTGTCTGTTAATCAAGAATACACTGCATAAGATGACAGAGGCGCCGAGGGCTTGATTCCATAGAATCCATTTTTTCAGGAAGACGACGTCGAGCAGAATGGCGATGAGTGGGATGCAATAGGTGGTGGCCGCAGCGGTTACGCTTCCGATTTCTCGGATCAGATGAAAAAAGAGGAGGAGGGCGATGGCACTGCTGAAAATTCCGAGATATCCAATCGCCGCAATGCCCGACCAGGACCAGTGGAGGGTCTGGTGGGGGAGTTCAAAAATCAGGGAGACCGCACCTAAAAAAAGTGCGGACCCAAAAGCCTGATAAAAAACATTTATGGCGTTGCCGGTTTTGTGAACGATGCGCCTCGTCCAGAGAACACCGATGGCGTAACAGAATGCCATCATCAACACCGCCAATAATCCGTAAAGATATAGATTGGCTTTAAGAGAGATATCCGGGGCAAAGATGATCAAAATTCCCATGAACCCAAGGAACACGCCCAGGCGTTCATTCCAGCTCAACCTGTCTTTGGGGGTTAGCAGGGGAGTGAGAAGAACGATAAAAATGGGGACGGTGCTGTTCAGAATGGCGGCTATCGCCGGATTGACGTTCAATTCTCCCCAGAAAAGAAAAAGCCAGGCAATGCCCATGGTGAAAAGACCGGCGCCCATTGAATAAAGGGAGTTTTTTGAAAAACGGATCCTTCTTTTGCGCAACAAAAGATAAGCCCCCATAAAAATCATGGCGATGAGAGATCGCAAAAAGGCGCTAAAAAAGGGTGGAAAATTCTGAACGGCCACATGAATGGCGATAAAAGATCCGCTCCAGAAGAGTGTGATTAAAATAAAATAGAGAATGTGTATTGGGTTTGACATGAAGTTTCTAAGAATGTATTCGGATCGCCATGAAGGAAATCATCTGGGAACCTACAACAGAATTTCTTGAGAATAGCAACGTTGCATTGTTCATGAAGAAGCACGGCATCGGTTCTTATGATGAGATTGTCCGACGCTCGACCGCAGATATCGGCTGGTTCTGGAAGGCCTGCGTGGAAGATATGGGTGTCGAATGGAGCAGACCTTTTGAAAAAGTTTATGATGATTCACAAGGTTTCGCCTGGACCAAGTGGTTTGTCGGCGGCGAACTCAACATCACTGCCAATTGCATCGATCGACATTTTTTGAAGAATAGTGAGGCTAAAGCACTGATTTGGGAAGGCGATGACGGAGCGACCCAAACTTTTTCTTTTGCGGAGCTTCATCAGAATATTAATCGTCTCGCCAATGTTCTTCTTGGTGCTGGTATCAAAAAAGGAGATGCCGTCGGCATCTATCTTCCGATGATTCCCGAGGTGGTGATCTCTCTTTTCGCCTGTTTCAAAATCGGTGCGGTGGCGGTGCCGGTATTTTCCGGCTTTGGGCCCGAGGCGTTGAAAGTGAGGTTGGAAGATTGCGAGGCAAAAGTGCTGATCACCGCGGATGGTTGCTTTCGTCGCGGGAAAAAAATTTCAATCAAACCCGCCGCCGATCAGGCCGTGGCGGATCTCAAAAATTTAAAAACACAAATTGTGGTGAAGCGAACAGGTGCATCGGTCGATTGGAAAGAGGGGCGTGATCTCTGGTGGCACGAAGTTTTGCCGCAACAGTCCGCCTCTTGCAAAACAACTCCTCTCGATTCGGAACATCCGGCGATGATTCTTTATACTTCCGGCACCACCGGCAAACCGAAGGGTTGTGTTCACACGCATGCAGGCGCGTTGGCGCAAATCGCCAAAGAGGTGAAATATGCCTTCGATGTAAAACCTGGCGACAGATTTTTCTGGTTCACCGACATGGGTTGGATGATGGGGCCGTGGGAGACGATCGGCGTTTTGTTTCAAGGGGCGACACTTTTTATTTATGAGGGGGCCCCCGACTATCCGCAACCCGACCGGGTTTGGGAGATGATCGAAAAACATCAGCTCACACATTTGGGAATCGCACCGACCGCAGTGCGACTTTTAAAAAAATATTCAGACGAGTTTGTCACCAAACATCCGATGCCTACCCTGCGCATTTTGGGATCGACCGGAGAATTGTGGGATCCCGAATCGTATCGCTGGTTTTTTGAACAGGTCGGCAAAAAGCGTTGTCCGATTATCAATATATCGGGCGGGACCGAGCTGGTCGGTTGTCTTTTGTCACCGTATCCCGTGGCCGAATTAAAATCGTGCACGTTGCGTGGCCCAGGTCTTGGGATGGATATCGATGTTTTTAATGAAGAGGGGCAATCGGTGAAGGGTGAGGTCGGTTATCTCGTCTGTAAAAAACCGTTTCCCTCCATGACGCGCGGTTTTTTGAAAGATCGCGAGCGCTATGTTGAAACTTATTTTTCAAAATGGCCCGGTGTCTGGAACCACGGTGACTGGGCGATGGTCGATGACGACGGCTTCTGGTTTTTAAAGGGAAGGGCCGACGACACCATCAAGATTGCGGGAAAAAGAGTGGGGCCGGCTGAGGTGGAAGCGGCACTCAATGGCGATCCGAATGTCGCCGAGTCGGCGGCGATCGGTGTGCCGCACGCGGTGAAGGGCGAGGCCCTCGTCTGCTTTGTCGTTTTAAAAAATAACATCGACCCGACAGAAGAATTGAAAAACAAATTGAAACAAGCTGTGATCCAGGTGCTGGGCAAGACCCTGGCGCCAGAAAAAGTGGAATTCGTCCCCGCCCTCCCCAAAACACGCTCCGGCAAAATAGTCCGCGCCGCCCTCCGCAAAAAATATTTGGGTTTGCCGCTCGGCGATTCATCCTCGATTGAAAATCCCGAGAGTCTCTTGGCTGTCATTGCAATGACACGTTGACCCACAGGTTGACTCACGGTTGACTTACTAATCAATCAATAGGAAGCGAATACGTTTTGTATAAACTCGTTGAAACTATTGACCAATTAATTCCTTCCAAATCAAATTATGAATCTGCGGGCGGAAGGCTTTGATTTTTTCGTTGAGTGTTGAAGGGTGAATCCGGTTCGTCAGTAAAATAACCCAGAAATTTTTGTCGAGATCGATCCACATTGAACAACCTGTGTAGCCCAGATGGCCGATCGAGTGTGGCGAGAAATGGCCGCCGGATGAGGATTGGCCTGGAGTTGGCGTGTCCCAACCCAGTGTATAAGAACGTTCAGCGGACATCGGACTTCGGACATCGTAATCTAAAAAATCTTTGACGATATTTTGTGAAATCCAGTCGGATTTGCCGTGATAACATTTTGAAAGTTCTGCGATAAATTTGTGGAGATCTTCTGCGGTGGAAAAAAGCCCGGCGTGGCCTGCAACGCCTCCCATCGCATAAGCATTTTGATCGTGCACCTCACCGCGAATCACTCTGCCGCGCCACGGACAATCTTCCGTCGGCGCAAAACGGCGGTGTGTGCTTTCGATGTTCGACGCCTGCCCCCCGAAGGTCGGGGTCCGATGTCCGATGTCCGAATCTTTTGCCCCCATGATTCTCACAAAAAACGTCTCCTTTAACCCCAGCGGTTTGGCCACGCGATTTTGAAACAGCAGATCGAGGGGCACAAGTCCCGTCTGCTCCAGAATTTCTCCCAGAAGAATGTAGCCGAGATCGCTATAGACACATTGGGTTCCCGGTTCCGACAACACCGGCTCTTGCAGGCAGGAAGCGAGAATGTGTTGTCTGCCTGCCGCTGTTCCCACCTGATCGATGGGAAGCTCGCGATAGAACGGATGCCACGCCGGCAATCCGGAAGTGTGGGAGAGAAGATGGGTCACCGTCATTTTACGATGGGCGGGGAGTCTCGCGCCGCCGAGCCACTGATAAACGGTGTCGTCCAATTTTAAAAGATCTTCCTGCACCAGTTGCATGGCGAGTGTCGCCGTGGAGAGAGGTTTGGTGAGAGAGGCGATGTCAAAAAAAGTTCCGGTGCGTGCCTTGCCGTAATGATTGTGATGAAGAATTTGGCCTTCTTTGGCGACAAGCAGGCTGGCCGCGGGAAAGACTCCGCTTTCCACAGCCGCTTCCATTTCCTGGTCGATAGTTGTTCCGCTCATGTAAATGCAGACTCTTCGAAATAAAGTTTGAGGGTTTCTGTTTCGATGGCAACCTCCACTCCAAAGGGGAGTGTTACAAAATCTTTTGTGTGGCCGGATGGAAAGTGGCTGATGATGGGTCCGTCAAAATCTGCCAGCAGATCTTTGATCATGGTGTCGATCGAGTGGACCTCTTCTTCTTTCGGTTCCAGCGAGCCGATAATAATTCCCTTCACTGTTTTCAGTTTTCCCGCATTTTTGAGTTGGGTGAGCATTCGGTCGAGTGCATAGACTTTTTCTCCGGTGTCTTCAAAAAAGAGGATGCTGTTTTCTGTGTTGAGTTCATACGGTGTTCCCATGCTGGAGGTGATGAGAGACAGGCAACCGCCGACCAGCTTTCCTTTGGCAATCCCTTCCTCCACGATTTTACATTCGCTTAAATCAAAAGGCTCGAGAGATTTTTTTTCGGTCAGATTATATTTGAGACTGCGACAGGTGCGGTCGACGAAGCTTCCACCCAACTGGGTCAACACCGGGCCGTAGAGTGTGGGGGTCTGGCAATCCTGTCTCAAAAAAGTGAGCAGAGCGGTGATGTCGCTGAAACCGACAACCGGTTTTTTATTTTTCTTCAGAAGAATGGGATCGAGATGCGGAATGACCCTTTGTGAACCATAGCCGCCGCGGGCGAAGAGAATGGCTTTCACCTCTTTTTTGGTGAAAAGCTCCGTCAACTCCTGGGCGCGGCGTTTGTCCGAGCCAGCCAGATAGCGCTCTTGCGAAAAAATATCCTCCCGATACCAGACTTCGAAGCCCATTTTCTGGAGGAGGGTGACCCCCTGCTTGAAGAGTTGCTTGTCAAAAGGACTCGACGGCGCCGCAATGCCGATTAGATCTCCCTCTTTGAGTGGCTGAACCATTGAAATAATGTATCAATTTGACCCAAGCGTGGCAACGGTATTAAATGCCGTCATGTCATTGCGAGCCCCAAAGGGGCCCCTTCGGGGCGAGCGAAGCAATCCCGTCACCCTTAAAAGGCTACACTTTTTTCTGCAAAAGATTCTGGGTGCACCGGTCCGCCTCACCATCACCGACAACACCCATGTTTTTCTGAACGCCGTTTTCCGAAAAAAAATGTGGTATGTGCGATTGCATTGGATGTTTCCAGAGGCCGGGCTAAAAATATGGAAACATGTGGGCCACTATATTTTAAAGCACGACAGGGCCAGCTCGAAAGAGATTGATAAATATATTGAAAAAAAATGGCACCGTGTGCGCCATCCTCTGCCGCCGATTGAGACAAAAGGAAAAGTGTATGATCTGGCGAAAATGTTTCAGCGTCTCAACCGGATTTATTTTAAAGGTCAATTAAAAGTTCTCATCACCTGGGGAAAGAGTGCGACGAGACGTTCTTATGAGCAGTTGCAGATGGGGAGCTATTCCACCTCGCGCAATCTGATCACCCTGCATCCGAATCTCGACCAAAAATTTGTGCCGCCGTTTGTGGTGGAAGCAACCCTGTTTCACGAGATGTGCCATGCGGTTCTGCCGGTTCGCACCGTCAATGGCCGCAAACAGATTCACCCCCCCGCTTTTAAAAAGTTGGAAGAGCGCTATCCGCCTTTGGCTAAAGCGAGAGATTGGGAAGAGGTTAATCTGGCCCGGCTGTTCAAAAAACCGAAATGATATTTATTTCACATTAAAATTGAAATATCGGTCTGGAAAAGGTTCATTTTTGAGAGTGTAATGCCACCATTCCTTGTCGTAATTTTTAAACCCATGTTTTTCCATAATCGTTTTAAGGAGCTGTCTGTTTTTTCTCTGTAGGCCACGGATCCTTTTGTCATCCGTGTTGGATAAAGTGCTGAAACAATCGTAGCCGGTTCCCATGTCAATACTGCTATCTTTGAAACGTTTAGTTTCTGGGGCAAAACATTCCACCAGAGGTTGACCTTCATGGTAGATCTCTTCTTCTGTGGCGGGCAAAGGAACGATTGTCAGATCCATTGTGCTACCGCGACTATGGCCTGATTTATAGGCGATGTAACCGCGATCAAAAAGGGTCTCTTTTGGTTCTTCAGGGTAGAACTCTTTTTTCATATCGGTATTTTGTAAATTTTTTGTCCACTGGGCAAAATCGTTCACAGCTTTTTGTGGACGGTAGCAATCATAGATTTTAAGGGAGAGAGATTTCTGCTTCAGCTCTTTCTGAACTTCTGTCAGGGCTTCTGCGGACTCCTTGGTGAGAAGACATTTGGGCGCTCTGTATCCTTTGATCTGCCTTCCAATAAAATTGTGCTTTCCGAAGTAGCGCATATCGACAATGATGCTGGGATCCACTTCGTTGAGGGAGACAAAAGCCGATTTTTCATTTGCAAAAAGTGGGATTGAAAACAGGAAGGCTGTGACAAAAATCAATGCGATGTTTTTCATTAAACCCGCTCTTCCGGATCAAATAATTTTTTGTGCTCCTGCAGGGCAAAGCGATCGGTCATCCCGGCGATATAGTCGCAGATATGGCGTTTGGTCTCTTTGTCTTTTTTGATGCGATTGTGAAATTCATCCGGCAGAATTCTGGGGTTGGCTAGATAGGCATTGAACAGCTCTGTAATAATCCTCTTTGATTTTTCCGACATTCTCTCCACGCGCCAGTGGCAATACATATTTTGAAATAGAAACTTTTTGAGTTCCGCCGTTTTTTTCTGTACCGACTCGCTTAAACAAATGAGCCACTTCCCCTTGGCGCGCACATCTTCCAGTGTTTTTATTTTCTTGTCGTGGATGTTCTTAAGGCTTTCTCTTTGCAAATCATCCACCATCTTATGAATGAGCCGGCTGATGGTTCGAAAACGTTTTACCTTGTCGGGAGCATTGGGAATGTTTTTTTGAATTTCGGAAAAGGTCTCCTGCCAGAGTGTCACATCCTTCAAAGCATCAAAAGTGAGCATGCCGTATTGCAGACCGTCGTCCAGATCGTGGTTCATATAGGCAATCTCGTCTGCAAAATTGACGATCTGTGCTTCGAGTGTCGGATAGCCGACACGTTTGAGTTCGTTGGAATCATCGGGCTTGTCGTATTCGCTTTGATGTTTCAAAATGCCTTCCAGAACTTCAAAAGAGAGATTCAAACCGGGAAAATTGGGATAGCGCTCTTCCAATTGCGTGACGACTTTAAAGCTCTGTTTGTTGTGTTCAAACCCGCCGGCGTCTTCCATCAGCACATTCATCGCCGCCTCGCCCGCATGGCCAAAGGGTGTGTGCCCCAGGTCGTGCGCGAGCGCGATGGTTTGTGCCAAGTCTTCGTTGAGTCGCAAGGCGCGCGCGAGGCTTCGCGCAATCTGGCTGACTTCGATCGAGTGCGTCAGGCGCGTGCGATAATAATCGCCTTCGTGATTGATAAAAACCTGGGTTTTATATTCGAGACGGCGAAACGCGGTGGAGTGGACGATGCGGTCCAAGTCGCGCTGAAAGCAGGATCGAAAAACACACTCATCCTCTTTGTGCAATCGCCCAAGACTGGTGAGCGACAACTGGGCATAAGGAGCGAGCATCTGTTTCTCGCGTTCTTCATAAGCTTCACGGTTCAGCATGCAGTAGGGCTACTACAAATTGTAGATGGCATCAAGCGGATTGACCGACAAAAGTTCCCGCGTGGTGGCGAAAAAAGGGTATTCGGGTACGCTATTAAATTTGGGTCAAACCCAAATTTATAGCTCGCCTCTCAGACATTTTATTTTTTATCCCGGCCGTTAAAATGTCTTCCGAGACGCCCCTCATACCTCTTTTTTCGCCACCACGCGGGAACTTTTGGCCATATATCTCTTCAAATTATTACTGAGCAGTTCGAAATACTCACATGATCGCCGCTTTCGCACATTGGGTGAGCAGCTCCCCACTCCGCTTGGGGAGGCCCCCAAGCTCCGTTAGTTTCTCGGCCCGCCAGGTATAAAATCCCCCGAGGGGATTGGCGGGCCTGCGCAGTCGCTTCTCACCCAATGTGCGAAAGCGGCGGCGGTGTCAGTTAACAGAACGGACTTTGGTGCAGGCGTGTTTTGTTCCGGTGATTTCGGCGGCATATTTTTCCATCAGTGAGAGCGCCAATGTTTTGGGATCGATATCGTAATCGTGCAATCCTTTCGTCAACACCGGTGTGTTTTTGCTGGAGATGTTGATGCCGGTGTGGATGAGGCACGAAACGGGCGAAGAGGTTGCGACAGAGACCGAGAGCTTTGCCTTGCCATCATATAAATCATTGCCGCTTCTCAAAATGGCGTTGCATTGCGGATTTTTTTGCAACTCATCCTTTAATATGGCGATGAACAATCGCTGGCGCAACACCATCCGCTCCAAATCGAGATCAAAATGCTCCACGATAAAATGGAGCATCTTCTCCGAATAGATCGGCTTGTTTGCCGCCACATCCTCCAGATCGACCATATGCTCGATGGGGACGTTGGCACCCCCCACAAAACAAAGTATGGCGTCGTTTTGCAGTCCACATTGGTCAAAAATCCATCTGGATTTTAATTCGCATCCGGTGTAGTCGATCGGTCGGTCAATCCATTTTGTCTGCATGGTTTGGCCTCATAGTTTAAGTAAAAAAAGTAAGCAACTTTTTTTGTCGGCATCCGAAAAGGGTTATATGGGGTTCATGCTTTCTAATTTGTCTTCAGTTCTGATCTCCGCACAAAGTGCGGAGCAGGCGGCTACCTCTTTGGAGTTGGGGGTGGAGATCGGCAGAAGGGAACTTGGGTTTTTAATCAATGCGATGGAGACTGTTTCGGTTGGTGTTGGTCTGTTTCCCCAGTTTGTCGTTTTGGAATGTGAAGCCTCTCAAGGGGGGAGCAGTGGAGAGACATTAATAAAAATTGCCGATGCATTCAGATTAAATCCGGCGGGGTTTCAAAAAATAAGGGCAGTTGCAATGCAGGCGCGCACAAACAAGACGAATGCCTTGAAACACGCCAGAACAGAAGATTCTTCAACGCGTGTGCGTGGATTTTTGGAAAGGGTGAAAACGAGGGAGGAACTGAAAAGGATTGAGACCTCCGTCAGAGAAGCTTCCGGAAAAGTTAGGAGAGGTTTGGAGGATGCAAAAGTAGCTCTGGAAGGGCTTGCCTCTTCTTTGGAAATTTTTTCAGACAATTTGAAAGAGTTGGCCCTTTTGGCAAGAAGGGTTGTGGGCGAACCCGACAACACAGAGGTCATCGATATTTTTTTGGCAAAGGTGGAAGAGGTGTTTGGTGTTGAAAAAAGAACGGCGATGAGCGCTTTGCTGGCAGAAGACGATGACGGAACGAGAACCGATTTGCAGGAGATGCTCGATGTCGACGATAGTTTTATGAGCGCTCTGATAAGGGCCGTTCGTGATTATGATAAAACACATTCATAGGAGATATTTATGACAATGCAACTTTCAATGTATGCCAGCGGACTGCTTTTGGGCTCGGAGGGTATCGTACGGGCAGTGTCTTTGAACCCCGGCGAACCGGTGCTGGATCCTCTTTGGAGAGAAGGCACACATCTCAACTTTGTTGCAGGTGTCTTGGAAAAAGAATTAGCCGGAGAGGGATTTCATGTTTTCTTGGAATATTTTGATGTCGAAAAAATAGGTTTATCGGCCCGACGCATGACCAGCGCACTTCATGGAATTCCTGATCTTGTTTTTGCGGAGGTCGCCGCCACGGTGAAGCGAAAACTCGACGCCGTCGATCATCCACATACCCCCCGAATTTTAAATGAGACCGAAAATTCAAAAGTGGTGAAGCCGGTTCCGTCGATGTCGACCACCTTTTTTGTCTCCGCCCTGACTTTTGTTGGTGCCCGTTTGGAAAAAATCGGATTGGTAAGTCAGGCCAACCGATTTTATGTCTGGCAGGCACGTGAATTGGAAGGGGTTGGAGCCTACCGCCCTGCTTCTATCGCCTGGAATTCTGCCGCGCGAACCGATTGGTCTAAAGGAATTTTGGATGAAAACCACCCACGTACCCAGGCGCGATTGAATCAGGGGAGAGACTTGCTGAATTTTGTCGTTGGTTTGGAACAGGATGTAGAAATTCAGGCTGTGGAAAATTTTTATTCAAAAAAGGATATTCCTGCCTTGCGCCGATTGGTTGGCGTTTTGGAAGAGGCCTCCCGTGCCTATGCCACTGCCGGTCATCATGGGATGGAACTCTATGTTTTGCGCAAGTTGGTATCGCTTCATGAGAGGTTTGGACAATATCACGATGCGGCGAAGGTGTCTTTGCGCATGGCCAGACTCTACGATTTGCATCTTAAGAATTACCCGAAAGCCGCCGAGGTTTATGACCGTACAGCTGTTCTTTTTGGAATGGACACCAAGCTTTCCGATCAGGACCGGCGCGCAGAAATTTTGGCCAATAGAGAGCGGGCAAATTATATGCGGGGCAAAGCGGCTAAAGCGGCTTAGTTTTCTGCAAGGGCGTTGAGCGTTCTCACGCACGACTCGCAGGTGCCGCACATTTTTTCTCCCCCTTCGTAACAGCTCCAGAAAATATCGGTGGGCAATTTCATTTCCAGCATTTGTTGCACCATCTCTTTTTTGTCCATCTCCTGGACAAAACTTTTTACCTTCGGCGGAAACATCAGTGTGGAGAGTTCCAGCGCGCGGTTCATGCGATGGACATAGTCGGCGCTGTTGTCGGGAAACGTGGCGGCCTCTTCGCGGTTGAAGCCGGTCACAATCCACTCGGCCCCCAGGCCTTCGGCAAACGACGCGGCCACATTTATAAAAACGCCGTTTCTATTGGGAACCCAGACTGCCTCGGCCGATTTCTCGGTCGCCTTTTTGTCTTTCAGTTTTTTTGCATCGTGAAAACGGGGGAGGATCGTTCGCGTGTTGGTCAGGGCATTGTTTCCCAAACTTTTCAGCCAGGGCAATTCGATAACCTGATGCTTGATGCGCCACAACTTGGCCATCTTTTGTGCCGCCTTGATTTCTGGTTTGATGGCACGCTGGCCATAGTCAAAGGTGAGCGCCAAAATTACATCGTGATCTTGGCGAGCCAATGCGGTGGAGAGATAAGAGTCGAGTCCTCCCGACAATAGGGTGATTGCGCGTGCCATCGCAATTAATGCGCCGCTCTGTGATGTGCGTGCGCTCGGCGTGCATGTGCGCGTTTGCCGCTGGAGAGAGATTTAAATCTCTTTTCAAGCTGGCTCAAACGCGCATTGAGTCGAGACACATCTTTTTTGGTCGGAAAATCGAGCATGGACAAAATTTTGGTTCCGGTTTTGGACGCCACACCAACCAGACGATTTTTATTCGGCAAGAAATGGGCATTGGACAGTGTGTTCACAATGCCGTCTGCATAAAATTTGACCTCTTTGCTGATCTGGTTTCTCTTTTTGAGGGCTAAACGCATGATATCTTTTGATTTGAGATGGTCGAGCTTCTTCTCCCACTGTTTTGGCAGAGAATGTTTCAACTGCCCATAGGCCTTTTCGGCCTGTTTCTCGAGTGTGGTCAGGGCATGGTCAAAAGAATTCCAGTTGGTAGGTCTACGATTTTTATGCTTTTTCATAGTTATCTCCTTGGGTTATGGTGAAAGTCTACCGATGATTACGCGATGTGTCAAATTCTATTTTGTTTGTTGGTGGGTGTCGTTGTATTTTTCTTTTTCCGATGCTTGGCCCAAACCGTTCGATGATTTCAAAAATCTTCTTTTTTATTCCGGTTCGGGGCTGGTCTTTCTTTATTGTCTGTTTCGGGATAAAAATTTAAAAATTCCTTTTTGGCCCGCGCTACTTTTTTTGATTTATATTTTTTTTGCACTCCTGTCGATTCAAATTCCAATTTATGAAGGGTTCCTTGCCTGGGCTCGTCTTTTGTTGTGGGGAGGACTCGCCTGGAGTTTTTCACGATGTAGCGGGAATGAGAGGCTCTACTTGATGAAGGCGGCCGTTTTATCCGCGGCATTGATTGGTGTTTTGGGAATATTGTGGGTTTTTGAAATAAGATTTGTTGCCTATAGTGCTTATATGGTGACACCCATTGGCTGGGTTGCTTATTACGGTGATTTCATGGCGCTTCATCTTCCAATGGTTTTTTATCTTTTTGAATCAGAATCAAATAGAAAGAAAAAAATTCTCTGGTTCGGTTGTCTTGTTCTGATTTTGACAGGTCTTTGGATTTCGGGCTCAAGGGCCTCCATACTGGGTTTTGCCGCCGCTTTTTTTTGGATGGTGATGCGGTGGAGACGTTGGAAGTGGATTGCCTTCGCGGTCATGGTTGTCTTCGCCCTTGCCTTTTTTCTGCCAAAAAGCTTGCAGGATAATTCTGTTTTGAAGCGATGGACTTACACAAGCGACATGACCAACGGTCGTTGGATTAATTATCTTGTGACTGCCGACATGATCACGGCGAAGCCCTGGCGCGGCTGGGGAATGGGAAGTTATCGATTTATCTTTCCGGAATTTGCATATCAGAGGCCCGGACAATGGGTGCAGACTGAAAAAGAATGGTATGTGCATCCCCATAATGAATTGTTGCATCAGTGGAGCGAGACCGGTTTTTTGGGCTTGCTGGCCTTCGTTTCTTTTTGGAGTTTTCTTTTGTGGCGGGGAGTGAGACTTCCCCGTTCGCCGCAGATGGTAAGTGCTGTTGCAGGTCTGCTGATCGTCCTGGTCAGTTGGCAATTTTCCACCGCCTTTCTAAATCCCCTGATTCGTGCCCTGACCGCTTTTTATGTTGGCTGGATGTTGCAACAGATTTCCTGTCGAACAGTGACCGTTAAACAAATTCGACCGGTTTTGTTTTTTATCGGTGGTGCGGCCATATTTTTTGTGACCGCTTATAATACGAGTCTTTATGCTTACTGGAAAAGCCGCACCGCCCCTGATGATTCGGCAAAAAAAGAGTGGGCCCGTCGCGCGCATAGTTTGGCTCCGCTGGCCTTTGATTCCCTGTATGTTTACGTCGATGCTTTTTTGCGGGAACCTCCTTTCGAAAAAGGTCAAGCCGCCACGCGGCAACTCTACCGCGAATTTCCGTTTGTTCCTTCAGTTCTGTATCAGACAGCGAGTCTTAAAATTCAGGAGAAAAAACCGGTGGAAGCCATCGTTCTTCTGGATCATGCCTTGAGGAATGCGCCCGGATTTGATTTGGCGGAAAATGTGAGAAATTATTTGAAGCGCGATTTGAAAAAAGAAAACCCCCCCGGAAAGTGATTTCCGGAGGGGTTCCTCTTTCACAAATTAATGCGGAAAAAGTCGGCTTGATAGGGCGCAGACAATGTAGCGATAAACAGGGACTTCACGAAAGCCGGATGAAGATCCCTCATTGGCGTTATAGAGTTTGACAGAAAATGTATGTCCACCGTTGGTGACCCAACCTGTTCCGTTGGCAATCCAACCGCCGTTACGGTCTGATGAAATGTCCTGACTTGTTTTGACCTCCACATCTCCTATGGTGGAGCATGACAACGGCTCCACAATCCCGCTCCTTTTGAAACAAAAGGCATTGTTTTGAATATAAGCCGTTTCAAGCGCGGTCAAAGGACGATTGGCATAACTGTCCATTGCTGCGACAAAACCTGGACTGCAGAGATAATTTTCAGCTGTGAGAGGACCCGAAGGAACAAAATAGACATTATCGGCTGGACCTTCTGGACCGACAGAACCACGTGGTCCGGTGGGACCGGCTGGCCCACGCGGTCCGGTAGGCCCACGCGGACCTGCTGGAATTCTTCGAATGGCGTCACACGCACGGGCATTGTCACAAACTAAACTGCTAAAGGGTGGTGCCGCCTGAACGAGACGGGCTGAAATCAGACTCACCGTCACAAAAGATACAATCAACAACCACTTTGAAAATTTTTCCATCTGATCCTCCTTTGTACTTTGTATTTTAAGAATTTTAGCTTGTTGTTTTTTTTTTGCAAGGTAAGAATCTTTTCCCCTATGCGCAGAGTCGGTTGTCTTTTGCTGTTATCTACCTGTTTCTTATACGCTGTTTTCGCCCAGCGGTTCGCCGAAATTCATCTTCAGCTTTCCTTTCTTGATTTTCCCATATTTGTCGGTGAGTTTCTGTTGATCGGTTCCCTTTTGTTGCTTGCGGCCATTTTTTGGAAAGAGGGGACAAAACCTTCCGGCCCTTTTTGGGTCCTGTTGGGGATTTATATCGTCTGGATTTTGATGAAGGCCCTTATCGGCTATCATGACTACGGTCCCCTTGCTTTTCGTAGCGCCGCTCTTTTTTATTACCCCCTCTTTGCTGTTTTGGCTTTCCATTTTTGGCATCGGTCCGATTTTTCATCATTCGTCACAGTTTTTTTGTTGATGGGTCTGGCCGTCATTCCCCATTTTGTGGAATGGTATGGCTATTTTTACTGCCCTCTTGTGATGATTTGGATCATTCTTGCTTTTCACTTTCCCGTCAAAAAGCTTCGGTTCGTCCTGATGGCCATTGCCCCGTTTATTTTTGATTTTGGGGTTTTTTTGGATGTGAGTTACAGCAGGTCCCATATCATCGGCGTTTTTATTTCCATTCTTTTTTTACTTCTGTTTCTGACCTGGATGCTGATTCGGTCCGTCAAGCCGTTTTTGAAAACGGCGGGAGTTGTGCTTTTGGGAGTTGCCGTGTTGTTCGGGGCTTTTTTTGTCCGGCAAAAAATAAGCCATTTTTTCAGCCTGCAGGCGATGAGGGGGGTGAATGAAGGAGAGGTTAGACAACTTTTACATGAGGTGTCCCCCCAATTCCAGTTGCAGGATATTCCGGTCCGGCTCTATATCCCTGAAAGTCCGATTCCATCTGAAAAATCGGAAAATGTGATGGTAACCGAAAAAGAAAAAGGGGGGACGGCGGTATCGAAAACAGGCTTTTTATCGGCAACACCGGATGGCAGTGTCAACAGCGTTTTGCTTCGTCTCTACATTTGGCGCGATTTGATGCGCGAGGTGATAGACACCCGTTCGTGGTTGGGCCAGAGTTTCGGCAAGCCGCAACGATCGCGCACGGTTGAAATGCTGGGCTGGTCTTTCGGTGACTGGTGGGGCTTGGGCTGGATGCCGCCTCACAACTCTTTCATCCATGCCATCTACCGGGCTGGCATTGTCGGTGTTTTGCTGATTGCCGTATTTTTGCTTTCGATCCTGATGTTGGCACGCGATTTTGTGCGGATGCAGTCGGTCGCCGGTCTTTTATTCCTAACCATTCTTGTCTATTGGATCTGCATCGCCAATTTTTTGTCTTTTTTGGAGGTTCCTTACACCGCTGTTCCCTTCTGGGTGCTTTACGGGGTTGTCTGGAAATATCGAATGTCTTTAACCTTGAGCTGAATTGTTTTGGTATCGAGGTAGATGTTCCACTGCGGGACAAAAACACAATCTCCGGTGTCGGTTTTAAGTGGGTGGATGTTGCCCATGTTGAAGGCGATGGCGGCGAATTCTTTTTGTCGGTCGCTCACTTTAAATTTCAAATGTTTTTCGCCGACGATTTTGGTGTCGAAGAATTTTATTTTTTTTGCCGAGAAGAGGGGTTCGGGATTTTTAATGCCGAAGGGTTTTAAAAGTTCCAGCTCTGCTAGCAATTTTTCGTGGATCTCCGAGAAATCCAGTTCGCAATCGATATGCAGGATGGGGGTTGCCATATCGTCACTCATGGCTTCACGGACTGTCTCCTCAAAACGCTCTTCAAAAAGTTCCAGCTTGTCGATTTTCAAAGTCAATCCCGCCGCGGCGGTGTGGCCGCCAAATTGCACCAGCAGATCGGTGCATTTTTCCAGAACGGTGACGATGTCGATGCCGGTGATGCTTCTTGCAGATCCACGCGCCACATCTCCCTCGATGCTCAACGCGATAGAGGGTCGGTGAAAAGTTTCCGTCATTTTGGAAGCGACCAGTCCGACGATCCCCGGGTGCCAACCCTTGGAGGCGACCACCAGACTGAATTTTGTTTTTTTCTCTGCGGCCAATTCAAGAGCCTCCTTCACATGTTTTTCCTGCATCGATTGTCTCTCTTGATTGCACTGGTCCAGAATTTTGGCCAGCTTGTGTGCGCGATCGAGATCGGTGGCACATAGAAGATCGACACCAAGGGAGGCCTTGGCAATTCTCCCGCCTGCATTGATGCGCGGGGCCAGACGAAAACCGATGTCAGAGGGGTCGATTGTTTTTGCGGCGCCCAACTTGGTCACCTCTTTTAATGCGATGAGTCCTGGTTTGGTGGTGGTTGCAAGGGCCTCGAGGCCAAACCGAATCAGGATGCGATTGATCCCTGTCATCGGGGCCATGTCGCCGATGGTTCCCAGAGCGACGAGATCGAGATGTTGTTTTAAATTTGGCTCCGCCCCTTGAAAAAGTTTTTCATCCCGCATCTTCTGGCGAAGCGCCATCAGCAGAAAAAATATCATGCCGACGCCAGCCAACTCCTGTCCGGGGCTACCCTTTGGCAGGCGTTGTGGATTGATGAAGGCGAATGTTTCGGGATCGGTGGCGTCGATCTGATGGTGATCGGTGACGATAACATCCAACCCCATTTTTTTGGCTTCACTCAAAGCCGCGTGAGATTTGCTGCCACAGTCGGCGGTGACAACGAGTGATATGCCTCGCGATTGCAAACTTTTGAGGGCATCGGCCTGAAGTCCATAACCCTCTTTGATACGATCGGGAATATAAACGGTCACTTCGATCCCCGACTCGCGAAAATAGGTGGCGAAGAGGGATGCCGAACTCAAGCCGTCGACATCGTAATCGCCATAAACCGCAATTTTTTCTTTTTCACGGATGGCTTTCAAAATTCTAGCGACCCCCTTCTCCATGTCGGGAAGCAGAAACGGGTTGGGAAGATTTTTAAGCGTTGGATTTAAAAACGATTGCGCCAATTCCAGTGAGTCGACACCGCGGTTGATCAGGATTTGTGCGGTGACGGTGGAAATGCCCAAAGCTTTGCTGAATAGGTTTTGTTTTTCAATGTCTGGGGCCTTCAATTGCCACTGTTTGGATGGGGACATTATCCTTTTTTACCCAACGCCGACTGCACTTTCGGAAAATGGCGATACATGGCGATATAAATGGGACATGCGATGGAAAAGGTGGAGTAGGTGCCGGTGATGACGCCAATCACGAAGGCGAATGCGAAATCTTTGATGGTTGCGCCACCGAAGAAAAAGAGCACCATCACCACGAAGAAAACAATCATCGAGGTGATCAGCGTTCTGGCCAGAGTTTCGTTGATGCTGGTGTTGACGACCTCCTCGATGGATTCGGGATTGATGAGGCGCGTGTGTTCGCGAATGCGGTCAAACACAATGATGGTGTCGTTCAAAGAATAGCCGACGATAGTCAGCACCGCCGCCAGAATGGTGAGATTGAATTCCAGTTGCAGAAGGGCAAAAATACCCAGAGTCACAATCACGTCATGAAAAAGGGCGACAATTGCGCCTGGCGCAAAATAAAAATCGAAACGAAAACCGATGTAAACCAGCATGCAGAAGAGCGAGAAGAGCACGGTCATCAAACCTTTGCGGCGCAATTCCTGTCCAACCTTGGGTCCCACAGACTCTTCTTTTTCCAGAACGAGTCCCTGTTCGCCAAAGGCGCGGGTCAACACCGGCGTGATGGTGGGAGAAAGGGTGGTCGTGTCGAGAGCAGGCTTGGAGACCTTGATGACAAAGCGATTTTCCTCCGCCCTGCCATAACGGACCACCGACACATCCCCCAGATGAAGGTCCATCAAAGTTTTGCGGATTTCTCCATCGGAGACTGTTTTGGGAAACTGATACTGGAGTTTGACACCCCCCATAAAATCGGTGCCGTAATTCAAACCCTTGGTGAATATAAAAAAGAGGCTTAAGGCGACGATGGCCCCCGACATCCCTAAAAAAATAAAGCGGTTTTTCATGAAGGCAAAATGGGGGACTTCGCGAAATAATTTCATAATTTTTATCCGTTAAATGCTGATTTTTTGCACTTTTCGTTTGATTAAAAAATAATCATACACAACCCGTGTCATCGAAATTGCGGTGAAGAGATTGCAAACGAGGCCGATCATCAAGGTGACGGCAAATCCGCGAACGGGGCCGGTGCCAAATTGGTAGAGAATGATTCCGGCAATGATTGTGGTGACGTGTGAATCGATGATGGCCCGCATGGCATGTTTGTATCCGGAGTCGACGGCGTTGCGCGGCTGTTGACCGGCTTTCAGCTCTTCACGGATGCGTTCCAGAATCAACACATTGGTGTCGACCGACATGCCGAACGTCAGCACAATGCCTGCCATGCCCGGAAGGGTGAGCGTCGCCTGAAACATGGCCAACAACGCAAAGACAAACAGTGTGTTGATGATCACCGCCGCATCGGCCAAGACGCCCGAGAGACGATAATAAAAAATCATGAAGAGCACGACAATGAAGGTTGCGATCAGCATGGAGTTCAAACTTTTCTGGATGGAATCGGCTCCGAGTGTCGGACCAATCACGGTTTTGGAGGCTTCTTTCAGCCGGGCAGGAAGTGCACCCTCCTGCAAAACCAGCACCAGATCTTTGGCCTCTTGCAAAATCTCCTGACGGTTGCGACTGCCTCCCAGATCGATGCGGCACTGGCCATTCAAGATGGGCTCGCGAATCTGCGGCGCCGAACTGACGTTTCCATCGAGCATGATTGCCAGCAGTTCTTTGACATGGGTTTTGGTGAGCTCGGCAAAATTTTTGGCACCGGTTGGGTTGAAGGTGATGCTGACATAGGGTTCGGAACTTCTCGAATCGGTCTGGACCTGCGCATTGGAGAGCATGTCACCGGTGATATAGGATGTTTTGTCGAGGAGGTAGGGTTTGGCCTGCGCGATTTGGCCGGTCACCGAGTCTCTCACAATTTCAAAAGCAATCTCTGTTCCCGTCGGTAGTTTGGATTTTAAGGCAGAATTCAGTTTTTCGACATCTTCAGCGCTGTAAGCCGTCGGCAGAGTGTTGTCTTTTCTGGCGGCGGCGATCAGGTTTCCCAGTTCGACGGGATTGATCTTGGCATTGACTATTTTGAACTCCAGTTTGCCGGCCTGCTGAATGATTTTGATCGCCCGTTCCGGATCGCTCATGCCGGGGAGCTCCACCACAAGCCGGGTCTCGCCCTGACGCTGAACGGTCGGCTCGGCCAGACCGTAACGGTCAATTCTATTGCGAACGGCCTGCACCGCCTGAGCCAGAATATCTTTGCGAATCTGGCTTGCATATTGCGGATTTAAAGAAAGCTGGAGTGTCGAAGGACCGCCGTCGGGAATGGAGCTTCGCCCCAGAACACTTTTGTAATTTTTGTCGATGAGACCCAAAGAGGTTTGCAGATCGGCATCGTTTTTGAAAACGAATTGCAAATTTTCGTGCGCATCATCCTGGCCCCAGGAGACGGGCTCTATGTTCTTGTCCTTCAGGTCGCGAACGAGATCGTTTCCCAGAAGATCGAGCTTGGTGCGCATCGCCTCGTTCAGTTGGACATCCATTTCGATATAGATGCCGCCGCGAAGATCGAGCCCCAGGTTGATTGCTTTTTCGGGAAAGAGGTCAAAATACCACGGGACTGGCTTGTTGGCGGCTGACAGTGCCTCGCGCGTTTCGGGAAAATGGAGGAAGGTGGGCACCAGCGCATAAACCGCCAGCACAATCATGGTCACCATCGCCCAGGCTTTCAGTTTCCAGGTTGAATCCATAAATTATTCGGTAACAGCAGTGCCCGACACGACCACGACAACGGCGTCGCGGCTCATCTTCACTTTGACGTTGCTGGCGATTTCAACGGTGACCGTTGTGTCGGCAATCTCTGAGATCTTTCCAAAAATGCCGGCGCGGGTAACCACCTGATCTCCCCGTTTCAAGGCGGAGAGCATTTCCTGCGTTTTTTTCTGCTGTTTTTTCTGCGGGCGGATCATCAAAAAATAGATGATGGCGAACATGAGGGCGAAAGGAATCACCATGCTGGTCAAAATGTTGGGTTGTTGCCCTGCCTGTGCGCCGCCCGGTGCCTGCGCCATTCCTAAAAGTGAAGAGGTCATGTTATCTCCTGTGTTTTGTAAAACTGTTTTTTAAATTCCTTGTAACGGTCCTGCTCTATCGCAAATCGGGCCTCGCTTATCAAGCGCAAATAATAGTGGAGATTGTGAAGGGAGCAGAGGCGGCACGACAAAATCTCTTTGGCCATGGTGAGGTGGCGCAGATAGGCCCGGGTGTAATGTCTGCAGGTGTAACAACTGCAACTTTCATCGAGCGGGCGGGGGTCTTCTTTGAACGGTTCGTTGCGTAAGTGCAAAACACCCCTCGAGGTGAAGATGGTGCCGTGCCTTGCGTTGCGGGTGGGGAGAATGCAGTCGAACATGTCGATGCCGCGGTCGATGCACTCGATCAGATCTTTGGGCATGCCGACCCCCATCAGATAGCGCGGTTTGTCGTGGGGCAAAGTGTCGGTGCAGACATCGGTCATGTCATACATTTCGGGAATCGGTTCTCCGACGGAGAGTCCGCCGATGGAGATGCCGTTGAATCCGGGCATTTCCAAAAGACGTTCGATATATTCCTTCCTCAAATGCGGATACATTCCTCCCTGTACAATGCCGAAGAGGGCGTTTTCTGATTTGCGGGCGTTGAGTGAGCGTTGCGCCCAGCGGAGTGAAAGCTCCATCGAATTCCGCGCTTCGGTTTCGGTGGCGGGGTAGGGGAGACATTCATCGAGCACCATCATGATGTCGGAGTCGAGGGTCTCCTGAATTTCGATGGAAGACTCGGGTGTGAGCATGTGTGCCGCACCGCCGTCGATGGGGGATTGAAAGTGGGCCCCCTCTTCGGTGATCTTGCGCATCTGCGAAAGGGAAAAAATCTGGTAGCCGCCGGAGTCGGTCAAAATGGGGCGATTCCAGTTCATAAAAGAATGAAGGCCCCCCAATTTTTGAATTGTCTTGTGACCCGGCTTCAAAAAAAGATGATAGGTGTTGCCCAGAATAATTTCCGTCCCCATCGCCACCAGCTCTCTGGTCTCCATTGCCTTGACGGTCGCCTGCGTGCCGACCGGCATGAATACGGGCGTGTTAATCTCGCCGCGCGGTGTGGTGATTTTGCCCAGCCGCGCCTTGGAGTCACTGCAAGTTTTGAGAAGTTCGAATTTCATATTATGTAATGAGCATGCAATCGCCGTAACTGAACAATCGATAGCGCTCTTTAATCGCCTCCGCGTAACTTTGCAAAACAAATTCGCGGCCGGCCAGGGCGCTCACCAATAATAAAAGTGTGGAAGAGGGTTGGTGAAAGTTGGTGAGCAGGCCATCTATAATTTTGAAATGGTAGCCGGGATAGATAAAAATTTCAGTGGATGTCTGATTCCAGTCGCTCTCCAGCGCGCGTGCGGCGGTGGTTCCCACAGCGATCACGCGACGACCTTCGGTTTTTGCTTTTTGTACAATCTCCTGTGTTTCGGGTGGCACAACAAAGCTCTCGCCGTGCATTTTGTGTTGTGTCACATCGTCTTCGCGAATCGGCAGAAAGGTGTCGGTGGAGACGTGGAGTGTGACGTACGCAATTTTGACGCCGCGATTTTGAATTTCCTTCAGCAGTTCGGGGCTGAAATGAAGGCTCGCTGTAGGCGCGGCGGCGGAACCTTTCTGTTGCGCAAAGACCGACTGGTAGCGTGTTTTGTCTTCGGGTGAATAATCGCCCGCCGTTTTTCTTTTTATATAAGGAGGCAGGGGTGGAAGGCCGATCTGTTCCAGACTCTTTTCAAAATTTTCCACATGAAATTCCATGGTAACGAAGCCGTCTGTTTTGTCGGTGACCGTGCCACTAAAATCGGCGGCAAAGTGAACCTCATCCCCCAATGAAATTTTCTTGAAGGGTTTCGCGAGGCATTTCCAGCGATTGGCGGCAATCTCGTTGAGTAACAATATCTCCACTTTTCGTTCAGCGGACATCGGACATCGGACATCGCCAATCAATCTCGCCGGGAAAACCCTTGTATTATTAAGCACTAACACATCGCCCTCTTTTAAGTGTTGCGGCAGGTTTTTCACGCCATCGTGCCGCCATGTTTTTTCCGCGTGCGAGAGGACCATCATCCGACTGGCATCCCGCTCTGGCAAAGGATGCTGGGCGATCAGCTCGGAGGGATATTTATATTGAAAAAGTTTCAAGTCCATGGCAGGCGGTGACATAATGTTTGAAGGGCTTTAAGTCAAACTATGAGCGACCCTATCAAAAATTTGCACGGCTTCCGGCGCGTTCTTGTCGAACTGGACCAATCTGCGGTTGTGGTTGGCGTGGTCCCTGTGAGTCGGGGGGATGCCGATATTTTGGAGGTGCAAGACGTATCGGTCCTTGCCGAAGGAACCAAGTCTCTGTTGGCAGAAATCGCCGGTAACGGCGGTTATCATCGTCCCATGGATTGGTATGTTGTAGATCGGGATGGGGACGAAAAATCCGATTTTTATTTTTATCGCGAATATGCACCACAGAAATTGGGAATCGAATTTTTTCTCTCCCGCAGTCTTTCACCCCTTGAGTCTCTTGAAATAGAAAAATTTGCCAATCTTCTTGAGGGGGCCAGCATGGAACAGCCAGTCTCTATTGTGTTGGTGGGTGGCATTGGGATTCGTGTGGCCCATGTTGAAACAGATAATCCTCTTCTTCGTCTTTTTCTTGATGTCAGTGAAAAATTGATTCAAAAAAAACTGCGTTTTTGGAATCGGGCGCACGGACCTGACGGTGTTTTGGTTCTCGATTCACAAATAGCCGAAGATCGACTGCATTCCGATCTGGTTCCCGGTTCGGAAGAATATATCGAGGCGCTGACCTTTATCCGCTCTTCGATCATGGTAGTCCCTTCTCTTCCTGCCTCTCCCCCTGCCGAATGGAAGCCGGAGCAACTCCCTCTTTAAATCAATACATCTTCCTTAACACCGCCTTGGGATAATAGAATTTGAGAATATCTTTGTAGCTGGTGCCGTTGTCGGCCATTGTTTTGGCGCCCCATTGGCAGAGGCCTACGCCGTGGCCATATCCGGTGCCGATAAATGTCACCTCTTTGGAATTCCATTCCACATCAAACCACGAGCTTTTCAATTCTTTGTATCCCAGAATTTTTCGCAATTCGTTGGCGCTGACAAAAAGGGTCGTGTCGTTTGTCTCGATGACGACCAGGGCGTTTCGCGGGTCATTTTCATGACGTTGCAGGGAGACCGATTTTATTTTGGTGCCGGTCAGCCCGTGGCCTTTGAGCGCATTCAGAAATTGTTTTTGCGAGAGGTTCAGCTCCCAGTGGAATTGGGGGGCATCTTTGCAAAAGGGATCGTTGACAGAGACCGAAATATCTTTTTTGCCCCAGACCCGTTCAGAGATTTCGGTCTGCCCGCCGCAGGTGCTGTGAAAATAGACCGGGTAATATCCCAAAAACCAGAGGACCTCTCCCTCGGTGGCACTCACCGCCTCTTTCACTTTGTCATCCTCGGTTTTTCCCATGGAACCGGCATAGACCTGATCGGCGATGTCGGCTTCCAGATCGTAGCCTGCCTCCGATTTTTTGCGTTTTGCCTGATGAAGCAGAGCATAGGTTCTGGCCGCCACGACCTGTGCCTTGATCGCCTCCACCGGCCATGAGGCATAAATTTCACCATGCACCAGCCCCACCAGATATTCTTCCAGCGGAAGTTCATTTAAAATAAGAAGTGTGTTCTCGGAATTTTTGCGAATCTCAATCTCCCCCATAAAATCTTTTCCCTCAACCGTCACCGGGCCGTATTCGCTCCCCATTTTCATCCGGGGGCTGGCAAATGTTTCGTTGCCGATCTGAAGACCCTCATCACTGGGAAAAACGGTGACCGGATTTTCAACCTGGACACTGTTGGGCCGCTCTTCGGGAGTCCTGGCCCACAAATTCTGACCCTGCAGGGTGACTTGGGGAAGATTTTTAAAAATGGCAACGCGAATGGAGGGCAACAACAGAAGTCCCAACAAAAAACAGTGCATTTTGCCTTTCATGAAAGCATTTTTAACACAAATCCCTTTGCTAGCAACTTTTTTAAAAAAGCGACGATAACCATGATAGAGGTTGACACTCTGTGTCGAGCCTCCTAAAATTCATGAAAAATCGGAAACATAACAGAATGTTAAGGCTCTCCATCCCCGTGAAGGTTCTCCTGGCCGCAGGGTTGACCTATGTGGTCTCCCTCTTTCTTTCCACCTGGGCCGTGGTCTATTTTGGCATCACCCTTGATGCCATTTGGGTTGCCCTTTTCCAGGTTTTTTGCACGGCGTCTGCCGCAGCCTATTCTTCCTATTATTTTCTCGATCGTCCTTTGACCAAACTTTTCAAAGTTATGAACAAAGCCGGAGAGGGAGATTTTTTAATCCGCGTGCCCGAGCTGGATCAGGATGAAATCGGAACGCTGGGAGAAAATTTCAATGAGATGCTGGAAAAATTGACCGATCTCTCCGCCCGCAAAATCCAGACCGACTACGATCTCATCATCGCGCAGGAAGAGCTTAAATTCAAAAAGAGTCTCGAGGAAAAAAATCAGGTGATCGAAAAGACAAATCGCAAACTCGAAAATCTGGTGAAAGATCTTTCGCTTCTTTATGAAATCGGGCAGGGGATCAACCAGACGATAGATCTGGATCAACTGTATCAGGTCATGGGAGATGTGTTGAAACGTCATTTGAGACTGGAGACTTTTTCGCTGATGGTCTGGAACGCCAAAGAACAGAGGCTGGAGGTTAAGTCGGCGTTTGGGTTTGAACAGGGTTTGTCGGTGATGCAGATGACGTTTAAAAGTGGAGAGGGGATTGCCGGAGAGGCGATCAAAAGCGGGCACGAAATTTATTCTGCCGATACCCAGAATGAAAGCCGATTTATTGACAAGGGTGTGGCGCTTTCCGGTTCGCTTCTGGCGGTCCCTTTGAGTTATAAGGGAGAGAATCTGGGTGTGATCAACTTTGGCCGCGAGCGTGCCCATGCTTTTGGTTCCAACGATATTAAACTTCTCATCCTCGTCGCCAACCAGGTGGCTCTGGCGATGGCCAACGCCCGCCTCTACACGCAGACGCGCGAGCTCTCCGTCACCGATGAATTGACCGGCGTTTTCAATCGCCGCCATTTCAGCCAGGTGTTGCAGATGGAATGGAAGCGGGTAGTTCGTTTCAAACGGGATCTCTCTTTGTTGATGATCGATGTCGATTTTTTTAAACGCTACAACGACACCTATGGTCACCTGAAGGGCGACGAAGTTTTGAAAGGGATCGGCTCGTTGCTGACCACAAACCTGCGCGAAGTGGATACGGTGGCCCGTTTTGGCGGCGAAGAATTTATTGTTCTGCTTCCTGATACCGACAAGCGTGGCGCCATGGCCGTGGCGGAAAAATTGCGCTACATGGTGCAGGAAAAAATCACGCACATCACGATCAGCGTCGGGGTCGCCACCTTCCCTGATGATGTGCAGGAGATGGAAGATCTGATCGATCATGCCGACATCGCCCTCTATGAGGCCAAAGACAAGGGCCGCAACCGCGTTCTCACCTATGCCGGTTCCAAACCAGCCTCTGTTTCACCCCCACCCGCCGAAGAAAAAAAGGAGCCGGCAACAAAGCCGAGGTTGGTGCACTAGATGTTTGATTTTAAATAATCCCGCACCTTCTGCATGTCTTCCCAGACCGGTTTTTTGGCGTCGGGGTTTCTCAAAAGATAGGCGGGGTGGTAGGTCGGCATGACTTTGATCCCCTTGAATTCAAACCATTGCCCGCGTGAAGTGGAGATCGAGCGCTCGGTTTCGAGCAGATATTTGGTGGCCACCGAGCCGAGGCAGACAATCACTTTGGGTTTAATTGTTTCAATTTGCTGGTGCAAAAACGGGATGCAGGTGGCCGCTTCATTCGGCAGAGGCGCGCGATTTTCGGGAGGACGACATTTGGCGATATTCGCGATATAGACATCGCTCCGTTCCATTTCCATCGCTTTGATAATGTTGTTGAGAAGTTGGCCGGCACGCCCGACGAAGGGCTCGCCTTGGGCATCTTCATCGCGGCCGGGGGCCTCGCCCACGAACATCAACTCTGCATTCGGGTTGCCGACGCCAAAAACAATATTTTTGCGCCCTTCGCAAAGAGGGCATCGTTTGCAATCCCCAATTTCGGCACGAATCTGTTCCAGTGTGTTCGATGTTTTAGTCACGCCTTTCATCCCCAGCTTCTGCTGGTATTTAAGGTTTCGTTTTAAATCCTGTATAATTTTCGGAAGTTCTGACATATGTTTTTAGTATAACCCGTTATGATTTTTGTCTACTCCACATTCTTTCTTGTCGCCCTTCTTCTCGATCCCGCAACCGTCCATGCTTGGGGACCGGGGATGCATCTCGATATTGCACTGACGGTGCTTCAGCACGCCACTTGGGCTTTGCCGGCCGTTCGTAAAATTATTACCGCCTATTCGGATGAATTTATCTACGGCGCCGTTAGTCCCGATATCATCACCGGAAAAAAATATGCCGGGGCCATTCACCATTGTCACAACTGGTCGATAGGGAAGATGATTCTGAAAGAGGCTAAAACCGATGCCGAAAGGGCCTCTGCGTGGGGTTATCTCGTTCATCTTTCTGCCGACACGGTGGCCCACAACTATTTCGTCCCCTTCAAAATCATCCGCAGTTTTCCCACGCGCGCCCTCTCGCACGCTTACTGGGAAATGCGCTACGATATTTTCGTGCCCGAAAAAAGCTGGAGAGAATTGGATCATGTGGTTCAGCACAACTACAAACCGTTTGATTATCTTCTGGAGCGCGTTTTAAAGAAAACTATTTTCACTTTTCGCACCAACAAACGCATCTTCAACAGCATCCTGATTCTGCACCGGATGAAAAAACTCCGTTTCGGTTTGAAAACCTATGCAAAGGTATCGCGATGGGAATTGCCGGAAAAAGATGTAAAGCATTATCGCGAGCTTGTGTTTGTAACGGTGAAAGATTTTCTGGAACATCCCGATCAAGCCCGCTGTCTGCAAGCCGATCCGGCAGGGCAGAGAAAGCTGGCCTATGCCGCCGAGACAAGGAAAGAACTCAAGCGTCTTTCTCGAAAGCTGGGAGAGAAAAAAACAGAAAAATTTCTGGCAGAGGTGAAACAGAAATTTGAAAAAAGTCTTTTTGATGAGGCGGTGGTGCTACCCAAGGCTCAGGATTTTCTTTAAAATCGCTTCCGGCTCGCAGAGTCTTCCTTTTCCTTCATAACCGCAGGCCAGTTCTCCGCTGTCGGGTTCCATGATTTGATAGCCCAATTCTTGGAGCCGTTTTACATTCGCCTGTGTCGCCTTGTGGTTCCACATATTGACGTTCATCGAAGGGCAGAACAAAACTTTTGCGCGGGTGGCGAGCAGGATGTTGGTCAGGAGATCGTTGGCCAGGCCATGTGCCGCTTTGGCCATCAGGTCGGCGGTGGCGGGGGCAATGACAACGATGTCGGCCTTGTCGGCCAAGGTGATATGGCCAATCTTCTGTTCTTGGGTAATGTCGAAGAGGTCAGTGTGGATGGGGTTCATCGATAAGGTTTGCAGTGTGAGGGGTGTGACAAATTCTTTTGCCGCAGAGGTCATCACCACATGCACACTGGCCTTCTCTTTGACGAGCAGACGGACCAACTCACAGGTTTTGTAGGCGGCGATACCGCCACCAATGCCGACCACCACTGTTTTGTTTTTCATAATTTTCCCAGTGCCTCTTTCATCTGTGCGACGCCCCGCTTGATCGTCTCCACATCGCAAACATAGGAGAGGCGCAAATAACCGGGAGCGCCGAAACCTTCGCCCGCCACCACCGAGACATGTGCCTTCTCCAGAAGATATTCGGCCAGTTCCTGCGTCGGTTTTCCAAAAGCGCTCATGTTGGGAAAAAGATAAAAAGCCCCATGCGGTTTGGAACATTTCACTTTGTAAATTTTGGAAATCTCCTGCCACATTACGTCGCGTCGCAGTTCCATATCGCTGCGCATTTTTTCGACCTCTGCATCGCAATCATTAAAGGCGGTGATGCAGGCCTCCTGAATGAAAGTGGCAATCGAGGTCAGCTCCTGGCTCTGCAGAATCTTCATCTTGTCGATGAGGGGTTTGGGTCCCGCGGCATAACCCATCCGCCAGCCGGTCATCGAATACGATTTGGAAGCGCCATTAATAAGGATAGTCCGGTCGCGCCATGCGGGGCATGCCTCCGAAAAAGAGACGTGTTTAAAATTGTCATAGGTCAGCTTGTCATAAATTTCATCCGAGAGAACCCAGATTTTTTTTCGCGCGCAAATGTCTCCCAACACTTTCAACTCGTCTTTGTTGTAACAAGCCCCGGTCGGATTGGAGGGGGTGTTGAGGATGAGCATTTTTGTTTTGGGTGTGATCGCTCTTTCCAATTGCTGTGGGGTGATTTTAAAACCGGCATCGTCATCGGTTGCAAGAATCACCGGTTTTCCCTCGGCCAGCAGAACCTGATCGGGATAGCTGACCCAATAGGGTGCGGGGATGATCACCTCGTCGCCGGGGTTGATCAAAACCTGCAGGGCAACATAGATCGCCTGTTTGGCGCCGCAGGTGACAATGATTTCATCGGGGGAATAATCGATTTGGAAATCTTTTTTTATTCTTTTGGAGATGGCCTCGCGCAGTTTTAAAAGACCGGGGACGGGGGCATAGCGTGTGAGGTTCGCATCGAGAGCCTTCTTGCACGCCTCTTTTATTTTTGCCGGTGTTTCAAAAATGAGTTCGCCGGTGGTGAAATCGATAATGTCGACCCCTTTGGCTCTCAACTCGGCCGCTTTGGCCGCCGCCGCCAGTGTGGGGGATGATTTTATTTTTTGGATGCGGTTTGAAAACATCGTTTCAATTTCTCCTCAACCATCGGGTCGATCATCCCCTTGCACGAGCCGCCAAAAGTCAAAATTTCGCGGATAAATGTGGAACTCAAATGGGAATATTTTCCCTCTGTCATCATAAAAACGGTTTCCAGTTTCGGATGGAGAACCTTGTTGACCATGGCCATCTGCGATTCATATTCATAATCGCTCATATTGCGAATGCCGCGGAGCAGAGCGCTGACCCCTCTTTTGCAGGCATAGTCGACCAGCAGACCGTCAAAAGAGACGACCTCCACATTTTTTTTCGTTTTCAAAAGGTTCGTTAAAAGTTGGACTCTTTCTTTGACCGAAAGAAGGGAGTTTTTGGAGGTGTTGATCGCCACTGCCACGATCAGCTTGTCAAAAATCTTCAACCCTCTCTCAATAATATTGAAATGCCCCAGAGTGGGAGGATCAAAAGACCCGGCGCATATGGCTGTCCTGTTTCCTGTTTTTATTTTTTTTGTCGACATAGAAAGCTGACCACGGTTTGGCCATATTTTCTTTCATCCGTCAAGATGAGCCCCTCAATTGGGGGGATCGGTTCTTTGGGGTGATGTTCCGAAACGATGATGGTGTTTTCATTCAATAGATTGCTTCGAGAGAGCTTCTCCATTGTTTTTTTGATAAAGTGTTGTTCATAAGGAGGATCGACGAAGATCAGATCAAAGGGGCGCCCCTGCTTTTCCAGAATAGCAACGGCTTTGACGGCTGTCATTTCCAGCACCTTTGAACAGTGGGCAAACCCGCACATTTCCAGATTTTTTTTGATCAGCCGGGAGGCCTCTTTGGAAGAATCGACAAAGACCGCATCGGCCCCCCCACGGCTTAAACCCTCGATTCCCATGGCACCGGTGCCGGCAAAAAGGTCAAGAATGTGAAGGCCTTCGACATTGAAAAGGATGTTGAAAATGGACTCTTTGACCTGATCCAAAACCGGCCGGATCGCATGGCTCTTGGGGGTGGCCAATCTCCTTCCCTTCGCTGTTCCTGCAATAACACGCATAAGGCTTGATTTAATTGAAAATCGGGGATAAGGCTACCGGAAATTCACCACAAAAAAAGGAGTGTTTATGAACAAGAAAATTGCGACCCTGATTGTCCTGGCCGGTTTGACTTTTGTGCCGACCGTCTCCCACGCCAACAAAACCACCTATATTTACACCGATCGCAAATTTCATTTCGTGAAGAGAGTGGAGTTGGGCAAAGGGGATTTGGAGGAACGTCAGCTCAACCAACCCTACAGCTTCAATGATTTCCAGATGAGAGAGATTCTTGCCGGCGTCAAATTCAACCGCGAACTTTTTTTAAGCAAAGAGGTAGAGGAAAAGGAAGTTTTCAATCAGGCCAATCTCGATTTTCTGGTCCCCTATCTTGTTCAGGCTTTCAAAGATGCCAAGCCCAATGAAGAAGTGGTTTTTGCCTTCATCACTTCCAAACCCAAGTTTTTGGTTCGTGACGATCGGTTGACCATCGTTCGCTCGTGGGTGGAGGGAAATACCCTTCATCTCAATTTTCGCAAGCTGATGGCCAAGGTCTCCAGCAATTGGGACAAGTTTAGCGATGTGAGTCAGGCGATGAACCGGGCTCAAGGGTTGCGTGTCTCTCTCGATCTGGGAGAGGGTCAGCAATATGGAAAAAACAGGGACGAAGTTCTGCTGAATATTCCCGACTCTTCCGCATTGGCCACGGCCTCCGCGACGGTGACTCCTGCCGCGCAGGAACCGGCGGTTGCAGATTCCAAAGACTCAAAAAACAAAGTGAAGAAAACGACAGCGGCTCCGACAGAAACGGCGACAGCAACGCCCGCTTTGCCCTCTCCCGCCGACAATAATCTGGAAGAACGTCTCCAACAGTTGGATAATCTCAAAAAGAAGGGGTTGGTCAACAAAGACGAATACAACCAGAAGAAAAAAGAGATTTTGAACCAGCTCTAAGCAACCTATTCGTAAATCCGCCGATAACAATAGTAGGAGATTGTTATGGCGGATTTTCCCTATTTATTGCGTGTCCCTTTGAGGTCCCTCAACCTGCCGTTCCTGGCTGGGCCAGAGATATCCACTATTGCCCGAAGTTCTGGCACCGAGGATCTCGATGCCGGGGAGGAGGCCAGGGCCGCCGCCGCCATCTTGAAGAAAATGGGAGCTTCTGTTCCGGAGCCGCTTCAAAAATTGCTGATGGCGCCCGGTGCTTCGGTGCATCCTGAAAAAATATTTCTCGAAAATCCAACCCACCAGAAAGTTTACGAATATTCCATTTCTCAAAGGGGTTTAATGCGAAAAGATATGGAGACCGATCTGGAATCGGCCTTTGCCACCGACTTTTGGACAACCTATATGCGCAAAGACTGGACGATGACTGAGATCGCCTCCGATGGAGAGGGCATTTACATTCTGTTGGAATCGCCCGATCAAAAAACAAGAGTGATTGGAAAGCTGGAGGGGAGCACGATTCAATTTGATCGATGCTGGTTTCCGGTGATGGACCCCAATGGTTTTATTCTGCTGGGGGCGGAGTTTTTTGTTTATGGGGATCACATCAGCCAGCAATCGGCGATGATGACATTGAAAAATAAAAAAACAGGCGAATTGCTCTGTCCTTATTAAGGTTCGGCACGGGTGAATGGGAAAAAGGAGTGGGTGACCCGCGGTCATGACGTTTGCCCTCGCTTTTTGATTTTGAATGGGATAAAAAAGTCTGCAAGAATTTATTTCGTTGGTAAAGGTGGATATTGTGGTTAGTGGGTTGATTTAATTTGCAAATACTTATTTACCAGCATTTTATAATTGAATTTTAAAAATGAAGAACGAAAAAAAATCTAAGCCAATAGTAATTGATCTGTTCGCAGGCGCAGGCGGAATGACTGAAGGTCTTAAGAAGGCGGGATTTAGGTCGTTGCTTGCCAATGAGTATGATGAAATGGCTGCGCATACGTTTAGCGTTAATCATCCGAAAGTGCCTATAGTTGTAAAAGATGTTAAGGAATTATCGGTCAATGAACTTCTTGAAAAAGCTAATCTTAAGAAAGGTGAGTTGTCGTTAATCGCTGGAGGCCCACCGTGTCAAGGGTTTAGCTTGGCTGGTCCGCGTCTTGATAGTGACCCACGAAATAAAATGTTTAAGGAGTTTGTTAGGCTTGTTGAAGGCGTAAATCCTGAAGTTTTTCTTTTTGAAAATGTTTCAGGAATTATGAATATGTCTGGTGGAGCTGTACTAAAAGCTATAATTAATGAGTTCACAAGTATTGGCTATAAGTGTGAATTTCAGCTAATTAACGCCGCAGATTACGGCCTTCCACAAGCTAGACCAAGGTTTATTTTAATTGGTGTTAGAGATGGTGAATTAACTGGATTTCCCGATCCAACACATGCCAACTATTTTGCAAATAGTGATCTTTTCAATATAAATCTTAAACCGTATGTTACGGTTTGGGATGCGTTAAGTGACTTGCCAACGATACAACAAGGAGAGGGAGAAGAAGAGCTGAAGCATAGTGGCAAGTATCTCAATGACTATCAGTTGGAACGCCGAGGATCTAGAAATCCCAGTATAATTTTTAATCACAGAGCCACTAGACACAGCGACAAAATAATTGAAAGATATGCATTGATTCCGGAAGGTGGGGATAACTCTCAAGTTCCTGAGGAATTGAGAACAAAAAAAATTAATGTCTTCAAGCTTCATAGTGATAGACCTTCTAGAACAGTAACTTGTAACCATAGAACAGACTTATTACATCCTAGAATACCTAGAGGCATTACGGTTAGAGAGGCTGCAAGGCTACAATCTTTTGACGATGACTATCAGTTTTTCGGCAATCTTACTAGGAAGGCTAAGTGGGTTACGCAAGACGATCAGGTTGGCAATGCGGTTCCTCCTTTGCTTGCTTTAGCATTAGGTAAACATCTTATTAAGGCAAGAAAATGGTAAAGAAAAGTAACTTGACTAAGCCTGAGCTTAGCTCCTCTGGTCATAGGTTAGGTCAAATTATCGGAGATTGGTGGGAAGCTAAGGTAATTTTTCCTTTGCTTGGTGAAGTTGCCAAAGATTTGGATTTGTTTTTAGACAACCGTATTGTTTGCAGGCCTTGCCGTTCTGATAAAGTTCAATGGGCTGATATTGAAGGCAACTTCGTTGACTATGATTATGTTTTAGAAATTGGAGGTACAAAAGCTGTTAAGGGCATTCCAGTCGCTTTTTTAGAAAGCTTCTGGCGTCGTGGCGCGCGCCATTCAAAGGATAAGGCTAGGGATGATACAAATAAACTACTACCCATGCGCGAGACTTATCCTACAGCTAGATTCTTAGCGATTGCGGCTTGTGGCGAGTTTACCGAGCCTGCTAGGGAATATGTAAGGTCTCGTGAAGTGGAATTATTTTTCATTTCTAAAGAGAATATTATTCACGCTTTTAATACGATTAAAGCTGTTATTGACTATCCTGACAGCCTTCCAGAAGGCAGAAAAAATATTTTAGTTAAGCAACTAGAATCTATATTTGATGAGAAGGCGCAAATCATCGTTGCTAATAATTTAAGGAAAATTGCTGGACAGTCGACATTTAACTCATTCAAGCAAAGAATCAAGAGTTCACTTACAGCTACGCCACAAGAGATTAGAATTTACTCCCTTCTTAAGTCTGGTCCTGCTGTTTTTGATAACATCACTGAGGCACAAGATTTCCTTAACTTATCTAAACCCACTTTTTCTAATGAGGCTGGAAATTCTCAATTTGAATATGAAGTAACGTTTAGCGATGGGTCAGAATTTTCGCGCTCACATCCTACAATTGAATCTGTTAGAAAGGTCAATACTGAACTTTTGATGCTTGTTCAGCATATGAGTGATTTGTAATTTGAGGAAGGCGAGTAGGCGACAGAAATTTTAACGAAAAGTCGAATTTGTAAAGGGTCTGTGCATTTTCTATTGCGCTAAATTTTGTTTTTTTCCATTAGGCCAATCGGGTGGATCTGAAATTTATCCAGCCCGGGAAGCCGAATCAAAACGCCTATTGCGAATCGTTCAACGCCAGACTGCGGGATGAGTGCTTGAGCATCCAGTGGTTTAGCAGTCTTGCGGAGGCTAAAGAAAATATCGAAGCATGGAGAAAGGAGTTTAACGAGGAGAGACCGCATTCGTCTCTGAAATATAAAACGCCGAAACAGTTTGCAGACGAGTATTTGCTGGCTGTAGCTTAACAACTATGAAGTTTTAAACTCTCCAACCGAGGGGTCAAGACCGCCATGTAGGTTTAAAGTTTCGAAGTTGATTGAGTGCGCGCTTTAAACTCGGCGAATTATTCATAGCGGTAGTTAGGCGCCATTCACTACGAAGAAATGAAATCAAGGCTCCGTTATAATCAGGACCTTGTTGAGCCCCTATTGAAATATCTGGAACAATTTTTTCCCTTAAAATGCGGAACCTAGATCGTTGAGCAAGTGAAATTAATGTAGCCTTAGGATCCTTTATTGCTTCTATGTCAGTTGGTATCAAATTGACTTTAATCCCAAGGAATTGCGCAAATTTTTCTCTATCGGCTAATACCCATGCTTCAACCTCACGGATTGCGACGCGAAAAATCATATTTACGTGTGGTGTATCTCCGCTAAACCACTGATCTCGAAGTAGGGAAGCACAAGGTAAGGTGTCCAAGTCTGTCATCACGAAATAAGGACAATAGGTTGCGGCTTGATTAAATTTTCTGATATTCGATTTAATGTAGCCAAACCCGCCGTTAGCATAAAGGGTTTTCACATCGTACTTCTGTCCACTACCATTCATTAAAACGCTGGCCATTCCTTGGCTTAGAGCGTCTTCAATTAACAGATTAATTGGAATCATAAGAAAAAAGCTCGAGTTGGTCCAAATTGGCTGGTCTAGTTCGTGGTATTACAACATCTGCCACCGACAAACCTGATTGCAATAGGGCAACAATTTGTTCATTGTCAGAAGATACTTGGGCGGTTGTACCTTCTTTACTTGGTTTGAGAATTATTGTTTCGGCAGCTCCAATTCCTTTATCAGATAAAAGATCGGTACTATGAGTAGTAATGATGATTTGTCTCTTCTTTCCAACCAAACGAAACATTAGGGCAGGAATTGCTTTGACGATTCCTGAATGTAGAGATAGTTCGGGCTCTTCTAGAAGCAAAAGAGCATCACCATCTAACAACGCCCACATCAATCCAATCAATCTAAGGGTTCCATCAGAAAATTGATCTTCTCTTTGCTTTCCACCGTGTGGTCTCCAATGAGCATATTTAGCTTCAAGATGTGAATGTCCTTTATCTTGTACATATTCAAGCTCTTCTAACTGAGGAACAGCTAATTTTAAGGCCGCTTGAATTCGCTTTAAACGAGATTTACGCGTTCTGTCTGGTGTGAGAGATAATTTTTCTAAAAAATGTAGTCCAAATGGATCTCCAGGAACCCCTGGTCCCGAATAGGAATCTGAATGGCGGACAAGCTGTGGGACAATATGCAGATACTGAATAGAGTCAAAAAATTTGGCTATTTCTCGAAATTCAGCATTTGTGCTGAGTTGTTCTAAATATGTCTGGGTTAAGCGTACCTGATCTTTTTTGTCACCATCATTGGGGCGCTTTAGTATAAGTGCATTGTTTTTATAGACTCGTTCAAACGCAATATAAGGTAATCTATTGCCACGGGGTTCTTGTTTTATTCCAATTTCATATTTCCAGATAGAAGGCCCATTTGGTGTTTCTGATAAAGATACTTCCAGTTGGACATCTGGATCTTGCCTTGCGGATAAGCAACGTATTTTTGATATTCCACCACGTATTTCGACAGCTTTTTGTAATCCACCACCTGTTTGAGCAAGATCGCGCAGAAATCGAATAGCATCGAGAAAATTTGATTTTCCAGATGCATTTGGTCCTACAAAAAACGAACGAAATCCTATTTTTACGTCTGCTTTAGGAAAATTCCTCCAATTTTTTAAACTAATCTCAGTAATAAACATAGCTAAAATATCTCCCTATAAAAATAACAACCTTGGAATTGTAGATTCGTATAGTAAGGTTTAACTCTATGGTCAAGTAACGGTTGGTATTGAGCTACTCTGCCCTTATTAAATAAAAAGTCTCAGGGAATTTCCAAGCGCTTGGGATAGGAAGGCAGGATTTCGCAACCGCTTTTTGTCACAAACACAATATCTTCAATGCGCACACCGCCCTGTTTTCTGTAATAGAGTCCCGGTTCCACGGTGACCATGTGGCCCGCTTTCAATATGCACTCGCGGCTTCCGATGCGAACCGGCTCTTCGTGAATCTCCAATCCGATGCCGTGCCCCGTTCCGTGAATGAAGCCCTGTTTGAAACCGTCGATGGTTCCGGTTTGGAAATTTTGTGCGGCAAAATATTTTTGGATGCCTTCGTGGATTGTTGTGCCGTTTATCCCGGCCTTGATTTTTTGGATCGCCATTTCTTGTGCCGCTTTCACCACCGCATACATTTTTTTGAGTTCTGGCGAGGCCTTTCCTTTGCAAAAGGTGCGGGTGGCGTCGCCGTGAAAAGCCGTTTTGTCGGAGCGGGGAAAGACATCGACGATGATCGACTCGTTCGGTTTTAAAGGGCCAGAGCCGATGCAATGCGGATCGGTTGCCTGCAGGCCGCCGGCAATGATGATATCCGGTGTGCGATATCCCAGCTCCAGAAGAAAACGGTCGAGTTCAAAGCGGACCCGCTCGGAGGTGAGAATCTTTCCCTTCCAATGGAGAAAGCCTTTGCGGATTGCTGATTCTCCCAATATTTTTTCCGCCAGTGCGATGGCCTTGAAGGTCACTTTTTGCGCCTCGAACATCCATTTTTTTTCTGAAGGTGTTTTGAGGGTCCGCTCCATATAAAAAGGATTCTCGCCCGGTGCCACATGATATCCCTTTTCGCGCAAGCCATCGACCAGGATGAAAGAGGTTTCGTGCGGGACATGCAACTTTTTGATTTTGAATTCTTTGAGAAGGGTGTCGATGACGCCGACAATGCCCGCGCCGCCCTGTTTTACCGTCTTCTCGGCATAGGTTGCCAGTGAAAGAACCTTGTCGACTTTAGCCACTTTCTTTCCCCGTTCGAGTTCTAGATCGGAGAGGACCAGATATTTTTTGTTTTTGTATTCCAGAAAAAGGATGGCATCGGGGGCCCAGAAATGGGTGGCATAAAAAAGATCGGCATTTTTTTCCGGTGCGGCGTAAATCAGTTTGGCGTTTGACATACGGCGGGGCATCCTATAGAAAACCGTCGTCAATGCAATTACAATTTTCCCCCAAGGCCATGGATTTTAAGAAAGCCAAAAAAAAATTGATGC
>JAUSII010000039.1 GCA_030648035.1 Deltaproteobacteria bacterium | reverse complement strand
GCAAATGTCTTGTATGAAAAGTTAAAAAAGATGTGACCCGGGACAATGTCCCGGTTTTAATTTTCTAGAAAAGACGCCTTGACAAACCCTTAAAAACAAATTATCCTAATGGTTCGGAAGTGGGGCTGCTTTAAAATGAGCGGTTTGGGTACTTTAACAAGGAAGGAGAGTGCAGAGGTGAGGGAAAAAGGCGGATGGTCGGATGCGACATATCGATCTCGGGCTACTGAAGCAAGTGTCCGAGGATCGACTACATTTGTGGGCGAAGAACGTGCGAAGCAAGGCAAAGGCATTGATCCTTTGGTTGATCCCAGCAAATATACCGATCAAAACAAAAGAGGTTCCAATAATCTTTTGGTGCCCGAAGGCGACGGATTTGTTCTGCAGTTTGGCGTTGCCATGCCTGTTGAAACGGACTTGGATACAACGGGTTCAATGGGCAGGAATGTGGACATTGCCTTCGGAGTTTTGCCGAAAGTCCAGAATCTTCTGGTCCAAGGAGGTAGCGCTGTTCTCAAGAGATATCATACTCAAATTGCAACCGGTATTGTTCAAGACAGAACAGATAGATATCCATACTTGCGGTCTATGTTTGAGCCGGACAACGAGGTTGAACGTCAGATGGGCCTCCTGGTTCCCCAAAGAGCGGGTGGAGATGAAACAGAGGATTATCAGCTTGGACTTTTCATGGCCGCATATATCACCAAGACCAGCATCACGCGGTATGGCCTGAAGGGGTATTACTTCCCAGTCGGAGATGAGAAGGGGCGCGATGAACTTGATAAAAGAGTTCTCGAGCAGGTCTTCGGAAGCGAGGTCTTGGAAAGGGCTTTTGGCCCCAAACCACCGCAGTCACTCCCATTAACCGCTGAAATTGCAAAGAAAGTGCTGGAAAACTGGCATGTATTTTTTCTTCAGGTAGGCGATTTGTCACATGTCACTGAATGGTGGAGCAAGCTTTTGGGTCGGGAGCGTGTCATTCGACTGCCCCGAACTGAAGATATTGCTGAGGTTCAGGCATGCATTATTGGTCTAACTGAAGGCGTCTTGGATATGCAAAGCGCGGTTGACTTCCTGAGTGAATCGGGAGTAAAGCGTGATAAGTCCGCAAGGATTGTCGAAGCTGTTTCAAATATTCCAGTAGGTCTTCAGGCAACTTATCCCAACTTTAAGAAGATTCCCATTGCTGGCGCGAGATTCAAGAGTCGGGATGATATTTGGCCGATTGGCACTAAGGAGTCAAAGAGCTCCAAAGTGGTTGCCAATCCAGCAACCACCAAGAAGCCAACCAGTCCAAAAGAAAATAAAAAAAATGACTGGAAGCTCTAAGCTTTCGAGTGTCAAAGAGCGGTCCAGTGACCGCTCTTTTTTTGAAAGGAGGAGTGCATGTCAAAAAGAGCTTTTGTGGTAACGGGTCTTGGTTACGGCGACGAAGGCAAGGGAAAGGTGGTGCATTGGTTAACCGCTATTCACAAAGCCCATACAGTCGTAAGGACTGGTGGTCCACAAGCTTTTCACAGAGTAGTTACTTCAAGTGGTCAAGAACATGTCCATGCTCAATTTGGCAGCGGGACTCTTGCCGGTGCGGCAACGCATTTATCGAAAAACATGGTCATTGATCCGTATGCCATTTTAGCCGAAGGAAAAGTATTGGATCTGGATTTCGGTATCGGAAGTATTTTTGAAAGACTTACTATCCATGAAGATGCTCTGGTTATTACTCCGTTTCAAGCTATAGCCAATCGTCTGCGTGAACTTGCGCGCGGTGCCTCTAAGCGAGGGTCAGTTGGTGTTGGGGTAGGTGAGACGATCACAGATGCCCAAGCTCTAAGAGGTGATGTTATCCGAGCAAAGGATTTAGGAAAACCTTATCTTTTCGATAGACTATTAGCTCTCCAAGAGAGAAAAATAAATGAACTTAAGGAGGCCATAGAACTTATAGACGGTTTGCCTGATGATGTGAGGGTCAGAGCTCGCCTTGAACTCACAAATCTCAAGAGTAGTGGTACTGTCGAGTGGGCGATTGGATGGTTTGCTGAATTGGCATCCAAAACGAACATAGTCGATACTGATTATGTTGCCGAAAAAATTCTTGGCCGTGAGGGTACGGTAATCTTTGAGGGTTCCCAAGGTGTATTACTGGATCCCCTGTATGGATTTTATCCGTACACGACAAAAGTCAGAACTATTTCCGGACCGACATTATCTCTAATCAAAGAATGCGATTATGACGGCGAAGTTACCAGTTTGGGCGTTCTGCGGGCCTATCACACACGTCACGGTGGAGGCCCTTTTGTTGCTGAATGTCCGGAATTGACAAAGCAATTACCCGATGCGACCAATGGCAATCATTCTTGGCAAGGCAATTTCCGGGTTGGCTGTTTCGATGTTGTAGTTGCAAAGTATGCTGTCGATGCATGCGGTGACACGCTCGACGGCCTGGTCATTACCTGCGTAGATAGGATCGCACCGCTTGGAGAGTGGAAAGTTTGCCAATCTTATCAGGATGGCGAAAGGACAATCGGTAGCATTCCTGTTTCCCACAAGATTGGCGATAAGCAGATTAGGAACCAGGAGGAAATTGGCCGGCTTCTTAGTCGATGCCAACCTAATGTCGACGTATTAAAAATTACAGACCCCCTCTTTATTGGTTTCCAGTTTATTAGAGATGAGCTAAATATTCCTGTTTATGCCGTGTCAACTGGGCCAACAGAGAAGGATTTAATTGAACCAGAATATCAGATTGATCTAGGATTTTTGCAATAAAAATGGGCAGTACCGTTAAACGGACTGCCCTTTTATTTTTGTTTCGGTTCCTTCAATTGTGGCAGGAACACTCTTGTTATGAATAATTTCGTTGCCAATCTCCGGTAACCTGAATCCCAGAAAGAGCTTTGTGGATCCATGCCCTTTGCATGTTCGGTTCGGATACCGCCTTCTTCTGGAAAAAGACGCTTATATCCTTTATGCATTAAGCGGTACTGCAAGACTTCTCTCTCCATCTCATCAAGCCATAGGTCTCTTGCGTCATAGTCTTCGAATTTCTTTCCGGTCGAATAAATAAATCCAGGCAACAGTTTAGTATAAAGTTCTCGAATCGCATCATCTTTTCCAAACCATACAGAGGCAAACAGCAAATGTATCCAGGTACTGTCAGCAAGGGAAACATCTGCATCAGTAAAATCTATAATCTGTAGCTTGCTATTTTCTTCGGTGAGCCAGAATTCAACAATTTTACCGTCGATCTTCTTATTCGAGAATACTCGGGATAAGATTCGCTGGATTTCGGGCCGCTTGTTTCTGGGGACGTCGGGTTTGATAAATACAGCAACATCAAGATCTGCATTCCTTTTTGCGTAGCCCTTTAACCTGGATCCAAACAAGATTGCTACCGGATATATGAGTTTGGAGATATCGGTGTTTGTAGCCATGGAGTTTATAATCGGCGCAAGATCCTGGATTTCTGTCACGATTAAATCTTTACTGTTTGAAACCATAGAATCAAGTTTGGGTAAATGAATGCCTAATTTTTCCAGACACACTCTTTCAATTACGCCGAGATTAGTAAGTCGTGAAAACATACTTGTAATGGTATCTCTCATTTCTGGAAGATCCTTGAGCCAGAGACTTTGAACGTCGTCTTCGTGGGCGAGAAATATTTCCCTAGCCTTTTTCAGGTTATCTTTGGCAATCATCTCAATCGCTTTTCTTACTCCATTAACGATAGCAAGGCAGGTGAGCTTATCTGACTTTGATTTTAGGAAATTGCAGGTGTCTTTGGTGGTCAGCAAGCCTTCTACGAGCATCGCCGCAATTTTGTTGGCGTATTTTTCAACCAACGCGTTTTCTTTTTCTTGTTTTTCCCACGCAACTCTTAGCTTGGGAATCCCGCGTGATTGGTCAAGTGCCGATCGCATTTCAATTTTCTTCAGTTCAAATTCAGCATCGGTAGGTAGTTCCCTAAACCAGTCTGCGGCATTTTCTTCCGTTTCT
>JAUSII010000040.1 GCA_030648035.1 Deltaproteobacteria bacterium | reverse complement strand
CCGGTATGGGGGGCAACTTGAACGATATTTTTGGCGAACTCTTTCAGATGGGCGGGATGCGACGTGGGCACAAAGGGCGTCAACGTGCCGCACATGCAGAACCGGTGCACGGCCGCGATATCACCACCGATGTCACTATCGATTTTCTGGAGGCCATTCACGGCGCCAGCCGACAAGTGCGTCTTCATAGAGAAGGGGGTGGAGAAACGCTCACGGTCAAAATTCCTCCCGGTGTGGAGAACGGTTCCAAGGTGCGCATCGCTGGAAAAGGAGAACAGGGACAGCATGGCGGTCTTTCCGGTGATTTATATCTGCAGGTTCATGTCAATCCGCACCCGCTATTCTGGCGCGAGGATTCCAATATTTTCTGCAATGTTCCTATCACCATTTATGAAGCGGTGCTGGGCGCCAATGTCGATGTTCCCACTCTGGATGGAACGGCAAAAATGAAAATCCCTGCGGCCACATCCAGCGGACAAAAATTCCGGTTGAAGGGAAAGGGTGCGCCGATTCTGGGAAAAAAGGGGACGACAGGGGACCAATATGTGATCGTGCAGATTGTGCCTCCCAAAAAAATCGATTCAGAAACAGAAGAATGGATGCGGGAATGGGCGCAAAAACACCCTTACAATCCGAGAGAATCCTGAATTGACAAACTCCGGGAATAGAACTTAAACCTCCGAATACAAAGAAAATGGAAACTAAAAAATCAAACACCGTCATTGTCTCCGCCTGCAGAACGCCGATCGGTTCTTTTTTGGGATCTCTCGCATCTCTTAAGACAACCGAGTTGGGTGCGCGCGTCGTGCGAGAGGCCGTCCAGCGGGCCGGATTAAAACCGGAGCAGGTCGATGAAGTGATTATGGGTTGCGTTTTGACGGCCGGTCTCGGCCAATCTCCCGCTCGGCAGGCGACACTGGGAGCCGGTCTTCCAAACAAAACGGGTGTCTTGACTGTCAACAAAGTCTGCGCCTCCGGTCTCAAGGCGGTGATGCTGGCCGATGAAATGATCCGCGCAGGCGATGCAGAAATCGTCGTCGCCGGCGGCATGGAGTCGATGAGCAACGTCCCCTATCTTTTGCCGCGCGTGCGTCAGGGCCTGCGTTTGGGAAATGCCGAAATCGTCGACAGCATTATTCTGGACGGTCTTTGGGATGTCTACAACAACATCCACATGGGCCAATGCGCCGAGCTGTGCGCCAAAAAATATACCTTCAGCAGGGAGATGCAGGATCAATATGCCATTCAAAGTTACAAGCGGGCGTTGAACGCCATTGAAAATAAAAAATTTGCGGATGAAATTGTTCCGATTGAAATCAAAGAGAAGGGGAATGTAAAAAAAATCGACTCGGATGAAGAGCCATCACGCGTACAATTTGAAAAAATCCCGACACTCAAAGCCGCCTTCGATAAAGATGGAACGGTGACGGTGGCGAATGCTTCGTCGATCAATGATGGTGCGGCGGCCTGTGTCGTCATGTCGGAAGAAAAAGCCAAGGCGCTGGGGCTCACACCGCTCGCGCGTATTGTTGCACACGGGGGCGCATCGCTGGAGCCGGAGTGGTTCACGATTGCGCCGATAGAAGCGATTCGCAAAGTGCTGGACAAACTCCATTTGAAAACGAGCGACATCGACCTGTGGGAAATCAACGAAGCCTTTTCGGTGGTGATGTTGGCGATTTTGCAGGAGCTCAAACTTGACCCTTCCAAAGTCAACGTCAAGGGGGGTGCTGTCGCGCTGGGCCATCCCATCGGCGCCAGCGGTGCAAGACTTTTGACAACACTTGTTTATGAAATGAAAGAGCGCGGCGCAAAAAGAGGGTTGGTCAGTTTGTGCAACGGTGGCGGTGAAGCGGTGGCGATGGTGGTGGAAAGCATGGCATGACGAATCAAATCAAAACAATCGGCGTGATCGGTTCCGGGCAGATGGGTTCCGGTATTGCGCAGGTTTGCGCCGCGGCCGGTTTTAAAGTCTGGCTCTACGATATCGCACACGAACAACTGCAGAAGGCGCACAAAAATATTGAACGCTCTCTGGAAAAGCTGGCTGAAAAAAAGAAAATCACAACGGAACAGCTCCATCAGACGGTTCTTCGTCTGAACATCACCTCTGAAATAAAAGATCTTAAAGAATTCGACTTCTGCATCGAAGCGGTGACTGAAAATGCCGGGCTCAAAGCAAAAATATTCAAACAGCTCGATGAAACAACTCCTCCCGAAACCATTCTCGCCAGCAATACTTCTTCCATTCCCATTCTGGAAATTGCGCAGGTGACAAAACGACCGGACAAAGTGATCGGCATGCATTTTATGAACCCGGTGCCGCTGATGGAGTGCATCGAGGTGATCTGCGGCGAAACAACTTCGGCAGAGACGCTTGCAACCACTCTGGATCTCGCAAAAAAAATGGGGAAAACACCGGTCACGGTGAAAGACAGTCCCGGTTTTGTGGTGAACCGCATTTTGGCGCCGATGTTGAACGAGGCGGTCTGGTGTCTGGAGAAGGGGCTCTCTTCCAAAGAGGATATCGATCTGGCGATGAAGTTGAGCTGTAACTTTCCGATGGGCCCGCTGACACTGGCCGACTTCATCGGGCTCGACACCTGTCTTTTTATTCTGGAAGTGATGCACCGCGATCTGAAAGACGACAAATTCAAACCGTGTCCTCTGCTCAAAAAATATGTGGAAGAGGGGAAGTTGGGACGGAAGACGGGGGAGGGGTTTTTTAAATATTTGGTGCGATAGTGCGATGGTGCTTAGTACTTGGTGCAAATATAAATCTAAGTACCAAGTACCATCGCACTATCGCACTCAAAGGAAAAAATATGGATTTCAAATTAAACGAAGACCACACAATGATCCGCCAGATGGCGAAAGATTTTGCACAAAAACAGATTGCACCCAAGGCGGCAGAGCTGGATGAAAAAGCGCAATTTCCCACAGAGAATATCCGGCAGATGGGCGAGCTTGGTTTTATGGGGATGATGGCGCCAGCCGAGCTGGGCGGTGCCGGTCTCGATACTCTTTCTTATGTGCTAGTGCTGGAAGAAATTTCTGCGGCGTGCGCCTCCACTGCGGTCACCATGTCGGTCAATAATTCGCTTTTTCTGGGCCCCATTTTAAAATTTGGAAACGAAGCGCAGAAAAAAATGTTCATTCCCGATTTTGCACAGGGAAAAAAGCTGGGGGCTTATGCCCTTTCTGAAGCCGGCTCCGGTTCGGATGCCGCGGCTCTCATCACCACCGTGACGCTCAAAGATGGAAAATATATCTTGAATGGCTCCAAAATTTTTATCACCAACGGTCCCGATGCCGATGCCGTGATTGTTTTTGCAACCCACGACAAGACAAAAAAACACAAAGGGATATCCGCTTTCATCGTCGAAAAAAATGCGAAGGGCTTTTCGGTCGGCAAGGTTGAAAAAAAACTGGGGATCAAGGCATCATCCACCTCTTCCATTATTCTTGATCACTGCGAAGTCCCCGTGCAAAATCGTTTGGGAGAAGAGGGGGATGGTTTCAAAATTGCCATGTCGACACTCGACAACGGTCGCATCGGCATCGCCACACAGGCGTTGGGGATTGGTCAGGCGGCGTTCGCCTTTGCCACAAAATATGCAACAGAGCGGGAGGCCTTTGGCCAACCGATCTCCCAATTTCAGCTGATTCAGGGAAAACTCGCCGATATGGCCCTGCAACTCGATGCCGCTCGTCTTCTGGTTTGGCGTGCCGCGTGGATGCGCGATCAGGGAATGAAAATAACCAAAGAGGCGGCGATGGCAAAATTGTTTGCGTCGGAAGCGGCAACGTTTGTCACCAAAGAGGCGGTGCAGATATTGGGCGGTTATGGCTACAGCCGTGAATATCCGGTGGAGCGCTATTTTCGCGACGCCAAGATCACCGAAATTTACGAGGGGACAAGTGAAATACAAAGGCTCGTCATTGCGAGGGAAGTGTTGAAGGATTTAGTGCGATAGTGCTTAGTGCGATGGTGCTTAGTGCGATGGTGCTTAGTGCGATGGTGCGATAGTACTTAGTACTTGGTGCGAATATAAATCTAAGTACCAAGTACTATCGCACTATCGCACCAAAATATGAAAGAACGCTCCAAAAATTTTACCACCATCTCCTCCGTCCCGATCGAGCGGCTCTATACGCCCGGGGATATTTCGGAAGTCGATTACGCGCGCGATTTGAATGACCCTGGCCATTTCCCGTATACGCGCGGCATTCATCCGACCATGTATCGCGGCAGATTATGGACGATGCGCCAGTTTTCAGGTTTCGGCACACCCGAAGAGACCAACAAGCGCTACAAATTTTTGCTCGAACATGGACAGACCGGCTTGTCGGTTGCGTTTGATTTTCCCACGTTGATGGGCATCGATGCCGATCAGGAGAAAGCGGCGGGGGAGGTGGGCAAGTGCGGTGTGAATGTCTCGACGCTCTCCGATATGGAAACCATTTTTGCAGGCATCCCGCTCGATCAGGTCACCACCTCCATGACCATCAACGGCCCGGCCTCTGTTTTGCTGGCGATGTATCTGGTCGTCGCCGAAAAACAGGGAGTGAGCTGGGACAAAGTCGGCGGCACAGTGCAGAATGATCTCCTCAAAGAATTTATCGCGCAAAATTCCTACGCCTTTCCCCCCGATCCTTCCATGCGGGTGGTGGTCGACATGATCGAGTTCTGCACCAAAGAAGTTCCCAAATGGAATACGGTTTCGATCAGCGGTTATCACATCCGCGAAGCCGGTTCGACCGCCGCGCAGGAATTGGCTTTCACTCTGGCCGATGGCATTGCCTATGTGCAGGCGTGCATCGAGCGCGGTATGAAGGTCGACGATTTTGCACCGCGTCTTTCGTTTTTCTTTGATGCGCACAACGATTTTTTTGAGGAGATCGCCAAATTTCGCGCCGCGCGTCGCATGTGGGCGCGCATTATGAAGGAGCGTTTTCACACCGACAACGAACGTTCTCTCGCACTCCGCTTTCATACGCAAACCGCGGGCTGTTCGCTCACCGCCCAACAACCCTACAACAATGTGGTGCGCACAACCGTGCAAGCCCTCTCTGCCATTTTGGGCGGAACGCAATCGCTCCACACCAACGCGTGGGACGAAACACTCGCGCTCCCGACCGAACAGGCGGCGATGACGGCACTGCGCACACAACAGATTCTCGCCACCGAATCGGGCGTGACCAACACAGTCGATCCGCTGGCCGGTTCCTATTTTGTCGAGGCGCTCACCAACGCCATAGAAAAAGAGGCTTACGATTATATCCAGAAGATTGACGACATGGGTGGCATGGTGCAGGCGGTCAAGCTGAACTACCCGCAACAGGAAATCGCCGACGCCAGTTATCGTTATCAGCGGCAGGTGGACACCAGAGAAAAAATTGTGGTCGGCGTCAATGACTTCAAACTTTCAAAAGACCCGCCCATGGAAACATTAAAAATCAGCGAAGGGGCGAGGGTGGAACAATCGAAGCGCATTGCGGCGGTGAAGAAAAAAAGAGATGCAGGGCAGGTGGCCAAAACACTTGTAGCTTTAAAAGACGCGGCCGAGAATAATAAAAATATCATGTATCCCCTCTGCGATTGTGTGCGCGCGTATGCAACGCTCAACGAAATGATGGAGACTCTGAAAGGTGTCTTCGGGGAATATCACGATCCGGGAATATTTTAGAATAGTGCGATGGTGCGATAGTGCTTAGTACTTGGTGAGCACTAAGTACCAAGTACCATCGCACTATCGCACCACAATTTATGAAACGCATTCGTATCTTAATCGGCAAGCCGGGACTCGACGGACATGATCGCGGGGTGAAGGTGATCGCGCGCGCGTTGCGCGATGCTGGCTATGAGGTGATCTACACCGGTCTCCACCAGACACCGGTCATGATCGTCAACACCGCCATTCAGGAAGATGTTGACGCCATCGGCCTTTCCATTCTATCGGGTGCGCACAACCATCTTTTTGAAAGCGTCATCAAACTGCTCAAAGAAAAAAAGGCGGGCGACATAAAAGTTTTTGGCGGCGGCATTATTCCCGAAGAAGACATGCCGACATTAAAAAAAATGGGCGTCGCAAAAGTTTTTCTCCCCGGTGCCACGACAGATGACATTGTGGCGTGGGTGGGAAAAAATATAAAAGGAGAGGAAAAATGAGACCAGTCTATCTAGTTTCAGGTGGTGTTTCCAAATTTGCAAAAGCCAGACAAGACAAAACATTTCAGGCGGTCACCAAAGAGGCCTTCGATTATGCCGTCGCCGATCTGGGGATTGATTATACAAAATTTTTGGAACTGGTCGATGGATCGGTCGCCTCTTATTTTGCCGACCATTTTCAACGCCAGTTGATGTCGGGAATCATGGTGCAGGATTATCTGGGGCTTTGCCCCAAACCGTCACATCGCGTGGAGGGTGGAGGGGCAACCGGCGGTCTCTCTTTTCAGGAGGGATGGAAAAATATCGCCTCGGGCCACATGGATGTTTGCGCTGTCTACGGTTTTGAAACGATGAGTCATGTGGAGACGTGGAAGGGAAACGAATTCATCGCGCTCGCGTCCGACGTCAGCTTTGATTTTCCCGTCGGCGGTTTTTATTCGGGTTATTACGCGATGATGGTGGTGCGGCACATGAAAGAATTCGGCACCACGGTTGAGCAGATGGCGCACATCTCGGTCAAGAATCATCGGAACGCCGTTCATAATCCGTATGCGCAAAAGCAGGGAAAATACACCATTGAAGATGTTCGCAACGCAACGATGGTCGCATGGCCGCTCACACGCCTCGACATCTGCGTGATGAGTGACGGCGCGGCGGCGGTAATTCTGGCCTCTGAAGAAGGTGTGAAAAAATTGGAGAAGGCGGCGGGCAAAACATTGCCCAAAGTCAAAGTGACCGGCATCGGCTGTGGCACGGACGCCATGCGCATGTCGGACCGTCCGCACAAAAAAGTGCCGCTCCTCTCGTTTGAAAAAGAATCAGACTATAAAGATCTCTCCTATCCCGGCATTCACTCTTTTCGCGCCGGACGCAGTGCCGCCATTCAGGCCTACAAACATGCCGGCATCAAAAATCCGATGGAAGAGATCAGCTTTGTCGAATTGCACGACGCCTATACCTCCTCCGAAATTCAAACGTATGAAGATTTGGGGATGTGTCGTTACGGAGAGGGTGGGGCGATGGCCGCTTCGGGCAAAACATTTCTGCCCGGCATCGATTATGGTTTGAAGCTCAAAGACAAAACAGTCTGTCCGGTCAATCCGTCGGGTGGTTTGATTGCCTGCGGGCATCCGGTTGGCGCCACCGGCCTGATGCAGGCGGTCTTTGCCCTGTGGCAATTGCAGGGGACCATCGCCAAACATTTTAAAGACCCGACACTGCAAGTGAAAGACGCAAAGCGCGGCTTGATCCACTCGCACGCAGGCACGGGGACGTATGTCACCGTTTCCATTTTGGAGAAAACTTAGGTTGTCATCCTGAGGCAAAGCCGAAGGATCCCGGAGATACATATGAAAAAAATAAAAACGACAGTCGATGAAACAACCGGCGGCACCATTCTTTATAATGTGCCGTTCCCAAAAAATATCGAATCGCTCAAAGAGATGAGTCCCATCATTATCAAGCAACCCTATTCGATCGATTATATTCACAGCTATGGCCAGGATTCTCCGTGGTTTGCAGGGCTCTCCAACAAAAAATTGCTGGGGACCAAATGCACCGCCTGCGGCTATGTCTTCGCCACCCCCAAACTCTCCTGCATGGAGTGCGGCAAGGAGTGCGACTGGATCGAGCTTCCGCAAGAGGGCAAAATCCATTCCTTCACCGTCTGCCATTTCGGCGCCGAGGCTTTTCTCGACCAGTGTCCTTTTATATTGGGGCTGATCGAATTCGAAGGGGCCAACACACTTCTGCTCACGCGCCTGATCGGCTTCGACCCACAAGAAGCCAACCTCAAATGGGTCGGCCAGAAGGTCAAAGCCAAATTCCGCCGCAAATCGGAATTCAAACCGACCGACGTCTACTTCATTCCGGCGTAGTGTCATTGCGAGGCCCCGAAGGGGCCGTGGCAATCCCGATGAATAAGTTTACTTTTACACTATAAAAGTTGACTTTTATCTTTTTTCAAGCACAATCAGGGTTGGAGGTCATTATGAGCAAAAGCTCTTATGCCGTAAAGCTGGATGGCAAGATTCTGGAAGAACTCAAAGAATTTTGCGAAGACAAGGGATACAAACAGAGCTCTTTTGTTGAGAAGGCCTTGCGGGCGCAAATGGATCGGGAAGAGCTAAAAGAGGATATTTTCGATCTGGTCAGCCTGCGCTCTCAGGAAAAATTGGCCCGACCCTTTCGGGATTTTCTTAAAGGCCGCAAATGACTTATTCTGTCCATATTCTCCCATCGGCTGAAAAGGATTATCTCTCACTGCCCAAGCAGATTGCACTACGTTGCCAAAAAGCCGTTTTAAAACTGGAAAGCAACCCCAGGCCCCAAGGCTCCCAAAAACTGGTGGGGGAAGATGGTTACCGTGTTCGCGTGGGAGATTACCGTATCCTTTATAGAATCGACGACCCCCAAAAGCGCATCTATATATACCGCATCAAACACCGCCGCGAAGTGTATCGCTAAGCAATAAGAAGCGGATACATATTGCTTCGCCATTTCCTCTCTCCTTTATTCAAAACGTATCCGCTTCTTCCTGCATGTCTTCATTTGTTCACACATGTTCATTTTTAATACACCCCGTTTGTCTGTGCCTCACTTTTATACGAACTGGCTTGGCACAAATCTTGCTTTGCAAGAGGGAACAACTTTTTAGAAAAGGAGAAGCATTATGATTTCAGCCGGCCAAGTAGGTCCCATTGCAGCCAATGATTCGTTAGAATATTATTTTGCAGATGCTTCTGATGCTCAGGAGCCTCGAGTGTCTGAACCATCTCCAGAATCTCTTGCTGAACACCCCCATGCTCCCGGTGAAACACCGGTGATTCCAAATGCACCTCAAGAAGACCCTTCACGCGATATTGTATTTGGCCCCGCCGAGTTTGTCGGTGGACGCTTTGGTCCTCAAGATATTTATGAAATCGCAAGACAAGGACAATTGGATCCGTGCATTGATGAATATATTGAAGGCGCAATCACGATAAAAGAATTGGATACTTGTCTAAGAGGTGAAGAACATGAACCCGAAACAGTGGCCCCATTTATTGATCAGGTCAAAAAAATGGAGAAAAACCGAAAAGCACTTGAAAAAGAAACAACCGGCTGGGGGAAATTTGGTCTGCTGCTTGCTCCGCAGTATCGTACTTATCATATGTCTTATCCCAACATTTTTAGAAAATTCAATGAGAACCATCCGGGGCATGAAACCGTTTCAAATCATGGCACGATAGATGGCCCAGGTTATTTGGGTACAAGATTGGCTGTCACTACAGATCCGGGGTATATGGTATTCAATAACACTTTATTGAGTCTGACTATTCTGGATGCGACGTTTTCCCGAGACGAATTATCACCCCTCACAATTTTAAAGATCAGCGATTTAATTCCCGTCGGAGAAAGATCTTTCCTAGAGCTAGGAGCCGCGGTTGCAAAAAGCAATCTTTTTACAGGAGCGATGGAACTGGTTGTCCCCTCCATTGGAATAGCAGCTCAAATTAGAGGTGAGTCGATCCAAACGAATAACAGAGTGTTGGATGCCACAGGGCATGCATCTTTTCTGCAAAGCTATACACTCTTGCAAGCCACTATAGAGACTCCATTTGCTAGGTCGAGTCTAGCTCAGTCCGCAAAAGTGTTTTGCAATGAAATGAGACTCTCTCCCGACGAGAGCTATACTTCTAACACTGGTACCAAACATGGTTGTAATAGTGATCATCATCATAATGTTGAGTATGATGTTAATAGCCGCCTATCCATGCTGCCTCTTTCAAGAGGCATATTCGGTTTGCGTGGAGAAGAAAGAAGACTGGGTAATGAATGGTCTACTGCCTATTATTTCTATGCGGCATCTTATTTTAAACAGGATCGCATTGAATTAGGTGGCCAGATTATGATGGAATATCCCGTTTCTCCAGGAGTGCGGCTATTCCTTCAGGGAGACGCCAGGGGCATCCATGCAATAGGAGACGATCAACCCAACATGCGGATGCCAGCTTCGGCCCGTGAATTTATGGGGCAGGCTGGCCTTAGATTAGTTCCCGCAAGTTTTTAACATGTGGGTATATCTCACTCAAACTCACCGCCCCCATTTCACAACGCACCGCGCTAAAGGACGTCTGTTTTTTTCCAAATTTTTTTCACTTTTTTAAGCAACTTTTTTAAAAATCTGCCGATAAGAATAGTGAAGGGGCAAGGATTGTTGAGTTATTTCAGTGGAGTAAAAGAAAAATAAACGGCCCCGAAAATAAATGAAAAAAGTAAGCAACTTTTTCTGGGATCTGACGAAAACAGTAATGGAAGGGTAGCACTCCCTGGGGGGAGTCAAAAAAAAGGAGTCATATATGTTATCAGGCGGATTAGACATAAAGAAAGTAGCCCAAGAGGCTTGCGGCCAATTCAGATCGGCTCCAAGCGATTGTGAGGGGATCATTGAAGCTGAATATCATAACGCCTGTGATACGGCACAAGACGACAATCAAGATGCCTGTTTTGACGAGTTTGTAGCCATTGGCGCAAAAATTGTGTCGGTCTGCAAAAACAAAGTTTCTTCTACAGCATCAGAACATTGCATCGATACCAAAACATTCAAAGTAGGTAGTACCTCCGGAGTCTTCGGGGATCATCTGGCTCAATTGAGGGTGAAAATGGAAACCCCGGCCGATGACGCTTCAGAAGAAGCACCCGACAATTTTGCAACAGTAATGGAGCATGTAAAAGGCAACAAGAAGGCCACAAAAGTTTTGGAGAGTCTGGAAGCCATTTGCGGTGGTGATGATGTCGACCAGGAAGTCTGCATCGAGTATCTTAACGACGCCATGGGCCAGCTTCTCGACAAATCCAAAGGGGATGCCAAGTTAATGGCGGATGCTTTGACCTTCAGCACCGGCAACAAAAGAATCAAATACGTTTTTGAAGGTGCCGATGAGAAAATAGTCTCTCTTAAAACAGTCAGCCAACTGAAAAAATATTTGAAAACCGCCGCTCCCAAAGAGGAAGGGGCTGAAGAGAGTGAAGAGGCCGATGAGGCAGATTCGAAGAAAAAGTCGAAGGTCGGAACCAGAGATGGATGGGTTCCTGCACTTGCTTTCGGAACCAGCTTCGCTCCCGGATCAACGAGCAATGCGGTTATCCCGGTTAGAAATGGCAGTGGTGGTACAACCCCCGTAACAAATCCAAGATGTACGAAGGACTGGCCCTGCGCCGAAGGAGAGAGTGTTAACTCTGGCTCGCCTTCCACCACAGACTCGATACAAACTACAGGCACAGAATTCAATCTGCCCCGTCTTGAACTGGAATTTGGAATGCGTCGTTATTATTCCCTTGAAGATAAAAAAAACCCGGAATATTCCTGGTTTGCCGGAGGCGCCGTTGCTTACACTTTCTTAAACGGACAAAGCTCCAATCCCAACGTCACCGATCAATCGGCTAATGATTCAGATAGTAACGTTCACAATATCGCTCTTAAAGCGGTCGCTGGAAGAATCTGGACAGATTTGGAATTGGCCATTAGTCCGACACTCGATATTTCAATACCTGGCAGTAATATCGATTATGGAGATGCCGTAGGATTCGCTGAATACACAATGTATGGTGTCGGTATGGAAGGTCGTATCGCCAGAACTCTGCACCATTTTGAAAATTCCAAGTGGGAAGTTCGTGCAGTGCTCGTGCCCGGTTTCAGATACTATCCCGAATTCATGAATCGGTTTGATCACCAAGGGACCACCTATACGAATAAAGGAATCAATGAAGGGTTTATAAAGGGGATGTTGGAATTTGTTCTCATGCCTTCTAATGAATGAGAAAAAATAAAAAGGAGCAAACTATGAGAAACATGAGATTTAAAAATATCTTCGTAATACTGGGCCTCATCGCCGCCGGTTTGGGGGCCAGCTCCCAAGTCCACGCCGGTAGCGACGATAGCAAAGAGAAATGTACCGTAACGACCGACAAGGATTTTGAAGGGTCGGTCAACGGAAGCAAAACATTCCGCGAGGCGATTCGGTTGGCCAGCTCCGCAACGAATTCCAACGAACGGGGTTGTCAGACCAAGATTACTCTGGACACAAAAACTATTGAGTTCACACAACCGTTGTTAATAGAAGTTCCTACAACATCCAATCTTGTTATTGAGGGGATATTGCAAAAGAAAGATGGCGCAGAAGAAGCAACCGAACCGGTGCTTTTCAATTTCAGCGCTGTGAATGCAGGTATCGTCGATCCGATGGCCAATTGCGTGATCACCATCAAAAACACCTCCAATGTTACCTTTAAAAATATCAAGCTTTCCGGCAGTCCGGCGAGTGGGATCTGTCTGGTTTCGTTGGAGGATAATAAAGCTGTCAATAACATCCGTTTTGAGAACGTTCATATTGATAATGTCAGTGGGCACGGATTTATTTTTCGCAAAGGAGCCACAGACAATACGATCGATGCCGCATCTTCTGTCAGCCATACTATACGTGGGGATGCCATCAAAATTTTGGATGATAGCGGACAGGCCTACAATAAAATTCAGGCTACAGATCGCGCTATTTCAGGGATCGATCCTGCAACAGGTTTGACCCAGTTTACAGCAGGGGCCACAGGGGTGGTGGAAAAGAATTTCAGCATGTACAGCATCGGTAGCGGTAATTTTATCAGCAACATTCAAGAAGTGCGTGTGCGCATCGATAAGGTCAGCAAAATGGGTAATAGTGGAGCCGATGGTTATCTGGTTGAAGGACGTGTCGTGAAGGGCAAAGTAGATGCCACGCCAGATTCCTTGTGCTCGGCAGAAGGTGTGCTTGGCGTTCAAAGAATTCAAATTTATGCCGCCAGTGCAACTGAAGAGACCAAAAAGGGCCAGTTTTTAACCTATGTCATGCCTTTGGAAGGTGCCAATACCAGCTTTGGCATCGATGTGAATGGCAGTGCGCAAGGTAAATTTCAATTTGTCTTCAAATCGGCTGATTACGGAGCGGGCATTAGTGTGCTCGCACTCGTGCCGGAACTCAAAACAGATACCGTTGGCGGAGCAAGTCAATTGGTGGAACTGGTCGATGGTTTGCGCTCTCCCTGTGCAGGTGGCAGTGCTGTGACCGGAGAAATCGACTTGAGTAAATTGCAAACTGTGGCGCAGTGCATGGAAGAAATTCGCGCCGGTGGTGGTCTTCGCAAACGTACCGATTTTGATCGGGACAGTGATGGCGATGGTTTGGGCGATGTTCTGGAAGATACCAATGGTGACTGCAATCCCAATTCAGGAGACTTTTCCTCATGGCTAAAAGTGGACACGGACAACGATGGTATTTCTGATTTAAAAGAACTCAATGGTGTGAGCCCGCGCATCGATGTCGAAGGAAACGGATTGCAGTTGAGAGGGCTTGGACAAGATGGACCCTTCTGCATAAGCCCGAACTCCACCGTGGATTTGTGTAACGTGGATGGTGATTCCAAATCCAATGCCCAGGATGATGACAGCGATAGTGATGGTGTTCAGGATTACTTCGAAGATAGAAATCATTTTGCAAAAAATTTCACCACAGGAACCTATTACCTCTACAATGGTGATACGAATCCCAACAGGGTGCTGGATGCGGCAGGTATGCCCATCTCTTGTGCTTTAGGTGGAGCTAATCGGATTACCGGTGTCAGCTATGAGACTCGTGTCATGATTCCAGCTGGCAGTGGCTATAATGTCCTTCGCCTCTGGCTGGGGGAGAGACCCTCCGAGGTTGGAGCCGTTGTGAAAGTGCTTGTCTGCAAGAATGCCGATATTTTTGAGAATAATTTTAACGGTGAAGCGGATGTGCAGACCGAAACAGATCCGTATGATGTGGATACGGACAACGATAATATTTGTGATGGTAGTGGCTTGGGTTGTACAAGTTCAGAAGGCGAGCCACCGATGACAAAGAATGATATCTGTCCCAACACACACGTCTCCCAGCCTTGTACCCTTGAAAGAGCGGAGCTTGTGGTTTTGCGGAACGTAAGCCAGCATATTGACCCGGTTACAGGTGACATTCGTCCATGGTTGGAAGCCAACAAATCCAACCCGCAACTGATTCGTGACGCATGTGGGGACGACAACGATGTGGATGGTATTCCCGACTGTGTAGAATTGCCGAGCGGAAACCTCAATGATTTGCGTGGTGCGAACAGCCGTTCTCTGGATCCATTCAGCGCTGATACCGATGGAGACAGTATTCCGGATGGCCGCGATCTCGATCCTTACCACAAACCGCAGGACAGAACCGGGGTCACCCGTGACATCAGCGATGATGATGCCACCAGCCTGACCCAGGCACAGCGCGATGCCCTGCGCGACGTGTTTGCAGGGAATAAATATATCGCTCTCTTTGTTGACCGCGATCAGGATGGTATTGATGATGGAGTAGAAGATAAAAACAGCGACCCATTGAAAAGCTTGGACCTGAATCCCGATCTTGTCACCGGTCTGCTTGGGCGTGCCACTACTGAAACTGATCCATTAATGAAAGACACGGATGGCGATGGCATCGATGATCTCGTGGAAACAAAAACATGGGCACGCTTTACCAACCCCGCTGATACCGATACTGATGATGACGGCCTTTCGGATATGATGGAAGTAACTGAAGGAGACGTTACTGGCGCGGGTACAGGTCCGGACCGAAACTATAATGTTCAGGGAGTGCTCGGTTGCCGTAATCAGAGCACCATCGTTGATGGTACCGATCTGCAAAGCCTGTGGTATAACCATAGCAATTATCATTTCGGAACCAACCCAGCCAACCCGGATACCGATGGTGACGGCATTGAAGATGGTAAAGAAGTCGTCGGTACCCCCGGCGAGTCGATCACCCTCGACCAGATTGTTGCCGGTGGCATCAAGGTCGCCTCCAATCCGTTGTCGAGAGACAGCGATGGCGACACTCTTCTCGATGGAGATGAAGCAGGTAGCAACGGCATGCTCACCTTTGGCGGATCAAACCCCTGCGTGCAGGATTCCGATAAAGACGGCATCGTAGACCAGAGTGAAGTGGCCGGTTGTTCCACAAACTTGAACCCCAATTGCGAAGGCCCTGCCACCAACGGTGGACAGGACAGCGACGGCGATGGTTTGTCTGATTCTATCGAATTAATTTTACACGCTGATCCGAACCATGCGGACAGTGATGGCGACGGTCTTTCCGACTACGAAGAAGATATCAATCAAAATGGTCGCCCAGATCCGAATGAAACCAGTCCGATCAATCCCGACACCGACGGCGATCATCTCGCCGACGGTCTGGAAGTGAAACAACTCCACACCAACCCTCTGATCACAGACAGCGATGGTGACACCATTGCCGATGATGTGGAATTGGGCTTGGTCCCGAGCGATCCTGCCAAACTGCAGGCGGCTCTGGTTGTGGTGGAAATCAATAGCTCTGCACCCGATGGAAGCATCACCACCAATCCGGCCCAGGTTGTGCTCAACTTGAGCTATACACCGGGCATCGCCACCGACCCGACCAACCCCGACACCGATGGCGACGGTCTCTGCGACGGTAACAATACCGTCAACAACGGTGGACCGGCGGGCAATGTCAGCTGTATCCGTGGTGAAGACATCAACTCCAACGGTATTATCGACAAGGATTTGAACAATCCGAATATCGTGAGAGAAACCGATCCGAGAAATCCCGATTCCGACAGCGACGGCGCGAGCGACAAGTCTGAAATCTGCGCCAACGGGCAGTGTAACATTGCCGCGAACCTTGGCCGTGCCACACAAGGGTCAAGTCAGGGTTGCTTCTCGGTTGCAAACAATAGTCCTGCCGATCCAACCAGCATGCTCTATGTGTTCGGTGCGCTGGTGATGTTCAACAGGATATTGAGAGCACGCAGGAAAAAGGTGGCGTAGATATCTAGTGAACGAACGGAAGTAATAAAAGTGGACTCCCCCAAAGGCCCCGGTTGCGCTCGAAAGAGCCGCCGGGGTTCTTTTTTAGTTAGGGGGAACGACTCGCTACGCTCGTTCCCCCTAACAACCCTCTCCGCTCGGACCGGCAAAGCCGGATCCTCGTTTGCTTTTATCGTTCAACGAACATCGAAGGTCTCTGGGGCGTGCGTCAATTACAAACCTATTGTCATTGCGAACCCCTTTAGGGGTGAAGCAATCCCGTTGATCATCGGGATTGCGCAGCAATGCTCGCAATGACACACGCAGAATATTTTCGATGTCAAAGTTCCATATTGTTCGTTGAACGGCTTTATTGCTTCTCAATAATCCTCTGCATCACATCCTGTTCCTTCTGCTTGTATTTTCGGCGGGAGATTTCGTCTCTAACGGAAATGGCGGCGGGGTTTTGGGGGTCTCGGGCCAGAATCTGGTTGGCCATGTTCAATGCCTTGTCGTCCTTTTTATTGTCGGAGTAGAGCTTCAGGAGTTCCATCTCGACCAACAATTTTAAATTCGGTTGGGCTTGTTGTTGCAACGGCACATCGCATGAAAGCGATTTTTCAAAATAGGCGATTGCTTCTTTGGTCATTCCCTTCATCCGATAAATCTGGCCGACGAGATAGAGTTTCAAAAAATCATTCCCCTGCATGCGAAGGGAATCGAGAAATTTTGTCAGCGCCTCGTCGTATCTGTTCTGCTGATAGAGCAGGGTGCCAAGGTGTTCAGAAAGCCCCAGCGTGACGGGATGTTTGGGATAACGATTGCGCAAGATGGGCTCGGCCTGTTCCAACAGTTTGAGCGCCAATACAATATTGCCCCGCAATTCCTGTATGGCGGCCAGCTTGGCGGTAACCAGGCCATCTTTGCATCCGAGACTTCGGGCCCGCTCGAGGAAATTGATGGCGGTATCGGTATTGCCGCTGTCGAAAGCGCCGAACCCCGCTTCCACCAGCGAATCCCATTTGGGGGCTGTATGGCCCGATTGCTGGTAATAATCCCAGTCTGAAAGAGGTGCGGCCGTGAGGGGGAGAGCCAACACAAACAACAAAAGGACCAGCGCCACAGTGCTTGCGATCAAAGTCTTTTTCCGCATTTCCCCTTGCAATTCCATATCTTTTAAGTTAGCAAACGCCAGCCTTACAGTAAAACAGTAAATAAAAAAAACTGCACGCTCTTCATTCTTTTGGTGCCCCAAGCATTCGGGTGAACGAAGAGCGGAAGCTAAACCAAAGGAGAATCACATGTCCAACATAGTCTCTGTCAAAGAGCTCCTCGAAGCAGGAGCCCACTTTGGCCATCAAGTCAGTCGCTGGAACCCCAAAATGCGTCCCTATATTTTTACCACCAAGGGGGGCATCCATATCATGGATCTCGATCAAACCGTGTCGGCTCTCAAAAAAGCGATCCAGTTTGTAACCGGTGTCACCGCGCTCGGCCACCAGTGCCTCTTTGTCGGCACCAAAAAGCAGGCCAAACCGGTCATCGAATCTGAGGCCAAAAGATCGGGCCAATATTTTGTCAGCAACCGCTGGCTGGGTGGCATGCTCACCAATTTCAAAACAATCAAAGCCTCCATCACACGTCTTGAAACTCTTGAAAAGCAAATGGCCTCTCCCGATTTTGAAAAATTCACCAAGCGGGAACGGTTGACCATGGAAAGAGAAGCCGCCAAACACGAGAGTGTTCTGGGGGGTATCAAAGCCATGACGCGCGTTCCGGGCGTGGTGTTTATCATCGATCCCAAAAAAGAGGAGATCGCCAAAAAAGAGGCGAACCGTCTCAAAATTCCGGTGGTCGCCATTGTGGATACCAACTGCAATCCCGACGGCATCGATTATGTGATTCCGGCCAACGATGATGCCATCCGTTCCATCCAGATCATCACCGGAGCCATCGCAGACGCCTGTGAAGAGGGGATGCGACAGAGACAAGCCGCCCTGGCCAAACAGGAAGTTCTGCCCGAGGGTGAAGAAAAGCCGAAAGCGTTCACCACCGAACGCGATATCAATGAAAAGGCCAAGGCCTATGTTGGCAAAGATAAAAAGGAAGTTATCATCGAGAATAAAGAAGCTGAAAAATTTTCCAGCGCCAAAGTCAAGGAAGGTACCGCATGAGTTTTACCGCCAATGATGTCAAAACATTAAGAGAAAAAACAAACGTCGGCATGATGGACTGCAAAAAGGCGCTTGAAGAGGCCAAGGGAGACATGGAGTTGGCTGTCGAAGTGTTGCGTAAACGGGGTCTCTCCGTGGCGCAGAAAAAAGCGGGACGCACCGCCAGCGAAGGCATCCTTGGAACCTATTCTGACGACAACGGCAAGCTGGCCTGTATGGTCGAGATTAATTGTGAAACCGATTTTGTCGTTCGCACCGACGATTTTCAAAACTTCGTTTCCAAAATTACAAAAATTGTAAAGGAACAGGGGCCGAAAGATATGGAAGGCCTGTTAAAACTTTCTTTCAATGAAAAAGAGACCGTACAGGATGCGCTGACCCTTCTCATTGCAAAAATTGGTGAAAATATTCAGCTCAAACGTTTTGTCCGCTGGGAAGCGGGCTCAAATGAAAAAGTGGGATGTTATGTTCACGCCGGTTCCAAAATCGGTGTGCTGACGGTGTTGCAAGATGCCTCGGGCAAAGTCACTTCAGATTCTGCCAAAGAAGTGTCCATGCATATTGCCGCCATGAACCCGCGCTATATCCGCAGGGACGAAGTGCCGGCAACCGTGGTGGAAAAAGAAAAAGAGATTCAGAGAGCCACGGTCGACACCAAAAAACCGGCGGAGATTCAAAATAAAATTATCGAGGGCAAGCTGAACCGTTTTTTCAGTGAAGTCTGTCTGGAAGAGCAGGCCTTTGTGAAAGATCCCGAAGGCAAAAAAACGGTGGGAGGCTGGCTCAAAGAGATCAGCCCGACCGCCAAGATTGAAAAATTTGTCCGACTGCAGGTTGGTGCTTAAAAAATATGGCCAAACCGAAGTATAAACGCATTCTTCTCAAGCTGGGCGGGGAGTCGGTCATGGATCCCAAAGACCGCTACGGTTTGAATCTTCCCACTGTCCAAAATCTGGCCCACGAAATCAAAGAGGTGCACGATCTGGGGATTGAAATCGCCATCGTGTTCGGTGGTGGCAATATTTTTCGCGGAGGAACGCACGAAGCCCAGATAGATAGGGCCTCTGGCGACCATATGGGGATGCTCGCCACCGTCATCAACTCTCTGGCTTTGCAGGATGCACTGGAAAAAGAGGGGGTCTACACTCGGGTTCTCTCCGCCATCAGCATGCAACAGATCGCCGAACCCTACATTCGCAGACGCGCCATGCGGCATCTGGAAAAAGGCCGCATCGTTATTTTCGCGGGCGGCACCGGCAATCCCTATTTTTCAACCGACACGGCTGCTTCCCTGCGTGCACGTGAGATTCACGCCGAAGTGATTTTGAAGGGGACCAAAGTGGATGGTGTTTATGATTCCGACCCCAAGAAAAATAAAAAGGCAAAACGCTTTAATGCTCTGACCTATCTGGATGTTTTAAAGAAAAATCTGAAGGTGATGGATGCAACCGCCATCTCCATGTGCATGGATGGCAATCTTCCCATCATCGTTTTCGACATGTTTAACCGGGGCAATCTCAAAAAAGTAATCATGGGAGAAAGGATCGGGACAATCATTTATGGAGAACACAATTAAAACAGCGCAGGGCCAGATGGAAAAAACGTTGGGGAGTTTGAAGCAGGAGTTGGTGAAAATCAGAACGGGCAGAGCTTCTCTCTCCATATTGGATGATGTTAAGATCGACTACTACGGCGTCCCGACACCGCTCAATCAGGTGGCCACACTCAATGTTCCCGAACCGAAGATGATCACCATTCATCCGTGGGAAGCCAAAATCATTCCCGAGATTGAAAAGGGCATTCAAAAAGCCGGCATCGGCCTGACCCCCTCGAACGACGGTAAAATTGTTCGCCTTCCCATTCCGTCCCTCAATGAAGAACGCCGCAAGGAGCTGGTGAAAATAATCAAGAAACATGCGGAAGAATGTCGCGTGGCTATGCGTATGGTTCGTCGCGATGCCAACGATGGCCTCAAAGAGAAGGAAGATGGGAGACAGATTTCCGAAGATGATTTGAAAAAGGGCCAGGACCGCGTGCAAAAAGTGACCGACGAATATATGAAAAAGGTCGACGAACTCGTGGCCCACAAAGAGAAAGACATCATGAGCGTTTAATGGCGTCTCAACTTCCCCAACATATCGCCATCATCATGGACGGAAACGGCAGATGGGCCAAGTCCAAGGGTTTGCCGCGCCTGGAAGGACACCGTGTCGGCGTGGAGATCGCCGAAGAGATGATCACTGCGGTTCATGAACTCCAAATTCCCTTTTTGACCCTCTACGCCTTTTCGGAAGAAAACTGGAATCGTCCCACAGAAGAAGTGGACACGTTGATGGGCCTCCTCGAAATTTTTCTCAAGACCCGTCAAGAGAAGATGATCAACAAGGGAATCCGGTTTCGCACGATCGGCGATATTTCAAAACTGCCGGCCTCGGTGCAGTCGACCATTGCGGAGACGGTTTCCATCACAAAGGATGGACAGCAGATGACGCTGATTCTGGCGTTGAGCTATGGATCGAGAGACGAAATTGTGGGAGCGGTGAACAAGATCGTTCAGCGGACATCGGACGTCGGACATCGTGGAGAAATTACGGAACAAGAGTTTGCGAAGTGTCTCGATACCGCTGATTTTCCGGATCCCGATTTATTGATACGGACCAGCGGGGAATATCGGTTGAGCAATTATCTGCTCTGGCAACTGGCGTATACCGAACTTTATTTTACAAAAACAATGTGGCCCGATTTTTCGGCACAAGAATTGTCAAAGGCGCTGGAGGAATATTCCAAAAGAGAGCGCCGCTTTGGAAAAATCAGCGAACAACTATGATCCGGGTCATCACAACTTTTATTCTGGCCGCTGGTGTTCTTTCTGCCATCTGGTTTCTGCCGCTTTTCCCTTTTCAAATTTTGCTGTTGATCGCCATCGGCATCGGGTTGATGGAATATTCCAAAATGGTCTTCGCCGAGAAATCGACCCGCTTCTTTACTGTTTTTCTGGGGTTGCTGGTCGCCTTTCTCATGACATGGTCCTCTTCCAAAGAATTGATTCTGGCTGGTCTGGTCGCCTCTGTTTTTCTCTCCTTTTTGTGGGGGATGAAGCACCACCAGCAAATGCCGGAGACCACGCATCATGTGGGCCTCATGGTTTTGGGTATTTGCTATCTCTCTCTGACCCTGCCGTTCTGGAGCTGGCTTAAGGCGGAGGGGAGAGTCTGGGTGATGTTGTGCCTCTTTCCCGCTTGCCTCACCGACACGTTTGGTTTTCTGGTTGGAAAATCGTTGGGGCGATACAAACTCGCATCGATCATCAGCCCCAATAAAACGTGGGAAGGTTTTTTCGCAGGGTTGATTGGCGGCGGCATTTTTGGTTTATGGCTCGCTTCCCATCTGTTTCTGGGCCAGAATTTTACGAGCTGGCCCCGTCTGATTGTGATCGGCATCTCGGTCAGTGTCGCCGCGGCCCTGGGAGATCTGATTGAATCTCTTATCAAGAGGAGTGTGGGCGTGAAAGATTCGAGTCATCTCATCCCTGGGCACGGAGGCGCGCTTGATCGGCTCGATGCACTCACCTTTTCAGCGCCGCTGTTTTATTTTTTGCTCAAATGGAACAACCTGCTGTCATGACAAAAAGAAAAAAAATCGTCATCCTCGGTTCCACCGGTTCCATTGGTGTCAGCGCGCTCGATGTGATCGGGCATCATCCCGACCGCTTTGAGGTGCTGGCTCTGGTTGCCGGTTCCAATGTTGAAGCGTTGGCAGGGCAGATCCAAAAGTTTCGCCCTCGCGTGGCGGTGATGCGTGAAAAAGCCTCCGCAGAATTATTGAAAACAGCCCTTGGGGCAAAGTCGGAGACAAAAATTTTATGGGGTGATGAAGAGAGTGTCGCCGCCGCAACTCTGCCGGAGGCCGACATTGTTCTTTCGGCCATCGTCGGTGCCGCCGGGTTGAAGCCGACCTATGCCGCATTGAAAGCCGGCAAAACGGTGGCGCTGGCCAACAAAGAATCGCTGGTGGCGGCGGGCCCCGTGATGACCCAGGCCTTGAAAGAGGGCAAGGGGATGCTCATTCCCGTGGACAGTGAGCACAGCGCTATCCATCAGGTGTTGCATGGCAGTGACAAAGAGGTTTTACGCATTATTTTGACCGCATCTGGCGGCCCATTTCGCACCTGGAGCGCGGAACAGATAGCCAAAGCGACTTTGGATGAGGCACTCCAACATCCCAAATGGAAAATGGGGGCCAAAATCACCATCGATTCGGCCACCATGATGAACAAGGGGCTCGAAATTATCGAGGCCCACTGGCTTTTCGCATTGCCCTCTGAAAAAATTGCCGTGAAGGTTCATCCGCAAAGCATCATCCATTCGCTGGTGGAATATGTTGATGGCTCGGTACTGGCGCAATTGGGAAACCCCGACATGCGCACCCCAATCGTCTATGCGCTGGCGTATCCGGAAAGAATAACAACAAATGTAGAGCCGCTCGATCTGGTGAAAATGTCGCCCCTCTCTTTTGAAGAACCCGATCCGGTTCGCTTTCCAGCTTTGAGTTTGGCAAGGCAGGCGCTCGAAATGGGAGGGAGTGCCCCATGTAGTCTCAACGCCGCCAACGAAGTGGCCGTCGAAGCTTTTCTTCAGAAAAAGGTTTCGTTTATGGACATCGCACACATTGTTGGAAAAGTGCTGGCAACGCACCGTTCTTATCCTCTACATTCTCTCGAAGATGTGTTAGAGGCAGATACCAGTGCCAGAAAAGAAGCCCAAACTTTCATAAAGGAAATTTAATATGATACTCTCCATCGTCGCCTTTGTTGTCGCCTTCAGCATTCTCGTGTTGGTCCACGAGTTTGGTCATTTCTGGGTCGCCAGAAAAGCCGGCGTCGCGGTGGAAAAGTTTTCCATCGGGTTTGGCCCCAAGATTTTCGGGTTCAAATGGAAAGAGACCGACTTTTGCATCTCGCTTCTTCCACTGGGTGGTTTTGTTAAAATGCGCGGAGAAGGGGAGGAAGAAGAAATTTCGCCCACAGATACCACCGCATTTTCCAACAAGTCGGTCGGCGCCCGCTCGGCGGTTGTGATGGCGGGGCCGTTCATGAATCTCGTTTTAAGTTTTCTGCTCATGCCGCTCGTCTTCTGGATCGGCAAACCGGAAATTACTTTTTTGTCGGAACCTCCCGTTGTTGAAAGAATCGTCCCCGGTTCGCCCGCAGAAAAGGCCGGGTTTCAGGTCGGAGATAAAATCATCAAGTTCAATGGAGAGGTAACCGCCACGTGGGAAGCTCTCTTGCAACCCCTGGCTCTCACCACCCCCGGCCAGACCGTTTCGGTGGAAGTGGAGCGAAACCAGTCACATCCTGTTTTGAAAGTGGAAGCGGCACCCATTCCCGGCAGTGAGGGGAGTTATCTGGGGATTGAAAAATTTTTTGGAGCACCACCCAAAGCGATGGTCTCCGGTGTGGTCGATGGCAGTCCCGCCGCACAGGCAGGGTTGGAGAAGGGCGATCTGATTCTGACGGTGGAGGGCCAGCCGGTTGAGAATTGGGACGCCCTCATTCGCGCGGTGACTTTAAAAGGGGGCGTGAATATAACCCTTCAGATTTTAAGAGACAAGGCGCCGCTATCCCTCCAGATCAAACCAAAATGGGATGAGTCTGCAAAACGTTGGCTTATGGGTATTCACGGTCCGGAAGATCTCAATATCAGTTCCCTCCAGACCAAAAAATATGGTTTTATTGAAGCCGTGAAGGTCGGATGGAAAACCAATATCAAAAATATCGGTCTCACTTTTGAAGTGCTGGGCAAACTGGTGACGCGCGAAATATCCTACAAAACGCTGGGAGGTCCGGTGCAGATTGCCGTTGCACTGGGCAAGGCTTCGGCATCGGGTCTGGCTGATTTTCTGTATTTCATGGCGTTTTTGAGTCTGCAATTGGCGATTCTTAATATTTTGCCGATACCGATGCTGGATGGCGGCCATCTTCTCTTTTTTGCTGTGGAGGCTATTCGCGGCAAAGCATTGAGTCTCAAGGCGCGTCTTATTTCGCAACAGGTGGGGATGGTCCTTCTCCTGACCCTCATCTTTTTTGTCACGCTCAATGATCTGGAACGTCTGTTGGGGCTTTCAAAATGGTTTCAAAAATTCTGGCACTAGACACCGCCACCCGCTTAGGTTCCATCGCTTTGACCGAAGGGTTGCAGTTGTGCGCCGAAACCCGTTTCAATACTGAGGTGACTCATACCGAGAGGATTCTCCCGGCATTGGAGAGTCTGCTCACCCGCATAGGATGGGATCTCTCCGATCTGGATGGGCTGGCGCTGACGATCGGTCCCGGCTCCTTCACGGGACTGCGCATCGGGTTGGCCACATTCAAAGGTTTTGCGCAGGTTCATGCTTTGCCGTTAATAGGGATTTCGTCTTTGAAAGCTCTTGCCCATAACGGTTCTTCAAGCACACTTCCGGTGGTCAGTCTGATGGATGCCAAACGGGGCGAGGTTTATGCCGCGGCCTATACTTTTCATGAAGGTATTCTGGATAAAAATATTTTCCAGGAACAAGCGATAAAGCCAGAACTCTTATGTAAAACTTTAAGGGAGTTAGGAAGCTGTTGGCTTCTGGGCGATGGGGCTCTCCATTACAGGGAGTTGTTTGAAAGGGAGTTGGGAGAGTTGGCCCTTTTCCCGCCCGAATCGTCGATGCCTCTTCAGGCAAAATGGGTTGCAGGGTTGGCCCTCCCTCTTTTGGAAAAGGGGGAGGGTAAAGATTGGGCACGGCTGACGCCAAATTATTTGCGCCTCTCGGATGCCGAGACAAAAAAATGAATACCATTTCCATAAACGGTTCGAACCTCACTCCAGATCAGGTGAAAGAGTGTCTCTATGCTCTCCCCAAAATTCAACTCGCACTCGATGCGAGAGAGAGGATGCTCAGATCGAGACAAGTGGTCGAAGAGAGCCTCAAAAGTGATCGCCCTGTTTATGGTGTAAACACAGGCTTTGGAAAACTGGCCACCACACGCATCGCTCCCGACCAACTCTCCAAAATTCAGGAAAATCTCGTCTATTCGCACGCGGTCGGTGTGGGAGAACCTTTGCCGGAAAATGTCTCCCGTCTGGCGGTTCTGCTTCGGGCCAATGTATTGGCGGGAGGATACTCGGGCGTTCGTCCCGAAATTGTTTCTCTGTTGTGTGAATGCATCAACAAAGGCGTCACTCCGGTGATCCCGTGTCAGGGCTCCGTCGGTGCCAGCGGAGATCTGGCCCCATTGGCCCACATTGCGCTGATGGTGATGGGGGAGGGTGAAGTCTGGCATCTGGGGACAAGAAAAAAAACCGGAGATGCTTTTGCGCATACCGGATTAAAGGGTTTGTCACTTGAGGCCAAAGAGGGTCTCTCTCTGATCAACGGAACACAGGTGAGTCTGGCGATTGCGTGGGATGTTCTTTTGCAGGCAGAGACTCTGATGAAACTGGCCGATATCAATGCCGCTGTTTCGATCGAGGGGGATCTTGCTTCGTTCCAACCTTTTGAAGAGGCGCTTATTCTCCTGCGCCCGCATCCGGGGGCGCTTGCGACCGCCTCCAATTTGCGCAAAATGTTTGCGGGGAGCGAGTTGAATGTATCGCATCACGATTGTCTGCGCGTGCAGGACCCCTATTCGCTCCGCTGTGTGCCGCAGGTGCACGGGATGGCCAAGGAGGCTTTTCTCTTTGCCCAAAAAATTCTAAAAATAGAGTTGAATGCCACCACCGACAACCCGCTCGTTTTTGCAGAGACTGGAAAAATTTTGAGCGGCGGCAATTTTCACGGCGAGCCGATTGCACTCGCGATGGACACGTTGTCGCTGGCCCTGGCAGAGCTGGGGAGCATCTCCGAGAGGCGTGTTGCGGTGTTGATCGATCCCATATTTCTGATTCAGGATGCGGGCTTAAATTCGGGATTCATGATCCCGCAGGTGGTGATGAGCGCACTCGTTTCAGAAAACAAAACGCTGGCCCATCCGGCCATCGTCGACAGCATCCCCACTTCCGGCGGACAGGAAGATCACGTGAGCATGAGCACCTGGGCCGCGCGCAAGGCAAAACAGATCGCGAACAACGTCGGGAAAATTTTAAGCATAGAATTGCTAGCCGCCTGTCAGGCCATCGACCTGAATGGGCAGGGTAAAAAACCGGGAAAGGGTGTTCACGCTCTGCACCAATATGTAAGGGAACGCATCCCCATGTTAAAAGAGGACCGTCATTTATCCGCCCAACTCGAAGTGGCTTACCAGTTGATCGAAACCGGAATTCCGGTTAGTATCGTCGAGAAGTCGATAGGGGTTTTAGAGATTTAACCAGTTGTGTTGACATGTCATTGCGAGGAGCCGAAGGCGACGTGGCAATCCCGGGATTGCTTCGCTACGCTCGCAATGACACCGTGTTTATGAAAATATTTCTTCTCTGCTTCATACCGTTATTCGTCGCCATGGATCCCATCGGCATCATGCCTCTTTTTCTGGGGCTCACTTCAGACATGCCGAAACGGGATCGTCAAAATGTTCTCAATCAATCGGTGCTGACCGCTTTTCTGGTGAGTCTTCTTTTTCTGCTGGCGGGGCAGGCCATCTTCAAGGTTATTGGAATTCAATTGGCCGATTTTCAGATTGCCGGCGGCATTCTGCTTCTGGTTCTGGCGGTGATCGATCTGGTCAATCCGTCCAAAGTGGAGCGCAGGCCCGACCGAAGTGTGGGCGTGGTGCCCATCGGCATTCCGCTCATCATGGGCCCCGCCGCGTTGACAACACTCATGGTGCTGGGCAACCAGTTTCCGTTTCACTGGGTGGCGATAGCGCTCTTTGTGAATCTGGTGATCATCACCGCCTCGCTTTACTATGCCAACTACGCCGAAAAATTGCTGGGCATCAACGGCATGCAGGCTTTTTCAAAAATCATCTCACTCTTTCTGGCCGCCATTGCAGTGATGTTCATCCGCGTCGGTCTTCAAATCATCATGAAGTAAAAGCATGGCGCTCGCCCGGTTCCAACAGATGCAATTTGGATTTGAGGCGTTTATCCTGCAGGGCGCGGTCTTTCAGCAGATAAGCCAACCTGTTTTTGTAAGCCTGCCCCCTGAAAAATGTTCCCCAGTGGATCGGAATAAGATCGGGTTCCCCCAAATCTTTCCACGCCTGCAGAGACTCTTCAAAGTTCATGTGATTTTTTCCGGAATACCAGTTGGAATAGATGTGCGCAAAGGGGAGAAGGGCAAGTTTGATTTTAAAAAGCTGTGCCAGCTCTTTGAAATCGGACCGATAACCGGTATCTCCGGCAAAATAAACATTCTCTTTTCCCTTTGAAAGAACATATCCGTGGCATGTGGCATAACGGAGGGGAAACAGAAAGCGCCCACCCTTGTGTTGCGCTGGCACCGCAGAGATTTCAAAACCGGGGGCCAGAGTATAGCGTCCCCATGTGGCCAGTTCGATGACCGGATTATTGACAAACGGACTGATCGCCTTGGCCATCCCCTCCGGCACCAGAATCGGAACATCGCCCGGAATAAATTTGTAACTGAAGAGATCGAGATGATCGTAATGGGCATGGCTGATGAGAATGGCGTTCAAAGTTCCCAGATTGGCCGGATTGAATTTCATCGGCTCAAGCCGATTGAAACACAACACACGCGAGCTGAAAACCGGGTCGGTCAGAATGCGAATGCCATCCCACTCAATCAACGTGCTGGCATGACCAATGTAAGTGATCTCAAGCGACATGAAGGGTGCGTTGTAAATAAAGTCGAGACAGAAATCAACTAAGCATTCTTTTCGTAGACAGACACCGGCAAAATCTCTCGCGTGTTGGCTAAAAAAGACGTTATAGATTTTGGGGAGGCCCCCAAAATCAGCACTTCGCTTCCTCGGCCCGCCAAGTTTAAAATCCCCCGAGGGGAGTGGCGGGCCTGCGCAGACTTTTTTAGCCAACACGCGAGAGAT
>JAUSII010000034.1 GCA_030648035.1 Deltaproteobacteria bacterium | reverse complement strand
GCCTCGATTCCTGAAACCAGAGGAGGGCCGTCTCGATCTTGTTGGAATCGTAACTTTGTAGCGCCTCTTGTCCCTTGATATAATTTTCATAGGAGTGAACGTTGTCGGTTTCGTTTTCGATGATTTTCATCATGGCGGTGGCGATTTTTTTTCGTCCCAGTTTTTTCAAAATTCCCTCCGCCGCTTCACGAAGGTCGGTAAAAAAATCGGTGTGACCCGGGTAGGGCGTTTGCATCAGAAACTGGGCCAGCAGTTTTCCTTTTGCATCGCTCAATTGAATAAAAGCTCTTAGCCACGCCTTGTTATGCTGAAAAAGTCCGCCGATTCTGTATTGCGGTTGGTGTTCGGGCGCCAGAAGAGCCGCTTGTGATTCAGGAAGAAGTCCCAATTTTGGGTCGGTCTGCAGAAAACGGATCAATAGAGAGGGAATGCCTTGCGAGAGCCAGGCATCGCCCGCCTGTTCCGTATCGTTATAAAAAGGGGCGATGCTGATAATCTCTTTTTTCCCCTGTGCCTCGCGGAGTGCCGCTTCTGCAAAGACTTGTCGCCAGTTGATGCATATTCCTGGAGTTGTAGGCCGTTCTGGTTTCTGGACGGCCTCTGTCTGCGCGGGCGGTTGTTCCCCCTTTTTTTTCTTGGGAGTTTCTTTTTTTAGAACGGGAGGTGTTTGTGTTTGAGAATTGGGGGCTGCAATTTCAACCGGCATGTTTATCGGTTGCGCCCATGTCGGCAAAGCAATTGCCGTGCCCATCAAAACCAGAATATATGTGAGAGAGTGCAACACAGTCTGAGAGTATGCGTATGGATTTGACCGGATGCAAGTTTAAACGTTTGCTAGCAAACCATTTTATGCTAAAAAATCATGGTCCTATATGGCTGAAGAAGATAAAACACAACTTTTTGGAAACCCCGATATGGGAGAGGCCGAAGTAGCGAGTGGTATGACGCCTCCCTATATGGTGATTGTGGATGGCCCGCACAAAGGGGCCCGGTTTTCCCTGAAACAGGGGGATAACATCATTGGCCGCTTGGAAGAGTGCAATGTCATTCTCGATGACCAGAGTGTTTCCAGAAAACATTCCGAAATAAGTTTTTCTCCGCAAGGGTGGACTGTTAAAGATCTCCAGAGCAAGAATGGAACTTATGTAAATGGAACCCTCATTCAGGAGACGGTCGTTATCGGACATAAAGACACGGTTCAGGTGGGGATTTATACTTTGAGGTTGGTGACGGAAAATATGGATCTTGAAGAAGAAATGGATATTCCAGTTCGGGACTCGAGTGAAATGGGAACGATGCTGACAGGCGAAACGAAAGGGAGAGAAGGAGAAATGCCGACTCTTCAAAAAGATGTTACTGCTCCCCATTCTCCTCTGGAAGATGAAGATCTGGTGAAAATAGATACCGCTACCGATCTGGCACCGGTTTTGCCCGAACCCGAACCATCAAAAAGAGGTTTGCCCAAGGCGAGGCTGGCAGTTCTGGTGGGGATTCTTTTTGCCGTTTTGCTGGTCGCAGGTCTCTATTTTTATTGGCGTGTTGTTTTATCACCCGAAGGCAAGGGGGGCAAAAAACCGCCGACACCGCCTGTTGCCGTGCAACCGGTGTCCCAACCGCAGTCGATTCCGCTGGGGCCGCCAGAGCCGCCCAAACCGAGAACCGTTCCCATTTTTCTTGATTGCGTCGCCAATCCGTTTCCGGCCGTGGTCCGTTTTCAGGATAAAGAGATCGGCAAAACGCCGCTCAAACTCAATATCAATCTGATACCGGGACAATCCTACGATATCGAGGCGACTTTCGACATGATCGAGATCGGGGAAAAATATACCGACCATCTTAAATTCAGCGTCACTTCCGATCAATCGACGGTCCCTCTTCTTTTTCGTGCGCCGCTCGGCACTTTGAAAATCACCGCACTCCCGCGCGATGTGTCGCTCTATCTCGAAGGGTATTACGAATATAACAAGTTTCAGGCCAAGCCGGTGAAACTGCAAAATCTTGTTTTGAACAAACCGATCTACATTCCCTTTGGGCGCTACGTTGCCGAATTGCGCAAGGCCAAACAGATTGGCGGTTCGGGAAGTGTGGTGGAGGATATTATTTTTCACCGCGAATTTGTTCTGGAAGAAGACCGGCCCACCTTCACCCTCGAAGTGACCGAAGAGACCCTGCAACAGTTTCCCGCCGAAATCCGCTCCATCCCCCCGGGGGCCGATGTTTTTGTCGATCAGCAAAAAATGGGCCAGACGCCGTTTATGGGGACTCTGCCGTTGGGGATTCATAAACTGACTCTGCGTAAAGACGGCTATTTTGAATTTTCACAGGATATCACCACCGACATGAACACTTTGTTCAAGACGGAAGTCACATTGAAGACCTCTCCCGCTGGTGAAAAAATAAATACCGCAAAGGGGCGATTGAATCAGGGTTTGTATCAGGAAGCGGTGCAAAGCCTGTCGGAAGTTTTCACGCTCAACCCGACGCCGCATGAAATTGCCGAGGCGCGGATGATGCTCGGGAATCTTTTTCTGCAGGTAAAAGATTATGACAAGGCGCTCGGTTATTTTGAACAGGCCAAGACAGAACCCGATTTTAAATATTGGGCCAAGCTGGGAATGGCACGGGTGCTGGCGGAACAGAAGCAGATGCAACAGGCCCTGATTCCGCTGGTGGAAGTTTTGCTGAATGCCAAAGACGAAGCGGTGATGAGAGAGGCACACGTCGTGCTGGGAACCATCTCTCCCTTGCGATCGGTGGTCTACATCCAGTCCGATCCGCCCGGAGCCACCGTCTTTCTTAATGAAAAGAAAATCGAACAGGTCACCCCCATTCTCCTTCATGAAATGGGACTGGGCAATTACCACGTCCATCTGGAAATGCCGGGCTATCAGAATCTCGATCTCACCATCAGCCTCACCGTCAACGAGTTCAACCCCGTCATCGCCATACTAAAACCTTTGGTGCCATAGTTCCTTTGTTGCCCATCTCTCTGGAATCTGTTATCTTTTCCTTCGATATGGCACAGACCGAACAGACCGTAGGATACCCTGAAGTCGAAAAGCTCATCGATTCCGAAGATTTCAAAGAATTAAACACCGCTTTTACCTCCGCCTACCAGCACCTTGAAAAAATCTCCAAAGAAAAGAAGGGATTAAGCAATAATCGTGAGGCTAAAAAAGCGATGAAAGCTTTGGAGAATGTCGCGGAATTATTGAAGGAATTGCTTAAAATCAAATATCGCATTCAGAAGCAGAACCCCAAACAGCCTAAAAAAGTTTAATAGTGAAGCAACTTTGGGCCCCAAGCCTGCCGATAATTATTTTGGAGGCGAAAAATTTATGAGCTTAGAATCAATCAATATTAATCCGGTAGAAATTCAGAGAGCACAAAATCAACCTTCTGCGGGCCCCAAAGCCAAAGGAATGGAGTTTGGAGATTTCCTGGGCGGGGTCTCCGCAATGACGCCATTTGCAACCGAGTTTACAAGGCAGTCGACCGGTAATGTCAATGCGGCCACTGTTTTGAACGCGGCCTTCACCTCTTTTCCCGGCGCGGCCGGTTCGTTTTCAGGAGCGGGTGGAGCGCCCAGCTGGTCTGCGGCCTCTTCCCCTTACGGTCCCGGCAGTGCCAATGGCGGCATTCCAGGATTGGCGATGGGAAGTTACTCCGGCAGTCCCATGGGTGGTGCAAGCGCCATGGGTGGTAATGCGGCAGGTGTCAGCGGGGGATCGGTGGTCCCGGGGACCAACATGACCCAGTTTCAGCTGATGGATGTCATGAATCAGAACAACCTTCAATTGATTGAATTGCAGGCGATCATGCAGAGCAATATGCAGGTTTGGAATACCAAATCGAATATTTTGAGCGCCGACCACCGTGCCAAGTTGTCGATGATTGAGAAATTCACGGCCCGTGGTTAATAGTCGGTGAAGGCACTATGAAATTGAAGGAATCCCGCGGATGCTTTATAATGCACAAGCACTCCGCGGGATTTCCTTTTTAAGGGGGGAACATGATTTCAATGGATCGTCAGCATCTGGCCCTGATGATGGAGGCTGGTTATATCTATCTCGGCATGCAACGCTTTAAAGAGGCCAAAGAGGTTTTCGAAGGTGTGCAGGTCCTCAAACCCGAAAGTGAGATACCCCTGGTCGCTTTGGCCGGGGTCTATTTTTGCCAGGGGAAACTCAAAGAGGCGGTCCAGCTTTATAAAAAAGCGCTCAAAATAACTCCCGAAAGCATCTATGCCAAAGCCTATCTGGGCGAATCGCTCTATTTTCTGGGCGAGAAGCCGGAAGCGCTCAAACTTTTGAAACAGGTCGATCTGGAAGATTCAAAAGGATCGGTTGGCGATTTTGCACGCGCACTTCTGGATGCCATTCACAAAGGTTTCAGCCCCGAAAAACTTTCCCAAGTCAAAGAGATCAAGGATCATTATGAAAAAAAGAAAAAGCATTAGGGCGTTCAGCTTCTTTTTTGTGCTTTGCATTTTGCTGACGGCTTGCGGCGAGGTCGTTTTGTATAACGATTTGAGTCAGGAAGATGCCAATAAGGTGATGGTCCTCCTGCAACAGAATGGCATCAATGCTCTTCTGGAACAGGAGATCAAACAGAACGAAGTGGTCTGGATACTCAAAGTGAACAAGGAAAATCTTTCCAAGGCCAGAGAGCTGATTGTCACTAGTAATGTCATTTCTCCCAGATCTCCGGGATTGCAGGAGATCTATCAGGGAAAAGGCTCCGGCGGCTGGATCAGAACTCCTGCGGAAGAGCGGGCGCGCTATATACTGGCGCTTAAAGGGGAGATCATCAATTCACTCAAAAAAATGCCCGAGGTGGTCGATGTCGATGTGGTTTTGAACACCCCACAGGAAGAAGAAATTAATTTGGGGGAGAAGAAGAAACCGACCGCGTCGATTGTCATCAAGGCACAAACACCGCAACATGGCGCAACGACTTTGCAAGAATCAAAGATTCAGGAGTTTGTTGCCAACTCGGTGGAGGGGATGTCGCCGCGTGATGTTTCCATTATGATCAATTACGCCGCTCCGATGGCAACGATACTCCGTCCCGGTGAAACGATCACTCTTCCGAAGACGTCGGAAAACAAAACTCTGAATCTGGAAAATAAAAATGAATCGGCGCCGGTGAGACTGATGGGGCTCAAGCTCGATCTCGATTCAAGAGAGAGATTAAAAATTTATCTGATCGTCTTTTTTGGCGTGTTGGTGCTTCTGTCGATTGCGCTGATTGTCTCGATTATTCAGTCGAGTCGCGTGCGCAATGAATTGAAGGCGTTGAAGGGGGGCGGTGCGCTCCCTGCCCTGGAAGGCCAAATCATGGAGGAACAGAATCCAAGGCTAAGAGGAGGCCAAAGGGATGAAGAATAATGTTTTTTTGGATCGAAGCAACTTTGGGCCCCAAGCCTGCCGATAATAAGAATGAAGGGGTTATTTAAGGAGTTTTATGGATTTTCAAGGTGTCAGACCCGATTTAGTCAAATATGAGATGCGCCAGACCACTGGCACACCCGCGTGGCAGAAAGATGTGAAAAAGCCGGGGGCCTTTGGTCGCTTCTTGTCCGGCGTTGGCAAATTTTTTGGTGCCGTGGCCGCCCCCCTCTCGTTCATCTTTCCTCCGGCGGCGTTGGCGGCCGCGGGGATGTATGGCGCAGGTGCAATCGGAGATCAGGTTCAAGCCAAATCGTATCAGAGGCAAATGGAAACGCAGGCACAAAAAAATCCGCAGAATATCAGTTTTCCCGGTTTGGATGCGGGAGGCGTTGGTGGCATTCAACCGGCCAGCAGTTCGGGTGTTTCTCCGCAGGGTGAAATGGTGATGAATGTTTTGTTTTCGAGAGATGATGCGGCTTCAACAATGGCACATTCGTTATAGGATATTTTTATGGTGAACAATATACGCAAAACATCGAATGTCGTTTCTTTGGGCAAGGCAGGCTCTTCCAAATCGACGAGTTCGGCGGATCAGAATACCGCTGCGCATTCTCCGTTCGCCGCCAATCCGACTCAGTCTCTCAAACATCTTACCGACCGCAAAAGCAAACCGAGAACGGAAGAGCAGAGATTGGCCTTGTTGCAGAATGCCCTAAAATCTTTTGCCACAGAAGCCAGAAGCCATCTTCCGGTGAACTTGGGAAAAATGGAACAAAAGGTACGAAAGAAAATGATTGATGAGGGCTTTTCAGAAGTGGTGGCCAATGAGGCGGGCGACGAAGCCGTCGATGTGCTGTTGGAAAATCGCCGTGTCACCCCGAATAAGAAATCCCAAGGCTAAAACATATCCTTTTCTTCCATCCCCAGCGCTTTCATCTTTCGATATAAAATACTCCGCGAAATTCCAAGCTCCTTGCTGGCACGGCTCTTGTTGCCGCGATAGCGCTTGATGGCGGCGGCGATCACATCGCGTTCATAGGTTTTGATGTTGGCGCGCAGATGGGTGAACATGTTTCTCTCGCCATTGCTATTTTTGCTGTTCATCAGGTTGGGCGGCAGAAAAGTTTCGTCGATGATTTCATTGCGGCAGAGGATCAACATATTTTCCACCGTATTTTTCAACTCGCGCACGTTGCCGGGCCAGTCGTAGGCCATCATCACCTTGAGGGCCTCCTGCGTGAAATGGCGCACGCCGAATCGGGGGGCCAGTTCTTTCAGCAGATGCTCGATCAAAAGGGGAATATCTTCCACACGCGCTCTCAAAGGCGGAATATAAATTTCAATCCCCTGCAATCTGAAATATAAATCCTGCCGGAACGTCCCTTTTTCAATCATCACTTTCAGATCCTGATTGGTGGCGGCGATAACGCGGAAGTTGGATTTGATTTTCTTGGAGCTTCCCAATGGTTCCACCTGCTTGTCCTGCAAAACGCGCAACAGCTTGGCCTGGAGGGTAGGGGACATGCAGGCGATTTCATCCAGAAATATATCTCCGCCGTTCGCCTGGACAAATTTGCCTACGCGCGTCTGCGCGGCGCCCGTGAAGGCCCCTTTTTCATGTCCGAAGAGTTCCGATTCCAGCAGATTTTCCGGAATGGCCGCGCAGTTGACTGTGACGAAGGGGCGGATCGGATCATTTTCCTGTTTATGAATGGCACACGTGATGACCTCTTTGCCGACGCCGCTTTCTCCCATGAGAAGGATCGGTGTTTCGGTCCCTTTCACTTTGGCAACGGTTTCGCAGATATGACGGATGGCGAGCGACTGGCCGATAATACCGTGATAGCGATTTTCCGATTCCTTCACTTTTTGCAGAAGCACGGTTCTTTCCCAGGTGAGACGCCGTGTCTTTTCAATTTTTTCCAGAACGCGAAAAAGCACCTCTTTGTCGACCGGCTTGGTGACGTAATCGGTGGCGCCGAGTCGCATCGCTTTGACAATTTCCTGAACTTCGTTGACGCCGCTGACCATGATCACTTCCTGTTCCGGTTTGAATGTGCGGATTTTTTTAAGAAGCTCGAGTCCGTTTCCATCGGGAAGGTTCATGTCGAAAAGGGCGATATCAAAACTTTTCTGCCGGATTTTTTCTTCGGCCTCCGCGCAGGTTCCTGCGAAGTCGAGATTATATTTTTTTTGGAGAAGTATTTCGATGGCGGCTTTGGCGGCGGGTTCGTCTTCCAGAATCAAGAGGCTTAGTTTTTCCTGTGGCATGGTGTTGTCTCCTTTATGTTGGCGCATGTTTTAAGCATCTCCGTGTAAAGCACAATGTGTGCCAGAATCAAATCAATTCTTGGTTTGAATAAATCTCATTAAAATCAGTAAGTTGAACAATATTCGGATAAATGCTTGAAAAATAAAGTGTATTGATTTTGAAACAGATGTCCCATTTAAGGGACGAAATAACACCAAAATAGAATCAAAGGCCTCCAATCCTTCATTTGGTGCCTTTAGACACCATTCTTCGGAAAATGAATCCAAATTGCAAAAAGAGCGCTTGAAATATGAAATGAAAAAACAAAGTGATATCAATGGGTTTGCAGTGAGGTCGACTTCTTTCTTTTGGACTTTTATTTGGCATAGATTCTGCAACCTCCCGCTTGGAGAATTTTTTTATTACCAGGGGGTGGTATGACAAAGACGGCTCTGAAGCAAAAACCGATTTTGGGAAAGTTAAAGGAGATTGTGCGGCGAGGTTCCGTGGTAGCCCCGAAGCAATCCCATGCAATGACTTCCCAGGAATCTCCGAGGTTGACCAAGAAAGATCTGGAGTCGTTAAAAAAACGCGACGAACTGGTCGCACAATATATGCCCTACGCCGCATCCATCGCCAGCCGTGTTTATCAGAGTCTCTCCACTGTTGTGGAATATGACGAAGTCCTCTGCTCCGCCCGCTTGGGTCTCCTCGAAGCGGCCAAACGTTATGATGAAAAAATGGGAGTCGATTTTAAAACGTTCGCCTATTATCGCGTGAAGGGTGCCATCTATGATGGTTTGAGAAAAGCCGGATGGATTCCCAGAACGCTCTACGCCAAATTGAAATTCGAAGAGGCGGCCAATGATTATCTGCAGTTCATGTCCCAATATGCCGATTCCAAAACAATGGATCCGGCGGAAGAAGAAGTTGCCGAAACGGTCAACTCTCTTGCTTCCATTTATATTATTTCACTCGATTCGCAGGAAGACATGGACATTGAAGATCCCGACAGCGGCAGTCTTGAAAAAAATACCGAGTTTCGCCAGATTCGTATGCACATGCGCGAAGCGATCAATTCTCTTCCGCCTGTCGAGAAAAAGCTGATCAAGATGTATTACTTTCAAAACAAAACACTGGAAGAGGTGGGAGAAGAACTCAACCTCTCCAAGTCGTGGGTTTCCAGACTGCATGCCAGATCGTTGGCCTTGCTTCTCAAAAAAGTGAAGGTGCGTGCCGGTGATGATGGTTTGGAAGTCGATCCCGAAATGTTGGGGGATGCAGAATAAGGAGAATATTATGACGGTTGTAGGCGCCAAACTGGCGACACAGGTTGTTAAAAAGGCCATGGAAAATTCGCAGAGCGAAGCGGCCAAGCCTCTGCAGAATGGGCAGGGATCCTCCTTTCAGGAGATGTTGCAGAACACTGGCGAAGAGATGGGTTTTGCCGACATGTTGGGGATCGAGACCGAAATGAAACCCGGCGGGCAGAGTCAGGCCATTTCTGCACAGGCCATTCCCTTCGATGCCGATGGAGCGGCCCAGAATCATTCTGCCCCGAGCGGTGGTGACAAAGTGGTGAGCATGCTCGCTGATTTTAATCAGCAACAGACGCATATGGATGGTCTGGTCAACGAAATTTTATACAGCAACAAAAAATACAGTAACCAGGAATTGCTGGCCATTCAGGCCCACGTGTTTCATGTTGCCCAGATGACCGAGTTGACGGTTAAATCAGTCGAGCTCGCGGTGTCATCGTTCAAGGGGGTTATGAACACGCAGATTCAGTAACGGCAAAATATGGAACCGATACATTTACAAGTGCTGGCGTGTCTGGCCCTCTCCGAGGGATTCGATTCAGCCACGGCCCTCCTGGACTATCTTCCCCCCGCGCGCGCGGAATCGCTGGAAGCACTTCTCAACCGGACGGATCCTCAAACATTGCAGGAACAGCTCAAGGCTTTTTCCGCCCGCGAATCTTTTTCCGGGATTGCGGAGATTCATCCCGCCTGGCTGTTGGAGGCCCTCAAAAAAGAATCGCCCCGCGTGATCGGTGTGATTCTTCGGCATCTCCCCTCCAAGCATGTTCGCTATCTTCTGGAACATCTACCGCGTCATGTTGTGGTCAAATTGCCAAAGTTGATTGAGGCTTTTTATGTGCCGACCGAAATCTTAAATCTGGTGCGCCGTCGTTTTGAACGTCACTTTGTGCCGGTGCGCATTTCCCATCAGCCGGAGCTGATCGATTTCAATCATCTCTATTATCTGAAGATGGAAGAGATCGATCTTTTGTTCCACGATTTGGGGATGAGCGAACTGGCTCTCTCTCTGGTCGGTTCGACGAGGCAGGTGATGAAAGTGATTTTGAACCGTTTCGGAATCAAAGAGGCCAAAGAAATTTTGAGCCGCATCAAACGATATCAGTTGCAGGAAAAGGGATTCGTCAAAGAGGCAAAATATTCTGTTTTGGAAACAGGAGGAGAAGTGTTGGGCGCCGAACGTTTTTTAAAAGAGCTGGGCCTCTTGTCGCTGGTGAAAGCTTTTGATCGGAGCGACATCTCTCTCTTCAATATTCTTCGGCAAAGGCTCTCTCCCGATTGCGCCTATCTATTCAAACGATATCTCGATCGACAGGTCTCCAGGGCCGATACCCAGACGGTGGCCAAACGCAAAATCTGGATTTTGGAACACGTTCGCGTTTTAAGCGAGCAGGGGAAAATAGATTCTGTCTGGTCGAAGGTTTCCAGCCAGGAAGCGGCCTGATCTCCAAAGGAGTCCCTTTGGGATGGGGAGAGCGGGTTGTGGACAAGAAGAGAAGGAAAGAGG
>JAUSII010000029.1 GCA_030648035.1 Deltaproteobacteria bacterium | reverse complement strand
TATTCGGGGACGCACCTCATTTTGGGTCGGACCCAAAATGGGTGCTCCGGTCTCGGCAATTTTGGCTTTGGATCCCGTTTGTAAAATTGCCTCCGACAGGCCGCCTCATACCACTTTTTTCTCCGCCCTCTTCCAGCTTTTGAGCACACATCATTTCGAACTTAAAAATTTATAGTTTGAAGTTGCTGTGCGATTTTTGAGCGGGAAGTGTAGTGCGAAACGACTGCGCAGGCCCGCCAATCCCCTCGGGGGATTTTATACTTGGCGGGCCGAGGAACTAACGGAGCTTGGGGGCCTCCCCAAGCGGAGTGGGGAGTTGCGCACTACACTTCCCGTTCAAAAATCGGAGAGTGTGGAGAAAGTTTTATTCAGGTTCCTTCGTATATCCACATTCCTTTTGCGGGCAGGCGACGAAGGCGCCTACTTTTTGGGAATATTTTTCGACGAGGAACGGATGATGGCATTGCGGGCATTCTTGCGGAAGCGGGCGATTCCAGCTTGCAAAATCGCAGGCGGGATATTTGGAACAGCCGTAGAAAACTTTGCCCCTGTGGGACCGGCGTTGCACCACATCGGCCTTGCATTTGGGGCAGGCCACGCCGACCGGAATCGCTTTTGTGTTTTTACATTCGGGATATTTTGTGCAGGCGAGAAACGGACCAAACCGTCCGCGTTTGACGATCATGGGGGAGGCACATTTTTCGCACTCCCCTTTCACTTCCTGTTCCTGAATAAGAATCTTTCCCTTTTCGTCGCGGGTAAATTCGTGGGTGGTTTTGCATTCTGGATATTTGGAGCACGACAAATATTCACCAAATCTCCCCCAGCGGATGACCATAGGATTACTGCACTGGCGACACTTCAGATCGGTCTCGATCTGCATCGCTTTTATATCTTTCATTTCGACTTTGGCTTTGGCGAGTGTTGCCTGAAAAGGGGTGTAAAAACTGTGGAGAGCGTCGACCCATTTTCGACTCCCTTCTTCCACATCATCCAACTCCTTTTCCATCTGTGCGGTGAACTGGGCGTTTAAGATTCCGGGGAAATGCTGAACCAGAAGTCCGTTCACCAACACCCCCAGCGATGTCGGCTTGAAGCGCCCCTCATTTTTGGCGACATATTCTTTTTCCTGAATGTTGCTCAAAATGGCCGCGTAGGTTGAAGGTCTGCCGATTCCCAACTCTTCCAATGTTTTAACCAGAGAGGCTTCGCTGTATCTCGGTGGCGGTTCGGTGAAATGTTGTTTGGGCAACAACTCCAGAAGTTTGAGAATATCCCCCTCTTTCAAATCGGGGAGCAACTCGGCCTCTTCATCCTCTTTCACATCTTCATCTTTGGCTTCGAGATAGACCGCCATGAAACCGGGAAACTTGAGAACAGAACCGGTCGCCCGAAAAAGATAATCCCCCCCTTCAATATCAAGAGTGGTCTGGTCAAATTCGGCCGGGTTCATTTGTGACGCGACAAATCGTTTCCAGATGAGGTCATAGAGCTTGAGCATGTCGGGCTCCATGAAACTGGCCACCTTCTCCGGAGCCCAATCTGTGGAGGTGGGGCGGATCGCTTCGTGAGCATCTTGCGCCCCCTTTTTGCTTTTGTAGATGTTGGGCTGATCGGGAAGATGCGTTTTGCCGTATTGCTGGACAATATAATCGCGAACCTCATCGAGGGCCGTTTGCGAAATGCGCGTGGAATCGGTGCGCATATAAGTGATCAGACCGACAGGCCCCTCTTCACCCATGTCGACACCTTCATAAAGTCTCTGCGCCAGCATCATGGTTTTTTTGGCGGTGAAGCCGAGTTTTCTTGCGGCATCCTGTTGCAACTGGCTGGTGATGAATGGCGCGAGGGGATTTCTTTTGCGTTCTTTTTTTGTAACTTTTGAGAGAAGAAATTTCACCCCATCCAGCGCTTTTAAAATGGTATCGACTTTTCCTTTGTTGGGGAGCGGATTTTTTCCGTTCTTCGGGTCCATCACCCACGGCCCCTCTTTTAAAGTTCCGATCAGCTTGGCTTCGAACGATGGCGGAATTTTTCCTTCCAGCTTGGCGAGTAGGGACCAATATTCTTCCGACTTGAAGGCATCGACCTCTGCCTCGCGCTCGCAGATGATGCGCACGGCGATCGACTGCACGCGCCCTGCCGAGAGACCGCGTCGCACTTTGTCCCACAACAGGGGGCTGATCTGATAACCGACCAGGCGGTCCAGAATGCGCCGCGCCTGTTGGGCTTCATAGAGATGGACATTGAGATCGGTCGGATGGGCAATCGCCTCTTTCACAGCCCGCTCGGTAATTTCGTTGAACATGGCCCGATAAATTTTGGGCCCGGAGGATGCCTCCGGAGTTTCCGCTTTTGCTTTTTTGCCTTTTGTCTTTTTGGTTGCCTTCTTTTTGCTTTTTGTTTTGTTCCCCTTGATCTCTTCTGCAAGATGCCACGCAATCGCTTCACCCTCCCGATCGGGATCGGGTGCCAGATAAACGACATCGACTTTTTTTGCGGCCTCCACAATATCTTTGATCACCTGCGCTTTGCCGCGAATCACTTCATACGTTGGCTCAAAATCGTGTTCGACATCGACCCCCAACTTGCTCTTGGGCAGATCTTTGATGTGACCGACCGAGGCGAGAATCTGAAAATTGCGCCCCAGATATTTCTTCAGGGTGCGCGCCTTGGCCGGTGATTCGACGATGACTAGAGACTTTGCCATAAGGGTCCTGGAATTTTTTTAACGAGTCCTTGTGATTCCAATTTTACCAGTTCCACCAAAAGGGTCGGAACCGGCATGTGCAATTCTGCCACTAATGTTTCCAGCGATCTTGGTTTTTTCAAACAATCGAGTATCGGAGAAACAATTTTTATTTTTTGTTCTTTTGTTTTCTCTTCTTTTTTCTTTGGAGGATTTGTTTCATGCAATCCCGACATCTGCAGTTGTATCACTTCCAGAATCTGTTCCACATTTTCCAGCGGTGTGGCCCCATCTTCCAGAAGTTTTTTGTTGCCTTCATAGGCCACTTCATCTCTGGGAGGCGGCACCACAAAAACTTCGCGCCCCTGTTCCATGGCAAAGCGGGCGGAGATGAGAGAACCACTCCTCAAAGTGGCCTCGACAATAATGACAGAGGAGGAGAGCCCGCTGATAATACGATTACGCTGTGGAAAATGTTTCGCATAGGGGGGCGTGCCCAACGCAAATTCCGAGAGATAGCCCCCCTGCTCACACATTTTTTCCGCAAGCAGGCGATGCCGGGTGGGATAAATCAGATCGGGTCCGGTTCCCAGAACACCCCATGTCACACCACCCGCTTCCAGCGCTGTCTTGTGGGCTTCCGAATCGATGCCGTAGGCAAGACCGCTGACAATGCCGATCCCCTCTTTGACAAGTGCTGTCACAAATTCTTTCGTCTTCTCTTTGCCAAAGGAGGTTGCCTTTCTGGCACCCACCACGCCGACCCAATGACGCTCCTCCCATCTCTCCCATTTTCCTTTGGAAAGCAGAACAAGAGGTGGGTCATAAATTTCACGCAAGAGAGATGGATATTCTTCCGAGGACCAGGTGATCAACTTCAATCCCATTTTTTGAATCTGCTCCCAATCTTTTTTGGCCTCTGCCATTGGAAGAGTCGAGATATCGAGTTGACCCGAACGCAAAAGGTCGAGCCCTTTCTTCGGGCTCGAACAAAAACGCCTCTGCAATGCCAGCCATTCCACGGGAGTCGATACAATCATAAATTTCAAATTTTGTTGGGAGTGGTTGCGGTGGCGTGGGAACCTTCATCCACCCGTTTTTTGAGTTCCTTGCCAACTTTAAAGAAGGGGAGTTTTTTTGGTTTCACCTGAATCGATTCTCCCGTGCGCGGATTTCTGCCGGTGTAGGCTTCATATGATTTCACAACAAAACTGCCAAGCCCGCGAATCTCGACCCGATCGCCGTGCACCAAGGCATGTGTCATCGCATCAAAGATCAGATTGACGACATCTTCTGCCTTTTTTTTCGTTAGATTGACCTTTTCGGCCACCTTCTGAACTAACTCCGATTTATTCATGAACCCCCCTTAAACAAGATGCTGATTTCATTAGTAAATTTAACCCTGTCTGAAAAAGGAGTCAAGATTTAAATCATTTTGATGGCCAATATATTTCTCTCATGCTCGCTCGGATATCCCCAGGCTTTTTCAAAAACGGCCCTTTCCACTTTTAATGCGGGTTGAGGCGGCAGACCTGGATCATGAATCGTTATATGACTTGATGACACTTCGGTTAGAACAACAAAATGTCCCGAATATCCCGCCTGCTGATAAAGTCCACAGGCGTTGATATTGCAAACCAGCAAAAAATTTTTCTGAAACAGCTCCTCAATATCTTCCCACGAAGGCGAGCGATAATCGACCGGGCAACGTGTAGAAAACAGTTCCGCCAGTTTTTGCTCCCTCAAGAGATCGCTGTTGGCTTCCTGCGCCTTGGCCACATCCTCTCCCCATTTGCTGACGATATAATCTCTTCCCCGCTTTGCAAATTCTTCAAAGCTGAATTCTTCAATCAGGCGAATCTCATAGCCGTGATCCAGCAGCCAAATCAGCGATTGCGTCGGCCAGGTCCACTTGCCCGGGAGTTTGCCGGTGAGTTGATCGAGTTTTTCAAAAGAAAAATCCTCACCGGAAAAATGGGTCAGCACCATTTTCAAGGCGGCCTGGTAACAATGTGTCCCATCGGGAAGATTTGCAAAAAAGGGAATGTTTTTCATGCTTGATTTATCTCTTCAGCCT
>JAUSII010000008.1 GCA_030648035.1 Deltaproteobacteria bacterium | reverse complement strand
AAAGAAGGAACAGCAGGGGCAGGTGAAAGAAAAAGACTGTTGCCCCTGGTCGCCCGATAAATCGCATAAGAAAGGTGTTTGATAAGGGAATTAAAAACTGCTAAGCCCCGGCACCATGAGTGAAGAAATTCTCATCATCGGTGCCGGAGCGGCAGGTCTGTTCTGCGCTTTTCAGGCGGCAGAGCGCGGATGCAAAGTGCTGGTGATGGAAAAACAACCCCGCCCGGGACTGAAAATTCTCATCTCCGGCGGCGGACGATGCAACTTCACCAATCTGAAAGTCGATCCTTCCAATTTCACGTCGCAAAATCCCCATTTCTGCAAATCGGCACTGGCTCGCTACACCCCTTCCGATTTTATCGCTCTGATGGAACAGCACGACATTGCCTACCACGAAAAACATCGGGGCCAGCTTTTCTGCAACACCTCCTCCAAAGAGATTGTGGGAATGCTTCTGAAGGAATGCGAGAAGACCGGCGTGCGCATCAACTATGGCGTGACCGTAAAGAGTGTGGAGAAAAAAGAGGATATTTTTTATGTAACGACCATAGGTGAAACAATCTCCACAAAAAATCTGGTGATTGCCACCGGCGGGCTCTCTTATAAAAATCTGGGCGCCACCGATTTGGGATATCAAATTGCCCGATCGTTTGGACATGAGATCATCCCAACTCAACCGGCATTGACGCCCCTGCTCTGGTCGGATGCGGATCGCAAACGCTGGGGAGAGCTGGCCGGATTGGCCTGCCCCGCCACCGTCAGCACGCAAACGATTACGGAAGCAGACGATCTTCTCTTCACACACAACGGACTTTCGGGGCCGGTGATTTTGCGCATCACACTCCATTGGCGGGCAGGCGATCCACTCTGGATCAATTTTTTTCCGGGGCATGACCTCCCCGCTCTGTTGAAACAAAAAAAAGTGGAGGGTGGCAGGGCACTTATGAAAAATATTCTTTCGCAATGGATTCCGGCACGTCTGGCCGAAGCACTCGCAATGGAACCCGATATGGAAAGGCCTTTGAATGAAATCGCCATGGGACGTTTGGAAGATTTTGGGGAAAGGCTCCAGCATTATCCTATCCATCCTGCGGCTCTGGATGGCTATGCAAAAGCGGAGGTTACCGCAGGCGGCGTCTCCACAGATCAGCTCTCCTCCAAGACAATGGAGTCAAAAATTTGCGCGGGGCTCTATTTTATCGGTGAAGTGGTCGACGTGACGGGGGATCTGGGCGGCTTCAACTTTCAATGGGCCTGGGCCTCCGCCTTTGCCGCCGCAGAAGCGCTTGGAGCTTTTCACGATTCTGTGCCATACTAAAAAAATCATAAACGATTAAAGGAGGTCTCATGTTATCTATCTCAAGATGGATTGCGGTTCTTTTTCTGGTTTGTCCCGTCGAACTTTTCGCCTTTCAGCAAATGCTTCCCGATTTTTCACTTAAAGATCCGGCGAATAAAACATTCACCAAAAAAGATGTTCTCGCAGAAGGGGCTGTCTTCGTCGTCACCGCTCCCATTATGCGCAACCAAAAAGCGCAGGAAGGGTGGGAAAAATATTTGAGCGGGAAGAAATCAGGAAAAGGAAAATTGATTTTACTTGAGGACATGTCCCCGAGCATGTTCAAAAAAACAGCGCTGAAAAGAATGAAAGAGGAGTATGAGCCGGGCAAAGAGCCCATTCTGCTGATTGATCCAAAGGGACAGTTGCGGGAGAAATTGGGTGTGAAGAAAAAAGAGACCGTGGTGCTTGTTTATAATAAAGACGGAAAATTGGTTTTTAATACCACAGAAAAACCGAGCGCCAAGGGGGCTGACAAAATCTGGGGGTCGATCAAATAGACATCTTGGCGAACGATTTTTTGCGCTGGGATTTCCAGGTGAAAAAACCCTTGGCTTCCAGATAGAGGCGTTTCATCTCTTCGCGGCTCGTCATGGCCTTCCGCACAAAACGCCAAACAACTTTGGGGCGATAGTAGTAACTGCTGTAGAAATTCTCGACCGCCCTGAAAATCTCTTCGCGCGGCAATCCGGGGCCGTAGTTCATGGCGGCTTCCTGAAAACCGTCTTCCGATGAAATTTCTTCAATCAAACTTCCGTTGGCTTTGGCCTCGTTATACATTTCTGTTCCGACCAGCGGCTGTGCAATAGAGACCTGGATTGTTTCGAGATCGAGTTCTTTTGCAAACTTCACCGTTTTTTTGATCGTCTCGCGCGTCTCGCCCGGGAGCCCCACAATAAAATCGCCGTGGATCGCCATATCGAGTTCTTTGCACATCTTCACAAAATTGCGGGCGGTTTCGACCGTCGAACCTTTTTTGATGTTCTTCAAAATCTGGTCGTCTGCCGATTCAAAACCGACATCGACCCGTCTGCAACCAGCCTCTTTCATTGCTTTCAGCGATTCCCAACTGGCGGTGGTTCTGGCGTTGCACATCCAGGTGAAATTGTGCGGCTTCATTTTGGCACAGACCTCTATCACCCGCTTCGTGTCGATGGTGAAAGTGTCGTCGTCAATCACCGTCTCTTTCACCTCGGGGAAAATTTTGCGAATGTGCAACATTTCTGCCACGACATTTTCGGCGGAACGTTTGCGCCACAGGTGCCCTGCCATCGTCTGGGGCCAGAGGCAAAAAGTGCAGAGAGCCGGACACCCTCTCGTCGTAAAAATGGAAACGTAAGGATAGGCGGCATAGGGGAGATTGTATTTGTAAATATCGAGATCTCTTTTGTAGACATCGGTCACAAAAGGGAGAGGATCGAGATCTTTCATCAGTGGACGGGCTTCATTATGCACCACACTTCCCGATTTCTCCCGCCATGAAAGCCCCAGAATATCTTTAAAGGCGTGATCTTGGGCCAACTCCAAAAGGGTATAGTCCATCTCTTTGCGCACCACGCAATCGATCCAGGGGACCTCTTTCAAAATTTTGTCGGCGAGCACATCGGCATGCGGTCCGACAAAAACCATCATCTGATTGGGGTTCTGATCTCTCATCATCCGCGCCAATTTCAAATCCTGGTGATAACCGGCCGAAGAGGTGAAAATGGCGACCATGTCGTAGCTTTTGGCAATTTCCAATGTCTCTTTAAATCCGAGTCCCGCCGGCGGTGCATCGAGCAGGCGGCTTCCCGTAATCAACCCGGCCGGATAGGCGAGCCAGATCGGATACCAGAATGAAAAAGTCTCGCGCGTGGAGGGCCAGCGCGCACCAGCGCCTCCATCAAAATTGTCAAAAGAAGGGGGATTTAGAAGAAGTGTTTTTTTCATAGGGGAAATCCCCTACCAGAGTGGATTAAAATGACAAGAATGGATTTTGAACTCAAACAGAGTATCGCTCTTTCGGAATATTCCATTTTTTCAAATAAAAAATGAATGGCTCTATGTCATAACCTTCACCCACCACGGCCGACATGGCCTTCCTCAAATGTTTCAAGTTTGGCGGTAAAATATCTTCAATTCTGCCGAGAATAAAGGGGATTGGATCTTCATCTTCGGCCCAGGCATTTCTTTTGTTTCTGTCATCAATCCAGAGATCCAGTTTTGCAAAATTTTCCAGCAAAATTTCACATCTTTTGCGGGTAATCTGTTTTGGGTGCATACTTATTGCCGGATATCTATCCCGGATGGCAATCCAGTCACCCATGGGCTTTCCATCATGTTTCCATTCCCGCAACCAATAATGGAGAGTATTCTCATTCACCCCTGCGGCTTTGATCATGCGCTCACGAAATTCGGCTCGCGTCATTTTTGTTGCCGGATGTTTTCTCTGCTCCTCCTGAATCCCTTTTTCCACCTTTCTGGCCAATGAAAGAAATTGGGGCCATGTCATGGCCAACTTGCCTGTATGGCTATTGATGGGCCTCGCCAGTCGTGTGCGTATCGCGGCCGTCTGCTTTGAATTTTTAGTCGGATCGCGTTCAAAGTCGTTCAACATGGCATTAAAAAGGCTGGGGTCTCTTGCAAGGCCCAATAGGGAAAGAGTATTCACGCGAATGTCATAGGCCGCATTGGGGTGCTCTTTTACACTTTGTTGGAAGGCCTCCCGAAACAGGCTCCAGGCACCAACAAGATATTTTTGTGCAACGCCCATTTCCGGCGCAAGCCGGACTTGATATTCCATTGTGAGGATATCCGGCTTGCGCTCCAATTCATATTGGGTATGGACTCTTCTCCAAAAACGAAGAGGGCTCTCCCCCTTTTTCATCTCCGTTGAAGACAAGGCCCGAAGAAGAAGGTCGGCCTGGCGCTCGGACATATTTTGGCAATTACTCACCAACGCCACTTTTAAACTCTCGGAACAATCTTCGACTTCCTCTTTTAAAATATCGGCAACAAGAGTGCGAAACCCAATGGCAGAGGGCTCTTCACCCAAAAACAGCATCACCCTCTTCTGCAAAATTTCTTTGTCTCTAATCTCTGCCCTTTTAGATTGGAAAACCCCCTCTTCGATCAAGGCGGCCGGATGCCACAAAAACCAGGAGGGGTTGGCCTTCAATCCCGTCGCTTTGGCACCATGAAGACGCCGAAGGTGCATCAATAATGGGAGAGGCTTCAAACGGGATTTTGCGGGGAGCGCCTCGCTCATGTGCCGCCAAAAATCGAGAATAGAGGGGGGAAATGCGCCCGCACCCCCCTTGAGGAGTTTTGAAAATTCATCTTCCACCCAAGGAAGATAGAGATCGGCGGAACTCTCTCCCCCGCTTATCACATGGGGATCAGAATGTTGGGCAACTCCCAAACTGGGGAACGTTCCTGTCACCAAAGGGCCTTGTAAAAAAGTGGGTATCATTTTCTATTCAACACAAGACCTGCCAGTCGCAGGGCATCATAAAGACCTGCGGCGGGCAGAATTTCATTTTTTAATTTTGCAACGGCTCTTGCCGCTCCCAAGCGCATATGTTCCGGCTCCTGTAAAATATTTTTTATTTGCCGATCGAGTCTGGCGGCATCCACCACTCTGGCTCCGCCCTCTTTTTCCAAAATCATTCTTGCTGTACTATTTTTTTCCCAACTTCCGTCAAAAAAGAGGGAGGGGACACCCTGCCAGGCCGCTTCAAAAAGATTGCGATCGTGGCCCACAATGGCAACATCGGCTACGGCCATAAAGCGGTTCATCTCCCCTGCGGTGTTCAGAACAAGAATATCCTGCTGACCGATCTCGGAGAGAGGCTCCTCCAGACTTTCTCTGGAGAGAACACGCAGACCGGTTCTCCTGGTCAACGTTTCCCACAAATTTGCATCACCCATCCTCAAACCCAGAATCACCAACGGGCGGGTTGCACTATTAAATATTCCCCGTTTCAATCTGCCAGCGGCCTGGATAACAATCTCCATCTCCTCCGAAGAGGGGCAATGGACAAGAATCACATCTCTTTTTTTAAGACCCATCTGTTCTCTTAAAACATCACGACTATCAGATTTTTTTTCTTCAAACGGATAATATTTATAGGGGTCGTGAGGAAGAAAGGTAGTTCCCCGACTCCACTCATACATGGAATCACCAAAGCGAATGTCTAATTTTTTTTTATTCCCGTGAGCTCTTTTGCCCACTTCGTCCGGTGAAAACCACCTTCCCAAATGAGATGGAGAGACATGCGCCCCATCAAGGTAAAGCAGATCGTAGCTGTCTGGTTGAAGTCCCGACACGCGGATATACCCCCGCATACTGTTAAAGTCAGCCACCTCCATCGGACAAAAGAAAAGATAATATCCTCCCGCATTCATAAGAGCGCCGACATCCGGGAATCCATCGGGCCGGAGATGATCCAGAAAGGAATCCGTTTTGGTTTTCAAACTAACCACGGCTTCTACAAAACGAATGGGGTGAAATTCAAAAGATTGCGCCAGACGTTCGGCACCCATGGGAGAGCGCGCCAAAAGATCCAGATTCCCAAAAAAAATGTTTGGATGAAAACCGATTCTTCGAACCGCTTCACAAACCCAGGAGGAAGAGTTTTGATAAGCCGACAGCAGACGTGCTTCACCCACACTTTGACGGATGGCCAGTTCATCGACAATACCCGCCAAGGCTTCGGGTCCGGCAGTCCAACTATTGACCATGCCACGGCAACCCTCACGAATAGTCTCCAATGTAGGCGTTGCCACCGACGGTATCATCCCCGGCAAAACAAAAATCATGGTTTGTCTGCCTCCTGACATGTTATCGGAGGATCTCAAAAAATGTTGCTTTGAGTTACCGGCAATCCATTATAGGGTCTGCCGCCATGGTTGAGGGCGTCAAAAAATTGATCTGCGACAGTACCCTGCTCCCCAACAATGTCATACAAACCACACCCGACTGCCTCACCCCCTTCGAGAATAAATCTCCCCAACAGATGTTGGAACTTTTCAAAAATGCCGTCGAACAAAAACGCCTCTTCAAATTTGCCAAGTGGGCTTTCAAAGATTATCCGGTGACCGCCTTTCAAGACCCGGATTTGAACGACCCTTCAGGAACTAATCCCAAAAGCTGGATTATTGTCCACCTCGAAAAAACGGTGGAGGGGGCCCAGATTGTTTTTCTCGATTATTATTTTACCGGTTCCAGCCGAACCTGGATCAAAGACCCCTCGCTCATCGATTCCGAAAAACTTAAAGTCGCGTTGGAAGCCCGACGCTAGACCTGTGATACAAATCAGGTGGACATTTTTTAAAAATAATTCATTCTCGCTCACCCATGACACCCCTTTTCATCGCACGCATGCAGATGGCCTTTACTTTGGGTTTTCATATTATTTTTTCCTGTTTGGGGATCGGATTGCCGCTCCTCATGTCACTCGCGGAATATTTCTCGCTCAAAAATAATGACGACGTCTGGAAAACATTGGCCAAGCGATGGTCCAAAGCTTTTGCCGTTTTGTTTGCCATCGGGGCCGTTTCGGGAACGGTCCTCTCTTTTGAACTGGGCCTATTGTGGCCCAAATTCATGGGAACTTTCGGAGGCGTTATCGGCCTCCCCTTCACGCTCGAGGGCTTTGCCTTTTTTATCGAGGCCATCTTTGCAGGCATCTATCTCTATTCCTGGGATCGCCTGTCGCCCCGCGCCCATTGGTGGACCTCTGTGCCGATTGCCATCGCCGGAGTCAGCTCCGCCTGGTTTGTGGTGACCGCCAATGCATGGATGAACACCCCCACCGGTTTCAAGATGGTGGACGGAATTGTAACCGAAGTCGATCCGATTGCCGCCATGCTCAACCCGGCAACACCGGCCGAAACGTTGCACATGATTGTGGCGGCTTACATGGTGACAGGGTTTTTAGTTGCTTCGGTTTACGCTGTGGCATGGCTTAAAGGAAACAGAACCCTCTATCACAAACGGGCATTGAGCCTGGCCTTATGGATGGGATTGATTGCCACACCGTTGCAATTTGTAACGGGGGACATGTCGGGTGAAGCGGTCGGCAAAAATCAGCCGATCAAATTGGCCGCCTTTGAAGGACAATTTGTAACACAAACGCACGCCCCTCTGCGCATCGGCGGCTGGCCCGATACAAACACCGGCACCACCCGATATGCTCTTGAAATCCCCGGAGGCCTATCGTGGCTCGTCTATGGAAAAACGGACGCCAGAGTGATGGGACTGAACGATGTCCCCAAAGAAAATCGCCCACCGGTAACGATTGTACATTTGGCATTTCAGATAATGGTAGCCATCGGTAGTGCACTGCTGTTCTTGTCTCTCTGGGCTTGCATTTCCTTTTTGCGCAAAAAAGAATTTCCAAAGAGCCGGCTCTTTTTATCCGCTGTCAGCATTTCCGGCGCGGCGGCAGTACTGGCGTTGGAATGCGGTTGGACGGTGACAGAAGTCGGCCGCCAGCCATGGATCGTCTACAACATTATGAAAACGGCCGATGCCGTTACCACGGCCCCCGGCATCCAATGGGTTTTTCTGGCAACAATTTTTATTTATCTTGTTTTAATTATCGGCGGTACGTTTGTTTTAAGACTTTTAGCCAAACAGCCGTTGCCAAAAAATATTTATGACGCTTGAACTTTTACTCGCCGCTGTTCTGGTTGCAGGCATTATTCTCTACGCCATTCTGGGTGGCGCCGATTTTGGCGTCGGCGTGTGGGAATTTGGCACCGTCTTTCAATCGTCTGAAAAAGAACGGGAGCACCTCTATCGCGCCATCGGCCCTGTGTGGGAGGCCAATCACGTCTGGCTTATTTTTATTCTGGTGATTTTGTTCAGTGCCTTCCCGCCGGCTTTTGCCGGTGTTTCGCGCGCCCTCTGGGTGCCACTGCTACTGGCACTGGTCGGTATTATTTTTCGCGGCGTCGGTTTTGCATTTCGCTCCTATGCGGCGGGCCTCATCAAACAACAGGCTTTTTGGGGTGCCATCTTTTCGTTGGCCTCCACCGCCACACCCTTTTTTCTGGGGGCAGCTTTTGGAGCGGTCGCTTCCGGACATTTGTTGCTCGCGCAAGATGGCAGTTATTCCGGCAATTATTTTACCGACTGGATCTCCCCCTTCTCCATCTACTCCGCCTTCTTTTTTGTCGGCGTCTCGGCCTATCTCTCGGCGGTTTATCTCGCGCGAGAGGCGTATATGGCGAACGATCCAGAACTGATTCGTTTGTGGCGCGGTCGCGCGATGATCATGGGTTTGTGGATGGGCATTTTGGCGATGGTGGGACTTTTCATTATCGCCACCGATGCGCCGATTTTATGGAAAGGTTTTGCAGAGAGCTCCCCCATTTTTGTTTTGCTCTCGATTTTGGCCGGCATCGCTTCTCTCTTAGCTTTGTGGAAAAAACATTTCACCGCGGCGGTCCTTTTTTCTCCGCTAGCGGTAATTGCCGTCACTCTGGGTTGGGCCGTGGCACAATATCCGGTGCTCATTCCTCCCGCCATCACACTTGCAAATGCCAAATCTCCCGACACCGTTTTGAAGGCCATGTTTTTTGGTTTGGTCTTTGGCTCTATTCTGCTACTTCCCTCTTTGGGTTTTCTTTTTTATCTGTTTAAAGGTAAACGTCCACCATCAAAGGAGACTACATGAAATTGCAAAATATTATCTGCACTGTGTTGTTGCTGTGTGCCACCTCTGTTTATGCCGCAGATACAAAAACTGTATCCCTAAAAGTGGAAGGAATGACCTGCGAGAGTTGTGTTAAAAAATTAAAGAAACAACTCTCTGGCCTTTGTAGCGAACTGCAAGTCTTTCTCAAAGAAGAAAAAGCGGTTTGTACCTATGGCGGTTCAGTCACCACAGAACAGATTATTGCAGAAGCAAATAAAACGGGTTTTCAAGTCAGTTTATAAAACGCTGCAATCAGGCCGAGGTATTCGTGCTCACCAAAGAAAATAGTATCGCCCTGATCGCACTGCTTGCGATCGTTTCACATCTCGTTTTGAAATATGCACTCGATTCTGCAACCCTCTTTTATAATGCCCCCCTTTTAGCAGCCCTGTTTTTGGGCGGCATCCCCCTTGTTTTCGCACTGACCAAAAAAGCATTCAAAAAACAATTCGGCTCCGATCTGTTGGCCGGCATTTCCATCATTGCCTCTGTGTTGTTGGGAGAATATCTGGCCGGGACCATTGTTGTGCTGATGCTCTCCGGTGGAGAATCGCTTGAAAATTATGCCGTGCGCAGTGCCTCGTCGGTTTTGCAGGCCCTTTCCAAACGTATTCCAAACATGGCGCATAAAAAAACAAGTGGAAGCATGACAGATGTGCCGCTCTCCGAAATTGCCATCGGCGATATTCTGGTGATCTACCCGCACGAAGTGACTCCAGTCGACGGCATCGTCATTGAAGGCCACGGCATCATGGACGAAGCCTATCTGACCGGTGAACCCTTCTCGATTTCCAAATCGCACGGGTCGATGGTGTTGTCGGGTGCGATCAACGGCGACAAGGCGCTGACCATTCGGGCCACCCGTCTTCCCAAAGATTCCCGTTACGCACAAATCATGGAGGTCATGCAACACGCGGAAGAAAACAGGCCACGCATTCGGCGTCTGGCCGACACACTCGGTGCCTGGTATGCACCGCTGGCGTTACTTTTGGCGGCAGCCGCCTGGATTGGAACCGGCGACCCCATTCGCTTTCTGGCTGTGATTGTTGTGGCAACACCCTGCCCTCTTCTTTTGGCCATCCCCATTGCCATCATCGGTTCCATTTCACTCGCAGCAAAAAGAGGCATCATCATCAAAGATCCGTCGGTGCTGGAACAGATGGACGACTGCGGCACCATCATCTTCGACAAAACCGGAACGCTGACTTACGGCATTCCCAAACTGACCGGAGAAATAATCGCCAAAAATTTCCAGCGGGAAGAAATTCTGAAACTCGCCGCCAGTCTGGAACAATATTCCAAACATCCCCTCTCCACAGCCATTTTGAAAGCCGCCTCCTCAACCGGCGTCCACCTGACACAGGCTGAAGAGATCAGCGAACCGCCGGGCCAGGGATTGCGCGGCATTGTCGATGGAAAAAATATTCTGATCACCAGCCGCAACCGATTGTTAAAGCAGACCCCAACGGATGAAAAAAATCTTCCGGAGATTCTCCCCGGTCTGGAATGCGTCATCGCCATCAACGGAGTTTATGCCGCCACCTACCGGTTTCACGACGGCCCGCGCACCGAGAGCAAACCTTTCGTGGGGCATTTGAGCAGCAAGCATCGTTTCAACAAAATCATGCTCGTCTCCGGCGACCGCGAAATAGAAGTCCGCTATCTGGCTGATCTGGTCGGGATCAAAGAAATCCACGCCTCGCAGAGCCCCGAAGAAAAAGTAATGATCGTAAGGAAGGAGACCGAAAAGGCAAAAACACTTTTTATCGGAGACGGCTTCAACGACGCCCCGGCTCTCATGACCGCCACCGTCGGCGTGGCGTTGGGGCAGAACAGTGACATCACCACCAAAGCCGCAGGGGCCGTGATTATGGAGAGCTCTCTTGAAAAAGTGGATGAATTTTTTCACATCAGCCGGAGAATGAAACGGATAGCGCTGCAAAGTGCGATTGGAGGAATGGCATTGAGTGTTCTGGGCATGGCTCTGGCCATGGCGGGCCTGCTCACGCCTGTCGCGGGAGCGGTGGCACAAGAGGTGATCGATGTGCTAGCCATTGCCAACGCGCTTCGCGCCGCCTGGTCCCCAAAAACTCTCATCGATTTTTGATGTTGAAGTGTCATTGCGAGGCCCAAAGGGCCGTGGCAATCCCGTTGATCATCGGGATTGCTTCGCTACGCTCGCAATGACAATAAAAGTTGGATCATCCGGTCGATATACGGAAGGCTGTCACGGCAATCCAGCGGGATGGGATGGGGCATGATCTTAAAACCTATATAATCCAATGGGTTGAATTTCAACATCTGAAGTGTTTTTTCTATCTGTTCCTCCGTCATCAGCGAATCTTGTGCCAGAAGCTCACCCTTTAAGGGTGTCGGCGCCGGGGTGTGTTTGTCGGCATAGGCAGACGTTGTGCCGGAAAAAATAAAACCGTTCAGCAACTTTTCTTTTTGCAATGTTTCAATATGTTGCAACACATGACTGGGATCGCGCCCCTCCACCACCGAGCGCCCCCAGTTGAGCATGGCCCCGAGCGGCGTCTTCAAATTTTCTTTCCGTATTTGCTGGATCGCCCAGATTTCCTCTTCGAGAGTCAAAAAACCTTTCGCATGGGTGCCATCTTTTCTAAAGGCATCACAATGCTCCACTAAAACTTTGGCGCCGTCCCAATCCCATCCACAGATTGTAGTGAGCGCTTTTGCAAAAGCCTCTTTGGAGGCATTCACCGCCGGTGCGGAATGGACCTGCACAGCGAGTACCGCTTTTCTTCCAAGATGTGCATTTAGTTTTTTGACAGCCTTGTTTGCGGCTGAAATAAATTCGAGACTCACCCCTTGCGCAACCGGATCATTGGAGGCCAGACCGATGGCCGGTTCTGTTTTGAGTGTCTCGGTGGTGCCGGGAAGACAGGTAAAAACAAAATCCCAGGTGGGGTCGATATTTTTTAGAAACCAGTCATCGTCGTAACGATGCAGAGTTCCGTAAAAGGCATGTTCCAGACCGCCAATGGAGGGGCGCTCTCTCAAAGATTGAAAAAACAGAGTCTCATCTTTTTCATTCCACCCGCGCAGGCTGATGGAAGAGACATACGCACCCACGATAAATCGTTTGGCTTTGTTCATCAGGTTCCCGTTCCTGTGGTGAAACTCCAGGTGTAATTGCTGGTCAGGGGATTGGCGTTGCTGTCCTGTGCTCCCGTCGTAATTGTTGCGTTGAAGGTGGTGCTGGGGAGTAGTGCCGTGAGGGGAGTAAAGCTGGCAATCTTGTTTGTAGAATCGACTGTCACCGTTCCACTCACTCCGCTGATGGTGAAGGTGGTGGTGGTGAGTGTTGCAGGATTCATCGCCGTGCTGAACGTGGCCGTGATCACCTTGCTCAAAAGAACACCGGTGGCAGCACTGGCCGGATCAGTGGAAGAGACAGTCGGGGCCGCCGTTGACCCTGTAGAAAAGGTCCAGACATAATTGCTATCCGTCGTATTGCCGTCGGTATCCGTGGCCCCGTTGGTGATCGTCCCGGTAAACTCAATATTGGCGGTAAGATCGCTGGTGGGATCGAAGGAGGCAATTTTTTGGGTCGAATCGAGGCTGACCGTTCCTGCGACAGCGCTATCACCCACGAGAGTAAAAGTCGTGCTGGTAATGGTTGCCGCATCCATGGTGGAACCGAAAGTGGCCGTGACCGTTTTATTGAGAGCCACGGCGGACGCTCCATTGAGAGGATCGGTGGAGAGCACCTGCGGCCCGCTGGTGCCAAACCCGCACCCCGAAAAAATTCCGGCGAGAACCAAGGCAATATAAAATTTCTTTTTCATGTAGGACACTTTACCGTATAACCACTTGCCAAGAGAATGATAAATTTGTTATTTTCCCAGATAATTATGGAATCGGTCAGGCGTTTAAGCAAAGATGGAAGCACTCATGTCACCGACGAGGTGTTCAACACATGCTCGTCGGGCATCGGCGCGGTGCTGGCTGTCATTGGTGTCACCCTTTTGCTCTACCAAGCCTGGGCGATGCATAAGCCGTGGCATTTTCTGGGGTTTGCGGTCTATGGATTTGGTTTGATCTCGCTGTTCACTTTGAGTGCACTCCATCACGGCATCAACGGCTCACCCAAAACGGAGCACACGCTCCGCCAACTTGATTATTTCGCCATTTTTCTGATGATCGCCGGAAGCGCAACCCCCTTTTGCACCATTCTTTTGAGAGACACGTTGAGTGGACGCGTTGTTCTGGTGGTCCTCTGGACCCTTTCCATCATCGGCATTCTCATCAAGGGTTTTTTTCCCAATATTCCAAAATGGTTCACCACCGGACTCTATCTGGGCATGGGGTGGGTCGGAGTAACGGTTTTTTATCCGGCCTATCAGATGATCAACTGGAAGGCCGATCTCCTGCTTGCCATTGGGGGTCTGGCTTACACCGGAGGAGCGGTCCTCTATTATCTGGAAAAACCGAATCCCTTTCCGGGCAAGTTCGGCTTTCATGAAATCTGGCACCTCTGCGTTTTGACCGGTGCCGCCACCCATTTTTGTGTGATGTATTTTTTTCTGCTTCCTTATTAAGCGTTGTTGCGCTGGTTGCTGTGCATCCCGACCAGTCGACTGACCAACACCACAAGATAAAGCTGACCGGTGATCGCCTCCAGAGCGGAAAATACGCGGGCCCATGCAGAGCCGGGGACAATATCCCCGTAACCCAGAGTCGTGAGGGTGGTGAAGCTGTAGTAGATGAGATAATAAAGTTCTGCAAAAATATGTTTGCCCTTCTGCCCTGCAAGTTGGTGCACCAGATTCGGACTGAAAATAAAAGATCCATTCTGCGCCACTTCAATGAAGGAAAATATCAGGGCCCAGATAAAACCGATGAGGAGATAGACACTCAAAGAACCAAAAATGGTGTCCGCAGTGACCATCCGGTCTCGCACGATATGAAAAAGAATCACACTCGCCGTATAGACCAGAAAGAGAATATCAATGCCGAGCGCTGTGAGCACAACCGGTTTGGAATAAAAAAAATAGGGGGTCAGTGTAAGAACCTGCCCGCATCCCCCTAAAAGAATGGCTGTGATGGTGATATGTTTCTTGCGACTGACGGCGAAGAGAGCTGTCAAAAGAACAAGAGTGAAAGAGACATCCAGCAGTCCCATGCCCAGCCACTCACTGCTCGACAATGGGTGAAGCAGATACAAAAACAAGAGTGCTACAAACAAAAAATGAAAACGCCGTTTGAACATTTATAGTTGGGCTACTTGTTTTCGGCCGCCCTCTTCTCCTGATAGAGTTTCACCAGTTCTTCCTGCACATTGCGCGGAACAGGGGAATATTTCAAAAATTCCATCTGGAATTCCCCTTTTCCCTGGGTCGCACTGCGCAAGTCGGTGGAGTAACCAAACATTTCAGAGAGAGGCACTTCTGCATCCACCTGCACATATTTGTTGGTGGTCGCCGTGCTCATGATGATCCCCCGACGTTGGTTGATCTGCCCCACTACCGACCCCTGAAATTCTTCGGGTGCTTGTGTCTGCAGACGCATGATCGGTTCCAGAATCACCGGCTTGCACTGCTGATAAAACTCACGCACAGCGGTCTGCGCGCAGACCTGGAAAGCCATGTCGGAAGAATCGACCGCATGATAGGCACCGTCATCCACAACCGCGCGGAATCTCACAACCGGAGCCCCAATCAAAAGACCTTTCTTAAGCTGGGTCTGAAAACCCTTGTCACAGGAGGGAATAAATTCGCGTGGAATTTTCCCCCCGACCACTTCATCCACAAACTCATAAAGCTCGACAGAATCGGCCGGCAGAGGTTCAAAATAGCCGGCAATTTTGGCGTATTGTCCCGAACCACCGGTCTGCTTTTTGTGCTGATAAACAAATGGAACCTTTTGCGTGATCGTTTCGCGGAAGGCCACCTGCGGCTTACCCGCATTCACCTCGCAGGCATACTCCCGCTTCATGCGTTCGATATAAATTTCAAGATGGAGCTCGCCCATTCCGGAAATGATGGTTTGTGCACTCTCTTCGTCGCGATGCACCCGGAAGGTCGGATCTTCTCTGGAGAAACGGTTTAACGCTTTTGAAAAGTTGGCGGAAGTCGTCTTGTCTTTGGGGGAGACCGCCAACGAAATCACCGCGTCGGGAACGTGCATTGAAGTCATGGTGTAGTGAACAGTTCCATCGGTGAAGGTATCTCCAGAAGCGCAATCGACGCCGAACAAGGCCACAATATCGCCTGCCTGTGTCGTGGTGATATCGTGCATTTCATCTGCGTGCATGCGCACGAGTCTGGGGATTTTCACTTTTCTCTGATTGGTGGAGTTGACGATGAAATCCCCCTTCGACACATGCCCCTGATAAATGCGCATGTAGGTCAGCTGACCGAAGCGGCCATCTTCAAGTTTGAAGGCGAGTCCCACAAAGGGTTTTTCAGCAACCGATTCCAGAATAACCTTCTCCTCGTTTTTATCTTGATCATGCGCTTCATTGATTGATTCTTTGGGATTGGGAAGATAATAGGTCACCGCATCGAGCAGAAGCTGAACCCCTTTATTTTTGAAAGCGGAACCGCAAACGACCGGAATAAATTTGAGCGTCAATGTCGCTTTGCGAACGGCCTTCTGCAATTGATCTGCAGGAACTTCTTTGTCTTCCAGATAAAGATGGGCGACATCGTCATCAAAATCTCCGAGCGCCGCCACCAGATTGTGGCGATATTCTTTGGCCTGCTCCAAAAATTCTGCCGGAATCTCTTCAATGCGAATGTTCTCACCATTGTCGCCGTCGAAATACCAGGCCTTCATCTCGATCAGATCGATGATTCCGCGAAATTTATCTTCGGCACCGATCGGGAGCGTAATCATATGGGCATTGTGGCCCAGCTTGTCGCGCAATTGTTCCATCACCCGAATCGGGTTGGCACCGGCGCGGTCCATTTTGTTGACGAAAGCGATGCGAGGAACATGATAGCGGGTCATCTGGCGATCGACCGTGATCGACTGGCTCTGCACACCCGCGACGGCGCAAAGCACCAGCACGGCACCGTCCAAAACGCGAAGGGCCCGCTCCACCTCGATTGTGAAATCGACGTGGCCCGGAGTATCGATCAAATTGATGACATAATTTTTCCACTCGCAATAGGTGGCGGCCGACTGGATGGTGATCCCCTTTTCTCTCTCGAGATCCATGAAATCCATGGTGGCACCGACCCCCGATTTGCCCTTCACCTCTTCAATCTTGTGGATTTTCTTGGTGTAAAAAAGAATGCGCTCGGAAAGCGTGGTTTTGCCCGAATCGATGTGGGCGGAGATGCCTATATTCCTGACTTTGGTGATGTCTGTCATAACCTGTTACTCCTTCGAAAGTTGTTATTTTATAAAAGGAGGGCCCATTTAGCCAAAAAAGTTTGAAAAGTCGAGGAGTTTCCTCGGAATGACTGCAAAAACAAAAAAGCCTGTCTGATAATGACTATTTGCGCCTTCAAACCATTTTATAGAGTTCGCTTTTTAACCCTTTAAAAACTGGCTTTTTTTTCTTTAAAATTTCAAAAACGTCAAAATTTAACATCTTGCTCAATGAGATGGGGAGGTTGACAATTATCACCAGTTTACTTGCAGTTCAAAAAACAGGGGGTGTCACCATGGAGAAGAAAAAAATATTTATGGTTGCAGCGTTGGCCATTCTGCTTGTGGGTGCGTTGCCCGACAGTTTCGGCAGAGCTGAAATGACGATTCCGGAAAGCCCGAATCCGGATGCCTGCAAGGACGGTTATAAAGGCGGAGTCCCATGCGGAAGATGGTATGAGCTAACCGAAATACAAAATCCGGTGGAGTGGCAATACGACCGTTACAATGACAAACACCAGCGCTGGTATGGGCTGGGACCAAAGAAAGTGAGGGTCATTGTCTTAAGGGGTATCCGTTTCGATTTCGACAAATACAACATTCGCGCCGAATCTCTCCCTATTGTGCAAAAGGATGTTGCCGAGCTGAAGTCATACAAAAATGTCGACATCACCATTGTCGGTCATACGGATGGCAAAGGGACCGACGCATACAATCAGGTCCTGTCGGACAGAAGAGCAGATGCAGTGATGAAGTATTTCATCAGCCAGGGTGTCAATGGGGATAGAATGAAATCGGTTGGTAAGGGGGAATCTGAACCGGTGGCCCCGAATACCAATCCCGATGGCTCTGATAATCCGGAGGGACGTGAGCAGAACCGGCGCATTGAAATTCACATCCAGTGATTTTCAGTTGGAGGCTTTGTTCAGGTTGCCGTCCCACAGATATTCACGTGTGACGGCAACAATGACGCCATTGAGAGCAAGCAGTGAGATGAGGTTGGGGATGGCCATCAGGCCATTGGCGATATCGGCAAAGGACCAGACCATTGGTAATGTCGCCACAGAACCGACGAATACGGCCCCAACCCACAGCATTCGATAGGGAAAAATAATTCTGGAACCGAACAGATATTCCGCCGCTTTTTCGCCGTAATAAGACCAACCGAGTATGGTTGAAAATACAAAAGTCAAAAGACCCACAATCAGCACGGTGGGGCCCACATAGGGGATATGGCTGAAAGCCGACTTCGTCAGTGCGGCTCCCTTCACACCTTCTGTCCAATCGCCAGCGGCAACCACCACCAGACCGGTCATCGCACAGACCACCACCGTGTCCCAGAATGTGCCGGTCGAAGAGACCAGCGCCTGACGCACCGGATTTTTTGTCTTGGCCGCGGCGGCTACAATTGGCGCACTCCCCAAACCCGACTCGTTCGAAAAAAGTCCGCGGGCCACACCAAAACGCATCGCCTCTCTCACACCGGCTCCAAGAAATCCCCCCATCGCCGCCTGACCGGTGAAGGCACTTTTGCAGATGAGAACAACCGTCGCCGGGAGTTGTTCCCAGTGCATTGCCAGAATGATCGCACAACCGAGAACATAAAATATCGCCATGAAGGGGATCAACCCTTCACACACGCGCGCGATGGATTTGATGCCGCCCAGAATCACAACCGCGGTCAGCACGGTCATGATGGCCCCCGTAATCCACGGCGAAATTTGAAACGTTTCATAAACCAATGACGAAATGGAATTGGCCTGCACCATATTGCCGATGCCAAAAGCGGCAACAGCGGTGAGAAAAGCAAAGACGACTCCCAGCCATTTTTGTTTCATACCCCGCTCCAGAACATACATCGGCCCACCGGCCATGGTCCCATCGGCAGTGGTGATCCGGTATTTGACGGAGAGGAGAGCCTCGGCATATTTCGTGGCGATTCCAAAAACGCCCGTGAGCCACATCCACAAAACCGCTCCCGGACCCCCGCTGGAAACTGCCGTGGCCACACCGACAATATTTCCGGTGCCAATCGTCGCCGCAAGGGCGGTGGTCAGAGCGCCAAACTGGCTCACATCCCCTGCCCCTTCGGATTCGCGGCTGAAAGAAATTTTAATGGCTTTCCATAAATAACGCTGGATGAAACGGAGACGAATCGTCAAAAAAAGATGGGTTCCAACGAGGAGAATCAAGAGCGGCGGGCCCCAGACCCAATCACTCATCTTGCCCAAAATATTTTCAAGAGTGACAATCCAGTGCCCCATTGCGCATTGTTATAACTTGCTATACGGTTTCGCGAAAGGAGAAAAAATTTATGGCGCAAATCACACTGAAGGGAACCACCATCCACACGATCGGAAACCTGCCGGAAACAGGAAGCAAAGCTCCCGATTTTAAACTGACCAAAAGCGATCTCTCCGACATCACGCTCAAAGATTTCACCGGCAAAAAAGTGGTGCTCAATATTTTTCCGAGCGTCGATACACCTGTCTGCGCCATCTCGGTCCGCAAGTTTAATGAGCGCGCCGCGGGGTTGAACAACACGGTGGTCCTCTGCGTCTCCAAAGATCTCCCCTTCGCCTTCAAACGTTTTTGCGGCGCTGAAGGGATCGAGAAAGTCACCGCGGCCTCGGATTTTCGTGACACCTCTTTCGGCAAAAATTATGGGGTCACCATCACAGATGGCCCTCTGACCGGCTTTTTTTCACGCGCGGTGGTGGTGCTGGATGAAACGGGCAAAGTAATTTACACCGAACAGGTTCCAGAGATTGGCCAGGAACCGAACTACGACAATGCTTTGAAGGCGTTGCAGTAACCTTCATTTTAGGGTTGGGCTCATTCTCCATTTATGTTAATTTGCTCTCCAAATAAAGGGGGGACATATGGAAAAACCATGTATCGCATGCAAAGTAGTCTGCGCATTATTGGTTATCGGTGCACTCAACTGGGGACTGATGGCCTTTCATCACAATGTGATCTCTCATTTTCTGGGGGACATGACGCACGCCACACGCGGTGTCTATATTTTGATAGGCCTTGCGGGGTTGATGGGGCTGATCAAATTTTTCAAAGGATGTCCCGGTTGCAAGAAATGCTAAACGAATTCTAAACGGAACTGGAAGACCGCTCCGCCTCAAAAACGGAGCGGTTTTTTTTAAACCGCCGCGGCGATTTTATCCCTTGCCGAACTTAGAGCCATCCTGCAGGCTTCCAAAAAAGCCTGCTCTTCCCTATAGGCCAAAAGATTTTTCTCCTCTGAAAATGCTCTTTTGGCTTTCTCCAGATGTGCACGCGCTTGCGCCAAAAATTTTCCAGCTTCTGTCTCTTCAGAGCGAATCCCCGCCGCCACATTATTATAATATGTATCCTGCCCGGGGAGAGTGAAAGGGACGGCTTCCAACCCTTCTCGCATATGCATATTGAGGATGTGAAGGCGATAATAAATTTCATCCGCTTCTATGGCTTTTGCCAATAAAGCTTCCGCATCTATCCCCGCCATTCCCAACTCATCCACTTGAGCCATCAACTCTTGGCCTCGGCGTTCTGTCACACAGAGTTCATCGTCTTCCGGCAACTCGGCAAGTGGATCGCTGATGTCTATTGCATCGGCCTTTTTCTTATTCGTCTCCACTTCTTTTATAGCCTGGACAAGAGCATCGACTCGGATCTGAATTTCTCCCTCTTTCTTCTGATATTGTTCCACGGTATCTGCATAACTGACCGGATCCTTAAACCGCAGATGTCCCAACCTTTTCAAAATATGCGCACGATCATAAAATAACGGATGATCATTGATCCATTTGTCGGGAAGCCCTGCACTCGCCAAACATTCATTCCATTGGCTAAAAACGGTATCGGGAAAAAGAACACTCGGATCCTCGCTGGCTTTTTCGACGGACGAATGCAGACGCTCCCATCCCGCTCTTGCCTCTTCAAATGAGGCATACAATTTATCCAAAAACTCATCCACACTTTCCATGCGGGTCGCTCCGTTAAAAGAACGAAACGCCGGGGGCAGTTTTTGGGACAACCCCACACGCAACGCATAGGAACTTTCCAGATGCCGGATGGTCCTGTCCAAAGGACGCACATTCCAAAAACGGGCCTCTTCCAGCATTTTTTTGGCTTCTTGGATCTGAATCTTGGCCCCCTCCAGACCGAGATAGAGTCTGACGATTTGGTCGTAGGTCTGATTATAAAGGTCCAATGTTTTACCCGTTTTTTTGCCCATCTCGGAAAACCTCGTTCCAAATTCCTCCCCTTCAAATATTTTCATCATCTGCAAAGCCGCGTCCAATTCTTCCTCATAACTTTTTATTTGTTCACGCCATATATTTTGAAGACTCACCCGGGAACTTCCGATCAAGGCAATCACTCCTCCAAGCGCGACAAGCGATCCTGCAAGAACAATCGGAGAGCCTATTTGCCGAAAAAGATCGGCCCCTTCGATCGGGTCATAGGGCAAAGCGAAAGCCTCTTTTGCCCTTGTCAATATGGCGACCGCCACCGCGGCAGAAGCAAAACGGGGAAGGCGCACGTCACGCGCATGCGCGCGTAACACATCGGCACCCGCATTTGAAACAACGCCTGCAAAAACATCCGGAGCCAAATTGGTGGCCACAGTTGTTTGCGCCGTTACCAAATTTGTTTGGGCCACCATGCCCGCCATGCCCATATTTCCTATTCCGTTCAACATTTTATCCTCCAGTGTAAGTCTATAACCTTTATCGTCCATCTCTAAATAAAGTTGCTTGCTGTTTGGGGCCTATTTTTTTTCAAACGCAATTCCGTCCTCCATCTGGATTTTTTCCTGGATTACATGCTCTTATGGTGGCATCCAACTCTCTAAGATTGTATTGATAATTCATCGGTTGTAATTCTTCGAACATCTTTCTAAGTGAAATTAATTTCCAATAGACGGCTTGATCTTGGCCGTTAACTATTTTTTTTAAGGTTTCTGTCGCTGTCATTCTCCATCCAATATCATCTCTATTTGTACGGTTTGGCAATTGACCAATAATAGCATCAATAACTAAGCAAATTCTGCGACTGTCCATGGCCGCTGGGTTTATTGAAATGCCCACTAATATGTGGCCACGGTCTTGGGGGTACTGGATCATATAATCGATCATTGCTTGAGTAGTGTCACCTCTTCCAAGTTTAGATAAACTGAAGGTGAGAGAATCCCTAGAATCTTTATCTGTAATGGAGTTGATTTCATTTAAATCTAGCAACCTGCCAATGATTTTTCCTAAATTTTGATTTTCTGAGCCAGCAATCTGATCAAGATAACATGCCGCAATCAATGGATGTTGTAAATTTACATAATTTGATACAAATCCATCATACGAAGCGGAATCAACACTCTTTAGTTTCCCCAAAGCAAAAACCATGTAGTCATGGTAACTACGCTTGTCTTTTGGATCTGAAGTAGCTTTTTCTGCATACCGAGCAAAATCTAGTATTTTATTTTTGATATCTTCACTTGATACTGATGTTTGTGGAATATCAGCCTGAGTAATCTTAAAGGGTTCTGAACGTGAAGCAGTTGGATTATCTGTTTGGTATTGACGCGATACAGCTTCAACGAATGTCATATTGTAATCCATCATGGTGTCGGCTTGCGAGATCAGCCTTCTATGATTTTGTTGATTTATTACTTGGTAACCGAAAAGGCCAGACGCACATCCATGAGGTGTTCTGATTGAAGTTCTTAGAACTATACCATCATCACTAAAAATATCGTCAGCAAACATTTTACGAAAAACATCATAATCTATTTTTACATCAGAACTATCCCCATGCTCTGTGACATTTGTAAGATAGACAACTGCAATTTTTAATCCAGCCTCAGATACAGCTGTTCTTATTTGAGCAAATGTTTGAGAATTATCCAGGTTTGATCTGACAGGAATGATTCTATTATTCTGGAACAAATATCTAAGGTGTGAAAATTCATCTTGAGAAAGGGGTTTATGGCCAACGTCCTCGTCACTTTTAATGAAAGCAGAAATTTGAGAAAATTCTTCTTCAGACAGAACGGCTTTGATTCTCAAAACTAAGTCACTCTTGTTGCCACCTTTCAGGTGATCGTAGTTCTGTTGTAAATCTTCAGTTGAATTACTAATGAGGAATAAACCTTTCATAACAACATGCGAAAGATAAACATTCTCACCCACATCAATCATGAATACAAGTTCAGATCTTGCATGGGCTGCAAGCTTGTAATTTTGAGATGATCCGATTCCAAGATAGGCTCCACCTCTATTTTTTATAGAATGATGAAACATTCCATCGTCATTTTCATTTCCACCAACAATTCCTTTATCAGGATACGAGGAGTCATTGGCCCTAATTCCATTATAAGGGACTCGATTTTTGGCCCGACTTCCCCCATGCGTCTCCAGTGCTTTTTCCAATGTCGCATTCTTCACACGCGGGGAAGAGTCCCCACATTTCCCATCATTTCTGCCTCCAGCCATCATCAAAGCACCGGCAACCAGATTGGAAACACGGCCTGCAACGATGCCATCGGTTTGCGCCATCGGGGCAAAGGCCGATATTGACCGGCCCTGATTGGGCAGCATCCAGACCGGAATAATCGGTTTGTCCAAAAATCTTCTGGCCCTTGCCAGCAAAATTTCCGCAGCCGTCGAACTCTTCACGTCAGCAACTTCCACCGTTTCCAAGGCGGAAACGGCGGCCAATACATCACAGGCATCCAACGCAGCAACAGGACCACACCATTGTGCAGAGAGAAAACCGGGTATCAAAAGAATATCGCCCGCCATATTAGTCTTATCGGCAGTAATTGGTCAGTGAATATGAAGTCCACCCCTTCCCTTGATGGGAGGAGGATAGGGGGCTGTCATTTAACCCCTCTCCCTAACCCTCTCCCACAAGGGGAGAGGGAATTGCGACATTATGAATCCATTCTGACCAGTTACTTACAGGTTCTTCATCCAATTTTGTGAAAGGTGTCGGCACTATTACCGACTCTTTCTGGATGAAGTCTTTGACATGGTTCGGATTTTCACCCTTCACCAAGTCTCATTACTATTATCGGCAGACTTCAAAAAAAGTTGTTTGCTGTTTGGGGCCTGTTTTTTTCAAACGGAGGAGAGTCCGGTAGGCAATCACCACCCGCTCGGCCTGAATAAAAAGAGAATCGATATCATTGCTCTTCGCAAGCACGGCGCGAAACCCAAGGATATGCTGTTCTACCTCTGCCAGCGCCTCAACCCATTTTGTTTCTGTTATCCCCCGGGCCTTCAACCGGTCGACACGCGCCACAATTTTTCCGATACGGTCGATCCAGATTCCGATGAGGCTGACATTGGTGAACCATATATTTTCATCATCGCGATACGTTTTCACCAGATCGAGATACATCACCGGATCACTCTGACGAAGTGTCTCCAGAACACCCCACGTCAAATGGGGGTTTTCATAAAGCGGATGCAGGGCAACATATGTCACAGAAGCCCCGCATTGTCTTAATTGCGCCCGCATCGCATAGAGCCTCTCTTCAGAAAAGGCTTCCTGCGGCGGCATTGCGGCCATGGAACTGGCCTCCACAAGTTTTTGCCATCCCTGTTGCACCTCTGTAAAATTTTTATCGAACGATTTCAAAAACTCTCTCGGCCTTATTGTTTTGTCCGATCCACCCTCTCTGGCAAGTTTGAGTTTGATGGGGGCATCCGGATTGGTGATAAAAAACTGTTGCCATCTCATTGTGAAAACCGCTTCTCGCAACCATGCCAGCTGATTTTTTGTCTGCTGATACAATTTTTCTGTATTGCCGCGTTTGGAATTGAGAGAGGCTATTTGCAGAACTTCCAAAGGATCTTCAAACGCCATCAGTTTCATTCTGCAATTGCGAACATCTGCACCCATCTGCAGAATTCCACCGATATTTATTTTGCGACGGACAAATCGACAGGACTTAATCAACCCATAAGACCCAAGCCCCAGAGACAGAGCCCCGGCACCCAAAGACAAAAAAAGGTCGCTATGATCGATAGACCCCCTTGAATAAAGTGCAGAATCTTGATCGGGCAATTGCGCAACAGCCGCAACCTGGGCGCGTGCCACAGAAAAAGCCCCAATATTTTCGGCCACCGGAATAAAAGAAATCATGGAACCCTTATCGTCACTCCCCCAGAAAAGTTGCTTTTTAAAAAGACACCGTCAAAAGCTGAAAGTGGGCGGGAGAAAAAAGGGTATTCGGGGACGTACCTCATTTTGGGACGGACCCAAAATGGGTGCTCCGGTCTCGGCAATTTTGGCTTTATATCCCGTTTGTAAAATTGCCTCCGACAGGCCGCCTCATACCTCTTTTTTCTCCCGCCCACTTTCAGCTTTTGGCCATACACTTCGAATTAAAAATTTATAGTTCAAAAAAACGCGTGCTCAAAAGCTGGGAGCGGAAAATATGGTGCGCAACGACTGCGCAGGCCCGCCAATCCCCTCGGGGGATTTTATACTTGGCGGGCCGAGGAACTAACGGAGCTTGGGGGCCTCCCCAAGCGTAGTGGGGAGTTGCGCATCATATTTTCCGCTCCCAGCTTTTGTCGATGCTCATACGAGAATTATTCCATACGATTCTTCGCGACGGACATCAGCAAGGCGGCGATGAAAAACAGGGAGGCCATCCAGAATGGAGCCTGTATTCCGAGATGATCGAAAAGAATTCCTGCCAACAGCGGACCTAATACGCGCGAGAGAGAGCCGGCTGATTGATAGACTCCCATTGTTGCCCCCTGTGCGCCGCCTGCGGCCCCGCGTGAGGCGAGACTCGAGAGCGAGGGATTCGTCATGCTGTATCCGAGCGCCAGAATCAACATCGCCGCCACAAAAAAGGAGAGATGAAAACTGAAACTGGCCGCGGTCAAGCCGAGCGCCATCAAAGAGGTTCCGATCCAGACCAGTTTTGTTTCACCGAATTTTTTGACGAGCCGCCCGATGCCGCCACCCTGCACCAGCACCATGATCACCGCCATCCCCGCCAACAGATAACCGGCATGCTGGGCATCGAGACCAAAACGGGCGAGCAAAAACAGGGCGAACGTGGTCTCCATCTGCGCAAACCCGATCGTCACCAGAAAAAACAGGATAATGGGAGTCCCCGTTTTGGGGTCGGACAAAATGGAGAGCCATTTTTTTTTGTCGAAATGGTGACGATGCTCTGCACGCACGGCTGTCGACAATGACGGCTCCTTCAACAAAAAAAGGCCAAACAAGAAATTGAAAAAGGCCAGCCCCGCCACGGCAAAAGCGACAGCCCCGAAACCGAAACGGGACAAGAACCCGCCAATGGCAGGCCCGAAAAGAAACCCCAGACCAAACGCGGCGCCGATCATCCCCATCCCCTTCGCCCTGTTTTCCGGGGTGGTAACATCGGCAATATAGGCGGTGGCGGCTGAAATATTGGCGCCGAAGAGACCGGCCAACAGTCGCGCGGCAAAAAGCCAGAACAGCGATGTTGCAAATCCCAGCAAAACCATCGAGCCGGCAATCCCCAGAATGCAGGTCAACAGAACCGGGCGTCTTCCGATGCGGTCCGAGAGGCGGCCCCACATCGGCGAGAAAAAAAACTGCATGCCGGAATAGCACATCATCAGAACACCGAGCAGTGTCGCCGAAGCGCCGAATGATTTGGCATAGTAGGGCAAAATCGGGATGATCATTCCGAAGCCGACAAGATCGATAAAGACAACGAGAAAAATGGTGACCAGGGAATTTTTATGCATGAAAATGTTTCTCCAGAAATGCCACAAGATGTTGGTTAAACTCTTTCGAATTTTCAAGATTGCTCAAATGACCGGCGTCGGAAATAATATGGAGTTCGGAGCCCGCTATTTTCTGGTGCAGTGATTTGGCATTGGCAACCGGTGTCAGCGCATCGTGCTCTCCCACCAGAATGAGTGTCGGTATTTTTATTTTGGATAATCCTTCGGTGGTATCACTGCGCACTGCGAGTGCCAAAATACCGCCCTCTATTCCTTTCGGAGAACTGGCCTCCATCTGCTTCAAAATTCTCTCCGGCAGTTTGGGATTACTACTGAGTGTTTTGGGATCATAAAATAATTTTGCAAATTCTTTCACAAAGGCAGAGACCCCTTTCTCCTGCACCAGTTTCAATTGTTCCCCCCGTTTGATTCGCGATTCAGATGTGTCGGCCTCACTTCGGGTGTCACACAAAACCAGGCCCATGAACCGCTCAGGATTTCGTTCCACAGCGCGCAGAGCGATATACCCTCCCATCGACAAACCGCAGATCACACATTTTTTCAACTTCAAATAATCCATCAGCGCCACCAGATCATCCGCATACGTCTCCATTGTATAATGATCCACACCCATCTCACTCTCCCCGAGCCCGCGCACATCATACGCCACACCAAAACTCCAAGGCGGCAAAGCCTTTAACTGCGGTGTCCACATGGTATGGTCTAGTGGAAAACCGTGGATAAAAATAACCGGAACACCACCCGCTTTCCCCTGTTCCACAAAATGCAAAAAGGCATTGTTGATCTGATGATATTGCGGGTTGATAGTCGTCTCGATAGATTTCTGCGCATGAGAATAGATTCTGGAAAAATGTTTCCACAACAAGGCGGTGATTCCCACGAGCACAACCACTGAACCCACCACAATATCCCTGCTCGGAAAAAGTGTGGCGCTGATGATATGGATCCATCCTCCCAGAACAATCAATCCAGACAGACTCGCGGCCCATCCTCCCAACATGTTGAGTTTTTTTAAAATCGAGACCAACAGCGGAAGAGACAAAACCATCGCGGCGATCCAGCACGAGAAATTGATATCTCCTCCCCAGACATTTACATGCTCGGCCACAAAATCCGCTGCAAAGAAAAGGGCGGTTAGCAAAACCAGATCGAGAAGAAGATGCCAGACTTGTCCCATTATTTTTTGTCTTGCAGTATTTTGCCGGTTCCTCTCCGAGAGGGAATGAACCCATCTTGAATAACGATCTATCCCTTTAAGCCATGCTTTGGGAGCGATCCGGTCAAACAAAGAGACAAGCGGATCGGCACTGCGAATGAGATAAGGTGTGCAGAGAGTCGTCACTGCCGAAACCGTCACCGCGATCGGATACAAAAACGGGCTCGTGACATCGAGTGAATCCCCCAGCGCCGCAATGATGAACGAAAATTCCCCGATCTGCGCCAGCCCCATGCCAACGCGCATCGAAGTTTTTAAATCGGTCCCCGCCGCAAAAGTGCCCACAGAACAGGTCAAAACTTTTCCCACAATCACCGCGACCGTAATGGCGGTAATGGGAACAATGTATTGCGCCAGCAGTTGCGGATCGATCATCAACCCTACTGTCACAAAAAAAATGGCGCTGAACATATCCCGAATTGGCTCCACCAGATGATCGATCTTGCCGATGGTGCGGACCTCAGCAATGACAACGCCGATCAAAAAAGCCCCGAGCGCCATGCTGAAACCAAGCTTGATCGCCAGAAGAGAGACACCGAAACAGAGCGCCAGAACAATAATCAACAGCGTCTCGTTGCTTTTAAAACGGGCCACATATTTCAGAAGAAAGGGAACGCCCAACAGTCCCAGCACCATGGTGACCGTCAGAAACATTCCCAACCGGCCCAGTGTATCCACCACAGGCTCAATTTGAAGAGTCCCGGTCAGGGCGATGGAAGACAAAAGGGCAATGAGCGCTATCGCCAGAATATCTTCCATGACGAGAATACCAAAAATCAGTTCGGCAAATTTTTCGCGGGTCAGGTCCATGTCATGCAATACCTTGACGATAATGGTGGTCGACGAAATGGCAAGAATGGCCCCCAGAAAAATGGAATCAATTTCACTCCACTGAAAATAGCGCCCCAAACCATATCCGATCACAACCATGAAAATAATTTCGATCACGGCGGCAATCAGGGAAGACAATCCCACCTGTTTTATCCGGCGAAGGCTGAAGTGGAGCCCAAGACTGAACATCAGAAAAATAATCCCTAAGTCCGAGAGGGTATGGATACTCTCCTCATTTTTTATAAGGGAAAATGGGGGGGTATGGGGGCCCAAAATAAAACCGGCGATGATATATCCCAGCACCACCGGCTGTTTTAAACGGCGAAAGAGGAGCGTCACCAGACCGGCAACGAGCATCACGACAGCCAGATCCTGTATGAAATTTAAACTTTCCATAAGAGAGTCGGTGTCATTGCGAGGCCCCGAAGGGGCCGTGGCAATCCCGCTGATCACCGGGATTGCTTCGCTGCGCTCGCAATGACAAACCTCGAGGAGTATACTTGCGCTAAAATTGCGGATCAAGTATAGACCCGCCCCAACAAAACAAAGGAGACATTATGTCGATCGCAGAAGAGTCGGAATACAAGGGCAACCCGGTGCTAACATTGAAGAACAACGAAGAGGATCGCTATCCCTTCACCTTCGGCGTCAAGAAAGCCAAATTGATGATGGAGCACATCGAAGACATTAAAAAATTCATCACGAAACACGACAAAGAAAAAGTGGCTTAAAGAGCTTAAGTCGCACACTCGCCCGCATGGCGGAGGGCTTGGTCAAAATTTTTCAGGACGTTTTCACGCCCGAATTTTTCCAATTCTCCGGAACGTTCCAGAGCCTGCAGAGGTTGGGCCTGAACACCCGCCAGAATCAGCAGGGTCCCCATTTTTTTGCACGTCCGCCGCAGATCGGTCAGGGCCCGAATTCCGGTCGCGTCGAGCGCCAGCACATGCCGCATTCTTAACAAAATCACCTTGGGAGGATTTTTGCCGATGTCGAGCGTATCGCGCAACATTTCCGCCACACCAAAAAAGAACGCCCCTTCCGCTTCATAAACGGCAACGCCCGGAGGGATTTGCCGACGGCTTGTGGAGTCCGCCTCGTCACGCAGTTCCGTCTCCCCTTTTCCATTCTGTAACTCAAGAGTGATCTGCCGAACATTCGTCACATCGGTCATCCGCTTCATGAACAAAAAGACCGACAGGAGCAGACCGATTTCGACAGCCACGGTGAGATCGACAAAAATGGTGAGAAAAAAAGTGGCCAGCAGAACGACCACATCCATTTTGGGGGCTCTCAAAAGAGCCTTGAAGGCGTGCCTCTCGCTCATGTGCCACGAGACCACGATCAAAATCGCAGACAGCACACACATTGGAATGAAGCGAACCCAAGCCCCAAAAACAAGGACGATCAGCAGAAGCACTGCCGCATGGATGATGCCCGCCACCGGTGTGCGCCCGCCGTTTTTGACATTTGTTGCCGTGCGCGCAATCGCCCCCGTCGCGGGAATACCGCCAAACAACGGGGACACAATATTGGCGATCCCTTGCGCAATCAGCTCGGTGTTGGAGCGGGTGCGTCCCTCGATCATCCCGTCCGCCACAGTGGCCGACAAGAGAGATTCAATGGAGCCCAGCATGGCGATAGTGAAGGCCGGTCCGATAAGGAGTTTTAATTCAGCCAAGCCGACATGCGGCCAGACCGGAAGCGAAAAGTGTGAGGGGAGAACTCCAAAACGCGAGCCGATCGTTTCCACAGGAATATGAAAAAACTGGGCCACCGCCGTCACAAACAGAATCGCGATGATCGAGCCCGGAATTTTTCGGCTGATTTTGGGCCAGAGGACCAGAATAAGAAGAGACGCCACCGATAAACCAAACGTGGTGACATCGAGTGTATGAAACGCATGAAAATAACTCCCCCATTTTTCAACAAAATCGGCCGGAAGCGCTCCCATCTGGAAACCAAAAAAATCTTTCAACTGTGAGGAAAAAATCACCACCGCAATACCGGCGGTGAAACCGACTGTCATCGGATACGGGATGAACTTGATGATGCTTCCCAGCCTTAAGACCCCCATCAGCACCAGCATCACACCGGCCATGATCGTGGCCACAATCAGCCCGTCGATCCCGTAGCGCTCCACAATATTATAAACGATGATGACGAAAGCGCCGGTCGGCCCGCCTATTTGCACCCGCGAGCCGCCCAATAGAGAAATGAGCAGACCGGCGATGATTGCCGTGGTCAAACCCCTCTCCGGAGTGACACCCGATGCAATGGCAAAGGCAATCGCCAAAGGGAGAGCCACAATACCCACAATCACGCCGCCCGACAGATCCCCCCAAAAAGTGCTTAAAGAATAGTTGCGAAGAGTGGAAAGAATTTTTGGAAAAAAAATGGGTTGCTGTTTCATACAAGATCTCCACTCTGAAGCCACTTTTTCAACGGTTCCAGCGGCAGACCGATCACCGCGTTGAGATCACCGACCATGCGGCGGACAAAAGACTTGGCCATCCCCTGCACCGCATAGGCACCGGCTTTTCCCTCCCACTCCCCGCTTTCAATATATTCATCCATCAGTGTGTAGTGCAGGGGATAAAAAAGAATTTCGACCTGTTCGACATGTTTTTGCATCTCTCCGGTCCGGGTATTTAAAAGCACCACTGCCGTAAAAACATCGTGGGTGTTCTCCGAAAGCCGCAGAATCATCCGCCGCGCCTCTTTTTCACTGCGCGGTTTTCCAAAAACTTCGCCCTCGCAATCAATGAGGGTATCGCTGGAAAGCACCAGAGCGTCGGGACATTCTTGGGCCACCGAGAGGGCTTTCTGTTCGGCAAAATAGAGTGCCTCCTCTTTGGCCAGCTTGTTGCGCAGGATTTCTTCGTAATGCGGCGCGATCACCTCAAAAGGGATGCCCAATGTAGTCAACAATTCTTTGCGCCGGGGGGATGTGGAAGCCAGATATAATTTCATAAAAATATTGTTTCCAGGACCCCTTTTGCCCTATAAGCCCCGCATGGTCCAGACTTTTTTGGGTTTTTGGGAACGGCTTTCGAAACCGATCATGGCACTTTCGCCCATGGACGGCGTAACCGACTTTGCCTATCGTTATATCACCGCGCTTCACGGAAAACCCGATGTCGTCTTCACCGAATTCACCACCGTTGAAGGACTTTTCCATGCACCGGAAAGAATTTTGCAGGATTTCGAATACAGCGAAATCGAACGCCCCATTGTTGCGCAGATTTATGGCGCCACCCCCGACGATTTTTATAAAGCGACGCATGTCGTCTGCGAGCTGGGCTTTGACGGGGTCGACATCAATATGGGTTGCCCCTCCAAGGCAGTCGTCAAAAGAAATTGCGGCGCCAAATTGATTACGGTTCCCGACCTGGCGCTGGAAATCATCCGGGCGGTGCGACAAGGCATTCAAGACTGGGCTGGCGGCCAGACTTTGGAAAAATTGGCTCTTTCACAAAACCTGTGCGAAGTGGTTGGCCGTATGAATCTCAAAAGGACCGGCATCGCAAATCCTGTCTTAAAAAAAATAATCCCCTGGTCGGTCAAAACACGCATCGGATACGATTCGGTCGTGATTGAAAACTGGGTGGAAACATTGCTCACCGAGCAACCAGCACTGATCTCGATCCACGGCAGAACATTGAAACAGATGTATTCTGGCGCCGCCGATTGGGATGCCATCGCCCGGGCCGCAAAAATAATTCATCAGACGCCAACTCTGGTGATGGGCAATGGTGACCTGCAGACGCTTGAAGAAGGGAGACGCGCCATTGAAAACAGCGGTGTCGATGGGGTGTTGATCGGCCGGAGCGCCATCGGCAATCCGTGGGTTTTTAAAAACAAAATGCCGTTTGATATCGGCCGGGAAGTCCGTATAAAAACAGCATTGGAGCACGCAATCTATTTCAAACAAAGTCGGGGAGACAAAGGTTTTCGTCATCTCAACAAACACCTCATCGCCTACCTTCGGCACTTCTCCGATGCCTCTCTCCTGCGCGCCGCCGCAGTGCGGGTCAAAAACTTTGAAGAATTACAGCATATTTTATCTTGCACTGGCCCTTCATATGAGAATAAAATCACACCCTCATGAAAAAGAAAATCAATTGGATGAACACCCTCTTTCTCACCCTGTCACCGGTCGTCGCCATTGTCGGTGTCGGCTCCCTGATCTGGTTTAATGAGATTCACTGGGCCACCTGGATTTTGGCGTTTAGCTTGGCCATGCTTTCCGGGTTGGGGATCACCGCCGGTTATCACCGCCTTCTTTCGCACAAAAGTTATGAGGCGGCCTGGCCGGTGAGGCTCGTTCTGCTTCTCCTCGGCGCGATCACGTTTCAAAATTCGGCCCTCAAGTGGTGCTCGGACCATCGTCGTCATCATCAGTTCGTCGACAAAGATCCCGACCCTTACAGCATCACAAAAGGCTTCTGGCATGCGCACATAGGATGGATTCTGTATAAAGAAGATGAGGTCCCGAATTATGAAAACGTCCCCGACCTTCTGGCAGATCCGCTGGTCCGTTTTCAGCATCGTTTTTATCTCCCGCTGGCGGTGGTGACCGGTCTTTTTCTGCCAGCAGGCATCGCCTTTCTTTGGGGTGATTGGCTGGGCGGTTTTTTTCTGGCCGGATTCGCAAGAGTGGTGATGAACCATCATCTCACCTTTTCCATCAACTCCTTCTGTCATTTCATCGGCCGTCAGCCCTACTCCGAAAAAGATTCTTCCAGAGACAGCTGGATTCTCTCCTTTCTTACTTATGGCGAGGGATACCACAATTTTCATCACAGCTTTCCCACCGACTTTCGCAACGGAATCCGTTCCTGGCACTGGGATCCTTCCAAATGGATGATCACCGCCCTCTCCTGGATCGGTCAGACAAAAAATCTTCGCCGCACTCCGGAGCCGCGCATTCTCAAAAGCAGACTCGAAATGGAATTGTTGCGATTAAAAAGGAAGAGTCCAAATATCCCCATGGAACGCCTATTGGCGGTCCGCACCAAATGCGAGGAGGCCTATATTCGTTTCTGTGTGATGAAGCAGGAGTATCAGAAAACCAAACAGGAAAAGTTATATGTGAAAATGGCTGAACTCCGCACCGAAATGAAAAAGGCCAAACGAGAATTTCTGCAAACCCGGGAACTGTGGAGAAACATTTTGAAAGATTCCGTCAGCGGACTTGCCCAGCCGCAGGCAGAGTAAAGTGAAACGTAGTCCCCTTCCCCTCCTCACTATGGACCCAAATTTTACCGCCCTGCAGTTTTAGAATCTGTTTGCAGATGGCAAGCCCCAGACCCGTCCCCTTGTATTGACTCCCTCCGGTGGGACGGTTGACCTGCACAAATTTGTTGAACAACTCTCCCATTCTGGCCTTAGGGATGCCTGGCCCGTCATCTTTCACATCGACTTGCACCGCATTCCCCAAAGGCCGGACATCCACCACCACCTCACTCCGGGCAAAACGAACGGCATTATCCATCAGATTGTTTAGCAGTTGCAGAATCATGTCGGGATCGCCATAAACAGACAGCCCGTCGGGCATGGAACCATTTTTCAAAACGATCTGGCGGTTCTGCATCTCCAACTTCACATTTTCCGTGACCTCTTTCACAAGTGGTTTCAAAGGGACATTTTGCAAATGCATCTCTGCCTTGCCCGACTCAAATCTGCCAATATCGAGAAGATCGGAGATAATTTTGGTGAGACGATCGATGTTGCGATTGGCAATGTTGAGCATCTCCATCTGCTTCGGATTCATCGGCCCAACAATCCCGTCTTTCATATTGCTGATAGCCGCCTTTACGGTGGCCACTGGAGAACGAAGTTCATGCGTGATGACATGGATCAACTGTTCCCGCATCTCTTCCGCCTTTTTGTGTTCCACCAGCGCCCGTAAAATAAACGAGAGGACCAGAATCGTGAAACCAAAAATCAGGACATAAACGATCATAATAGCCCGCAAACTGGCATTGCGCTCTGCAAAGGCGGTGGTGGAGGGCTCTTGCACCATCACCCCCCAATCGTGACCCCGCACCGGCTCGAAAGCGGCCAACCTCTCCTCTTGTGTGGTGGGCTGATAGAGCAATTCCACACCGCGATTTTTTTGAAGCAGTTTCTGTATAATCGGGAGCTTGGAATAATCGGCCACTTTTGCTTCTGGTGCATAATTTGGATTGACGATGGCATTCCCTTTTTTATCGATAAAATAGACAAAGCCCATTTGTCCCACTTCCATCTCTCTTACCCAGTCGATGAGTGTATCGATACCGACCTGCAAAACAAGAACGCCCACGGTTCCGCCACCCCCCATTTTTTGCACCGGGATGGAGACGGCGACAACAGATTGGTAAATTTCAGAAATATAGGGTTGAGGATGCACCAAAATGGTTTCACCCATGGCGTTTATGGAACCCCCCAGGGCGGCCATCGGTTTGCCCGTGGGATCGGCAAGCAGGATCTCTTTCACAAAGGGAAATTCCTGGATCACATTCCCAAGGCTTTTGACCGCCTCTCCCCATTTTTTTTGCTCCATCAGGATTGGAAGAGAACCGCGTTTGGAGACGGTCACCCCCACTTCCTTGAGCTGGTTGAGCCTTCCTTCCAGTGTGGTTGCGGCCAGATAGGCGACAGAAGTTCTTCGGGCGAGTGTATATCCAGTCAAATTTTTATAGATGTTGATGTAACTGAAGACGGCCAATAACGCGAACGGGCCGACAAAAACGAGAAAAAAAGCCGCCACCGTCTTCCAGCGAATTTTTCCGCCCGTGAACAGAGAATTTACGAGCCAACTGGCGATTTTTGAAAACATGAGTCGGGGGTTATCCCATTTTTTTTGTATTCCTGCAACTATCGGTTGGTGGTGTGTCTCTGCATGGCGGAGAGGAGAGTTTTTCTGAGGCGGATACTCTTTGGAGTGATCTCGACCAGTTCATCATTACGAATAAAATCGATTGATTTTTCCAGCGTCATCGGCGCCGGCGGCGTTAAAATGATGTTTTCATCTTTGCCTGCGGCACGCATGTTGGAGAGTTTTTTCTCTTTGCAGGGGTTGATATTGAGATCGTTGTCGCGGTTGTGTTCACCGACGATCATCCCCTCATACACGCGCAAGCCCGGGCCAACAAACAGTGTGCCGCGCGGTTCCAGATGAAACAATCCGTAGGAAACCGTCTCGCCCTGCCTGTCGCAAACAAGCGATCCGGTAACGCGATTGATAATATCGCCGCGATATTCTTCATATCCCAGCAGGTAGGAATTCATGATGCCGGTCCCTTTGGTATCGGTCAAAAATTCGGTCCGATAACCAATCAAGCCACGCGCGGGAACCGAAAATTCCAACCGCACACGACCTGTGCCATGATTGACAAGGTTGAGCATCCGCCCTTTGCGAGCGGCGAGCTTGGCAGTGACGACACCGGTAAATTCCTCGCCGCAATCGATGAAAAGATGTTCTATCGGTTCTGTTTTTTTGCCGTCTTTTTCTTTGAAGATAATCTGGGGCCTGCCGACGCAAAGCTCGAAACCTTCCCGACGCATTGTCTCAACCAGGATGGCCATCTGAAACTCGCCGCGCCCCTTGACAATGAATCCTTCCGATTTCGCATCGGTCTCCAGCCTAAGGGCGACGTTATGGAGAGTCTCTTTATGAAGCCGCTCCAGAATCTTGCGTGACTGTACATATTCCCCCTCCTGCCCCACAAAAGGGGAATTGTTGACAAGAAACTGCATGAAAACAGTCGGCTCATCGACAACAATTCTCTTCAAGGCCTTGGGCGCACTCTGGGCACAAACGGTATCACCAATTTCCACATCTTCGATGCCGGAGAGGATGATGATCTCGCCGGGCTCCGCCGCCTCAATCTCCGCCACTTTGATTCCCTGAAACGATTGCAGTTTGGTCACCTTCAACGGTTTCGGGATTCCCTCGTGTCCGATGCAGACCAGATTTTCATTATTATGGACACTGCCGTGAAAAATTCTTCCAACCGCAAGGCGGCCCATATAATCGGAATAGGAGAGATTGGAAACCAGCATCTGGAACGGCTCTGCAGGATCAAAAGAGGGCCCGGGAAAAGCCTCCACAATTTTATCAAACAGCGGGGCCAGATCGGTCCCTTTTTCCTCTAGGGTATTCTGCGAAATCCCCTCCCGGCCAATGGCATAGAGAACCGGAAAATCGATCTGTTTGTCATCCGCCCCAAGATCGATGAAGAGATCAAAAATTTCATTCAAAACTTCTTCGGGTCTGGCATCTTTGCGATCGATTTTATTGATCAAGACAATAATTTTGAGATGGGCTTCGAGGGCCTTTTTCAAAACAAAACGGGTCTGGGGCAAAGGACCTTCAGAGGAATCAACCAGCAGAATGGCGCCATCCACCATTTTCAAACCACGCTCCACCTCGCCACCAAAATCGGCGTGGCCCGGAGTATCGATAATGTTAATTTTGATCCCCTTCCACTGGACAGAGCAGTTTTTGGAGGCAATAGTGATACCGCGTTCACGCTCCAGATCCATGCTATCCATCATCCGGTCACCAGTGTTCTGGTTGTCACGAAACAGGCCGCTCTGGCGCAGCATAAAATCGACAAGCGTCGTCTTGCCATGATCGACGTGGGCAATGATCGCGATATTGCGTATCTTCGGGTTGTTTAGCATCTCTTTCATAAAGGGTTGCCGCTTAAAGCATTATTGTAGAGCAAACACAAACAAAATTCTAAAAAGAAAATTAATCTTATAGGGAACAGACACCGGCAAAAGCTCCCGCGTGTTGGCTAAAAAAGACGTTATAGATTTTGGGGAGGCCCCCAAAATCAGCACTTCGCTTCCTCGGCCCGCCAAGTTTAAAATCCCCCGAGGGGAGTGGCGGGCCTGCGCAGAC